>CACXIM010000153.1 GCA_902767725.1 uncultured Bacteroidia bacterium | reverse complement strand
CTCGAAATCCAAGTGTCGTTGGTGTCCAAGAAAGTCGCCAAGTCATCGTTGGTGACGGTGAGGGACGGCAACGCGCTTCCAGTTCCAATTATTTTCATTGTGTTTCGATTAAAATTAAAATTCGATTTCGGTTTTGATTAAAACGGTGCAAAAGTACAGCAACGTACCATGCCGTGCAGAAAATGTGTCCAAAACCGGGGTTTTGTGGCGAAATCCCCTTATTTGTGGCGAAATTCGGGCTTTTTTGTGGCGAAAATGCCAAAATCAAACAAAAAGAGACGCGAAAAAATCGCGTCTCTGTGGCGAATTAAGGGCTGATTTTTACGACCGCCACGCTACGGGTGTTGTACTTATAGTTTGATGTCGACTGCACATACGGGCTGCTATTCGTCTGCCCAAATTGGTTCGTGTTAAAGATGTCGTTTGCGTTAATATATACCGACATCTTGCGGTCGAAGAAGTCGGCACGTAGACCCGCATTGACGCCGAACCAGCCTTTACGCTCGCTGAACAAGGATTGTGTTGGCGAGCTGTAATAGCCCGAGGCCGTCACTTCCAGTTTGTTCCAAAGTTTGGCCCACATATTCAGGCGGAAGCTGTACGACCACTTATCAAACTCGTATGGTTTCTCGTTGTATTCCGTGTAGATATAGGAATCGTAAAGGTTGGCATAGAAACGCAAATTAAAGAAAGCGTTCGGACGGTACATCATGTTGTACTCAAAACCAGTGGTATGGCTCTTTCCCACATTGACAGGATAGGAGTAGGGTACTACACGGTCGTAAAGCCAATGGTATTCAGAAAGTTTTATCTGATTGACCTCGTTGGTCTTGCCGCGATAGTAAGCCGACAAGCCCACCGAGCCAAAGTCGTTCCAATACTTAGTCCAACCCGCCTCGACGGAATGGGTGTAGATGCGGTCCAAATCAGGATTACCCGTGCTGTAGCTGTCCATGTGATACAATGGGAACTTGCTCAATTGTTCAGCATTAGGTGCAGCGATGCGCATTGTGTAGCTCAATTTGAAGTTGTGCATCGACTCGGTGCGATACGACAGATGCAATGATGGCCTAACACTGGGAAAATGCTTCCTGAAATCATAATTGGTGGTGTCGCCTGGGAAGGTGTAGGGATATTCTCCGCTGACCAGCTCGCTGACGAAACGGATGCCCGGCTTCACGGTGAAGCCACCGAACTTGTGCTGCACGGTGATGAAAGCCTCGTTGTTCAGCTTGGTGAAATTGGCTTTGTAGGAACGGTAAACATCGTTCACCCATTCGCCGTCAACAATCGAGTCTGTCTTAAGATACCTTTTCTCGGGATCATAGCCCACGGTGTAACCCACCGAGATCTCGCCATTCTCGGAATAAGGTCGGTTGTAGACGATTTCACCCTCCGCACCCATGGATTTATAGCTGTTTTCCTGTCGAAACAGGAAGGTGTAATCTATAGGAGAAGTAAACTGCCTCGTCATAGGAGTCAGTGCTCTCTTCGAAAACGGTATTCAGCGGATTGGGCAGGTATTCTTCACGAGCCGTTGCGGTGTAATTGGTGTTGCCACCAAAACTAGGCCAACCACTGAACCAAAGGTTGAGGCTGTTTGCCGTATCAATTTCATAATCAAGGCTAAAGAAACCACCCACATCATAGCCATTGCTGGTGTAATACGTCGAATCAGTCTCATGGTTGGCCAAGGCACCGTCGTTGTTGAACAGTGATTGTTCAACATTGTTGTAGCCTTTCCAATGGGAATAGCCGCCATTGATGTAGGCGTTGACCGTCAGTTTGTCATTTGACCACACGTATGAAGCCCATGGGCCGATGTAAGGACTCGTCGAGGCATTCACGCCAAAGCTAAAGAACTCGTTCTTCTGGACCTTGGCGTTGGTGACGATGTTGATGATGCCGTCGGCCTTCGAGCCGTAGCGTGCTGAGGGGTTGGTGATGACCTCCACGCGGTCGATGCTGTTGGCTGGCATGGTCTGGATGTAGGTCTTGAGGTTCTCTGCGGTCATGTGCGAGGGCTTGTCGTTAATCCACACCTCCACGCTCGAGGTGCCTCGCAAAGTGATGTTACCTTCCACGTCGACCTCCACGCCAGGCGCATTCTGCAAGGCATCGGAGGCCGTTCCCGTTTGGATGCTGGGGTCTTCGGCCACGTTATACATGGTCTTCTCCCCCTCCACGGCGAACAAAGGTCGCTTTTCGGCGACAACCACCTCGCCAAGTTTAGTGGAGCCCTCCGAGAGCTTCAACTTACCGAGATCTTGGTTGCCCTTCACGGTGAGCATCTGCTCGTAGGTCTGGAAACCGATGGCTGAAACCGCCAGACGATAGTCGCCGTTGGGCGCCAATAGTTCAAAACGACCTTTGTCGTCGGAGGCGGCACCACTCACAAAGACACTGTCGGCCTGACGAAACAGGCCCACATTGACAAAAGGAATGACCTTGCCGTTGGCTTCCTCGATGATGGTTCCCGTCACTTTGTTTTGCGCCAAACCTGGCATAATGAAGCACCCAATGAGTGCGAAAAGGATAAAAACACGCTTATTCATGATTGTAAATGTAGAAAGTGAAAAACTCCTGTTTAATTGACTAAATAACGAAGGTAAAACTATGTTATTGCCTTCTGAATGAAATAATTGATTGTTTTTTGTATCGAGTTTGTTTTAGTGTATTAGTTTATTAAGACACTGCAAAAGTACGGCTTTTTTCGATACTGTCAAGAAAAAAAGAGTTTTTATTAGATTTTTTCTTTTCCTTTACTTTACACTTTCTATGACATAACCTAATCCTTCGAGAAGCTTCAGTACGCCTTGCTCCCCGCAGAGGTGTCCGGCACCGACTGCAAAGAGGGTCGGCTGCTCTGCCATAATTCCAGGCATCATCTTGATCCAGTTGTGGTTGCGATTATCGATCAAGGTAGCCTCATCCTCTGGGGAACCACCACATTCACCATTATATTCTTCCTCTAATACCGCTTCTAACTGTTGAAGATCTTGCGAGAAATAGGCATCCGTGATGCGATCGACCAGTTTTGTG
>CACXIM010000152.1 GCA_902767725.1 uncultured Bacteroidia bacterium | reverse complement strand
GTCAGTTTTTTGCATGGCTCTCCCGTCTCAGGTTGGAAACCATCCGAAGTCTCGAACTTGACGTATGAACCGTCATCGGAATAAATGAGTGTGTCTTTCAATTGCATGGGAGTGCCGTCATCATCAAAGATTTCGAACTGACCCATTTCAACAGTAATGGGTTTGTCGACGGCTTGGTTGCCGAGCTTTGTCGAAGCATCTTGTGCCGTCACTTTCGTGTTGGCAATCAGTAGGATAGCCAGCACCGGCAATGTAGCCAAGAGCCTCCACCAGAGGCCCTTGGCCTTTTCGTTTCTTGTAATCATCTTGATGCGTTTTTTTGTAAGGATTAAACTGAAGTTATTACTCATTCCGCTGAAGTCGACAGCCGTGCACTGCTGCAGGATCAGCATCATGTAGTTCTTTTTGTCAACACCGGTAGCCACCACGTCACGGTCGGCCTGGTATTCGTGAAGGCTCTGCAACTCTTTCTTGTACAGATAAATGAAGGGATTGAACCATTGCAGGATCATCATCACCTCGGCGAAGAGGATGTCCCAAGAATGGTGGTGACTGATGTGGCTCATCTCGTGCCGCATGATGTCGGGGTCTACGTTTTCGTTGGGGAAAAAGGCATAGCGGAAGAAGGAGAACGAACCTTGCTCCTTGCCCGTGAACACCGCTGTAAAGCCATCCATCTTGCGCTTCGGCGAACGGATGATGAGCGCTATGAGTCTCCCTAACTTTATGAGGAACAATAATGTCATCACGCCGACACCTAATAGATAAATGCCGCCCATGACTTGCCACACGCTGAAACGCGAAGGCGTGGCATCAGTTGTTACTGTCAATTCGGGCAAGACAGGCTGACCGTCGGGTGTGACGATGACTTCGTTCAGCATCATGCTGTTGAACATGTTTTGTTTCAAGGTCGCCATTTGAGGCACTTCAATTCCAGAGAGCAAACCGAGTAAGGGCATAGCCAAGGCCAACAGCATACTTGTCAGCAGGAAAAAGCGGTTGAAATACAGACGGTTGCTGTTGCGAAACAAAAAGCGATACACCAACCAAAGCACCCCAACGGTGGCTGCGATAGGCAGCAGATGACCGATGATTAATTCTTGTGCGTTCATGGCTTATTTCCTTTCTTCGGTTATGGCTTCGTCGATCACTTTTTTCAAGGCTTCCAGTTCTTCGAGGCTGAAATTCTCCTTTTTGGCGAAGGCCGAAACGAGGTCTAAATAGGAATTGTTGAAGTAGCGTTCCACCACACCTGCCGAGATAGCGCTGCGAGTATTCCTCCTTGCTGATGGCAGCCGAGTAGCGGTTGGCGCGACAGAAGGTCTCGTGTTTCACGAAGCCCTTGTTTTCCAAGATCTTGATGACGGTCAGCACGGTGTTGTAGGCCGGCTTGGGCTCGGGGAAGGCCGCCATAATCTCGTTGGCGAAGCCCTGTCCGATGCTCCAGATGACTTGCATCACTTGTTCCTCTCCTTTGGTTAACTCTTTCATATTCTTTGTTTTTATGATGAATCAATAGTTAATGTTCATGGTTTTGCTGAATTGGATCAGGCGCATTCTTTCTTCATCCGACAGCACGAAATCATTGTCACGCAAGATAAGGATGTCCATCTCTGGCTTTTCCACGAGTTCCCACGGGAAGCGCTCCAGCAGGTTGTGTTCGGCGTCGAACTCATAGAGTGCTTTCATCTTCGACAAATCAGGCAATTCCAGCAGATGGTTGAAACCCACGCCGAAGCGTTCGATGGAATCCATCTCCGTGATCCATTCTGGGATGAAATGCAACTCGTTGTGGTGGATATAGAAATACTTCAGGCGTTTCAGATTGCGTAAGGTGTCGGGAATCTCCTCGATTTTGTTGAACGACAGGAAAAGTTGTTGCAGGTTATCCATATCGCCAATGAAATCAGGGATTTTCGTGATCTTGTTTTTGTAGAAATCTAAGTGCTTCAAATTCTTGAAACCGGCCAATTCCTCCGGGATGGTCTCAAACGCGTTGTCATAGAAAATCAAGTATCTGGCTTGTTTCAGATTGGCGAACGACTTGGGCAAGGTGCTGAGTTGGTTCTTGGATAAATTAAGGCTTTCGCAACGCAGCACACCAATATTGTCGGGGAGCTTCTTGATGCCATTGCCCGCCAGCAGGACATCCTCTACCTTCGACAAACGGCGTATATCCCGTCTTTTCAGGTTCAACTTGTTGAAGTTCAAGTTGATTTCCTCAAGACTATCCAACGAAGTGAGCCATCTAGGAATATGTTTGATCTGGTTGCCTTCCAGGTTCAGTCTTTGCAGATTCTTACAACGCTTGATGCTCGAAGGAATCCGGTCAAGGCCGCAGTTGGTCAGCGAGAGCACCTCGATCTTATTGTCTTTGGGAATGTCAAGATACTGCACTTCGGCCCTGACAACTTCAAACATAGTCACCGAATCAGGAACATAAGTCACATAATTGGCTCGTTGAGTCGCGCATGAGGTGAATAATCCAATCACCATTAATAATACTATGTGTCGTTTGATAGCCATTTTGGTAGGTCTTGACGCTGCAAATATAGATAACTTTTTGAATATATAACTAAAAAATTAGTTTAATTATTGTATTTTTCGGTAAATATTTTCTAAATTATTGATTTACAATAGATATTAAAATGAATTTTTTGTGATTTCTTGCGAAGCAATCCGATAATTCCATATTTTTTGAAAAAAATGCATTCCGTTTCGCGAATTATTCCTATTTTTGCAGCCGCTTTTAATCCCCATGCCCCCTTAGAAGGTGGAAAAGTGATGCCACTTTAGCTCAGTTGGTAGAGCAACGCATTCGTAATGCGTAGGTCGTTGGTTCGAGTCCGACATGTGGCTCCAGCAAAAGAGTTTCGGAAACGGAACTCTTTTTTTGTTGCCCAAAAGCGACTATAATTCCTTCTCTTTCGAGGAAATTCACTATTTTTGCAGATTAATCTAATGTGGAGATGTCTGCACCAAACAAA
>CACXIM010000151.1 GCA_902767725.1 uncultured Bacteroidia bacterium | reverse complement strand
GTTCAATACGCCGCCGATGACCAACGGCACGGGGATGGTGAGGAGCCACGACAGGACGATGCGTTTGGCGGTGACCCATTTCACGGACTTCATGCCGTCCGTGAGGCCTACGCCGATGACGCCGCCCGTGATGGTGTGTGTCGTGCTGACAGGAATACCCATGAATGAGGTGGCAATCAAGGTGGTGGCACCCGCAAACTCGGCCGAGAAGCCTCTGACGGGTGTGATCTTGGCCAGACCACCGCCCATGGTCTTGATGACGTTCTTGCCGCCAATCAGGATGCCCAACGACATGATGATATAGCACACGACAGCAAGGATGTCAGGGATGTGGAAACCTTGGCTGCTGTCGTAGAAATTGCTGATGAACTCTTGCATCTGTGGACTGACACCTTTTGTGGTGAACACGCTGGCCATCAGCACGGCGATGATACCCATAGTTTTAGGGGCATCGTTGGAGCCGTGACCGATGCAGAAAGCAGCTGTGGAGAAATGCTGTAAGACCTTGAAAAGTTTGTCGACTTTCTTGCGGGGCTTGTTCTTAAATATCTTCAAGAAGATGCATTCGAGGAAGAAGCCCAAGAATAGGCCAATGAGCGGCGACAACACTATGAATGCCAAGGTGATAAGAATGGGTTTCATGTGCAGCACCGCGCTGCCGTTGACAAACCATGCCGCCCCGATGATACCGCCGATAAGGGCGTGGGAGGTGGAGATGGGCATGCCGCTCTTGGTGCATACGGCCACCCAGATGGCTGCACCGATGAGGGCGGACAGGATGAGGTAGGGGTCGATGACGCTTTGTTCGGCGAAGTTGGCCATGGTGTTACCTACTGCAAACTGCTGGTTGAGCACCAAGCGGATGAGGAGGAAGGCGGCGAACTCCCAGAACGAAGCCCACAGGATGGCTTGCACGGGCGTCATCACCTTGGTGGCGATGATGGTCGAGATGGAGTTGGCCGCGTCGTTCATGCCGTTCAGGAAGGTGAAGACGAAGGCCAACACAATGGACAGGATGATGGCTATGGTCAGGAGGTTCATTACGATTCTTTTATTAAAAGGCTTTTAACGGTGCTGGTCACCTCCTTGGCGCGGTCGGTGGTGTCTTCCACTACTTGTGCTATTTCCTTGTATTTCAGCAACTCGATCTCGTCTTTTTCGTTCTCGAAGAGGTAGGAGATGTAGTCGCCATAGATATCGTCGACGGCGTGTTCGATAAGGGTGACTTTTTGGCACAAGTCATTGATTTGTTGGTGATTCTTTCCAAGGTCGTCCAAAAGGTCGAACACTTGCATAATGATGGTGGCGTCCTCATGGATGTTGTCCACGATTTCTTTGATCTGCTTGTCGATCTTCTTGGGGTTGTACATCAAGATGGTCTTGGCCGAGTGGTTGATGAAGTCAAGGAACTTGTCCAAGTCCATGGCCAGGGCGTTCATGTCCTCGCGGTCGAAGGGGGTGACGAAGGCCTCGTTGAGCTCGATGTAAAACTCACGCAGCAGCTCGTCGCCTGTGGTCTCTTGTTTCTTGATCATGCGGGTGAGTAGCTTACGCTCTTCGGGATCGTCGCTCTTGACGAGTTCCTTGAGGTATTTGGCTGCAATTTGCGCCGTTTCAGCCTGTTTGCTGTAGGTGGGAAAGAAGTGCTTCTCGCGGCATTGGTTAAATGGGTTTGAAATCGTTACAACGATGTTAATTTTGGGGCAAATATACGGTTTATTTCGATGCTACACCACATAAATGGAATAAAACTCGCGCGCCTACGTTGCCGTCCCAGTCACTGCCGTCAGGAGCAGGGGAGACTTCGCAAAGGTCGAAGCCGATGATGTCTTTGCCTGCCTCACGGATGCGGTTGAGCAAATACATCAGTTCTTCGTATTCCAAACCGCCCGGAACGGGCGTGCCCGTGTTGGGACAGAGCTTCGGGTCGAGGGCGTCGATGTCGATAGAGAGGTAGACCTTCTCGGGCAAGGCTGTAATCATCTCATCCACGATGTCCTTCCATTTGGCGCCTTCATAGATGCGACGACGGCAGTCGCGGTCGAAGAACACCTTTATTCTATTGGGTTGGCTCTCGGCCAAGGCTTTCTCCTGATGGCAAACGAGTTTCTTCACGTTGTTGAATTTCAGCGTGTTGAAGAAGATGGAAGCGTGCGAATACTTGAAACCCTCAAAGGCTTCGCGCAGGTCGCAGTGGGCGTCGGCATGAAGGATGCCGTATTCCACACCGAGTTGGTTGAGGTATTGATGATAGGCGAGGGGACAGCTGTGGTCGCCACCCAAAAGGCCAACCACCTTGCCTTGTTGTTTCCAATAGGCAATACGTTCGCGCAACCAGGCGTTCTTCTTTTCGGTGGCAGCTTCGATGCGGGCATAAAGCTCTGCGTATTTCTCGGGCTCGTCGTCGATGGTGCCTTCATACAGCGCATTGATGATGTCTTCGCTCAAGGGCGCCATCTCGTCGTGTAGTTCGCGCAGTTCCTTTGGGAATTCGTCCATCCAAATGCCTTTCTGCCAGAGGTCGGGATAGTCGTGGTGGCAGAGGTCGACCTGCAGTGAAGCTTCCATGATGGTAGCGGGACCGTCGACGGTGCCTCGGTTGTAGCTCGTGGTGAGTTCCCATTCGACGGGTATGATGATGATCTGAGCCTCTTCGGCGGTGCAGGGCAGGCCGTAGATGCCGGAATCGGCTACGGCGGCTGCATTGGGGTCAAAGTTATTATCCATGGTATATGATATGTAATGGTTCAATTATTTACTACTGTGTCTTTTTTTCTGGGCTTTTTTGACTATGACCATGACCGTTTTGGAAAGGCTGTTAGCTTTTAGCCGTTAGCTATTAGCTTTGCAGCTCATAAGCTAAAGGCTAATTGCTAATAGCTAACAGCTCTGCCTTGTCATGGTCATTGTCACAAGTCATCGTCCCCGTGGTCTCACGTCAGTTAGTAAACTAAATCTGTTCGTTTATTTAAATTTGGGGTCAAAAATAGGGAAAAAACCAATTTAATTTCTACTTTTGCGGCCAAATTTGACTCAGATGGATCTCTTTTCCTGCCTTTCGCCCTTTGTCTTTTGCAGCTTTGCCTCTGGCAGTAGCGGCAACTGCTATTATGTGGGCAGGCAGGACGAAGGCATCATCGTAGATGTCGGCATCAGTGCCCTGCAAGTTGTAACAGCATTGAAAAAGAACGACTTGCGCATAAGCGATATCAAGGCCATTCTCGTTACCCACGACCATATCGACCACGTGAAAGGTTTGGAGGTGCTGACCAAGGACCATCCCATTCCCATCTATGCCCACTCCGACTGCCTTCAAGGTCTCGTTGAAGGCAAGGCTACGAAAAATGTGGATCAAGGGTTGTTCCACGAAATAGAGCCTTTGCAGCCTTTCGAGATTTGCGGCATCACTGTGGAAGCTTTCCCTGTGATGCACGATGGGAGAGGGGCAGTAGGCTATCATTTTAATTATGAAGGACATACCCTGACCATCGCCACCGACATTGGGATGCTCGACAAAGTGGTGAAGGAGGAAATCCGCAGGGCTGATCATCTGAGCAATGAGGAGTCGGCGCGTTTTGTGGCCGATGCCTATCACACGGGCATGAAAAACATCATGCTGTGCCACCTCAGCGAGAACAACAACACTCCGGAGCGTGCCATGCAATGCCTCTATCAACAGTTCCGGAAGAAGCATGTGCACCCCGATGTGAACACCTCCATCTTCCCCTTGCCACGCCACAAGAGCACGGGCTTTGTGTATCTGTAGATTCCCCACTTTTCCACGATTGTCGTGGGTTGTTGTGATTTTCCACATTTTTCCACAATATGAGATAGTCGTAGATATGAACATAAAGTGTTGATAATCTTTGCTTTTGTAGATAGACTTCAGTGTGGCACACAATGTGCTATATAAATAAGGTGATTCAAAAACTAATATCTATTATGCAACACAAAATGACATTGGTTTCACTGCTTTTCGTGGCTTTGCTGGCCACTTCTTGCGATGTGGAACGTTCTGAAAAGTACCAAGCTCTATTGGCAGAGCGCGACTCCTTGTATACAGAGGCTGTGGCTGCCAAAGGTGGTTTCGATAATGCGTTGAACACCATCAACGAGATTGAGACAGCCCTTGAATCGGTGCGGGCTCAAGAGAACATCATTTTGATGGAGAACCAAGAAGGGAATACTAACAAGGCCGTGTCGGAAATCAACGCCATTCAGCAGACCTTGCAGGAAAACCGTCAAAAGATCGAGAAACTGGAAAAGCAGTTGGCTGCTGAAGGAGCCAATTCGAAGGCTTTGAACCAGACTGTGAGCCGCTTGAAGAAGCAACTGGAAGAAAAAGACACTTATATCGCCAACCTGAAGGACGAACTACAACAAAGCCGCAAGCAGATTGCCACTTTGAACGAACAAGTCTCTGATTTGAGCGAGAACATCAATGAGTTGAACACCAACTTGGATGTGATGGCAGTGCAGAATGCAGCCCAGCAGGCCACCATTGAAAACCAGGACGCCTTGCTGAACACGGTGTGGATTTGCATCGCCACCCAGCAGGCTTTGGTCGACAAGGGCATCGTCAGCAAGGGCGGTTTGTTCCAATCAAGCGAGATTTCTAAACAAGGCTTCGACAAGAGCCATTTCAGAAAAGCCAACAAACGCGATGTGGAAATCGTTCCGCTGAACACCAGGAAGGCCAAAGTCATGACCAGTCATCCGGATAGCAGCTATCAGATTACAGAGGGTGAGGATGGGGCACTGAGTTTACAAATCCTCGACAAGGAAGCTTTCTGGAGTATGTCGAATTATTTGGTAGTATCCATCAAATAAAATCCGTTCATAACGGAACTGCTCGTTTTCAATTTTTTTAAAATCGCCTCACATTTCCCCAATGTGAGGCTTTTTTTGTGTGTAATTTTGTGGAATTTCCGAAAATATTGTTATTTTTGCACCATGAAATGTAGAATTCTTGTGGTGGAAGACGATGCCTCCTTCGGCATGATGATTCAGACATGGCTGAAGAAGAATGGCTATGAGGCAGTCCTCGCGTCGAGGTACGAACAGGCAAAGATTGAAATCTCCAATGGAAATTTCGGCCTGATTCTCACTGATTTGCGTCTGCCCGATGGCGACGGCATCATCCTTATGACTTGGGTGCGCGAGAAGCTGAAGAGCAAGGTGCCCATCATCGTGATGACGGGCTATGCCGAGGTGCAGACCGCAGTGTCGGCCATGAAGCTCGGTGCCTTCGACTATCTCAAGAAACCCATCAACCCGAGTGT
>CACXIM010000150.1 GCA_902767725.1 uncultured Bacteroidia bacterium | reverse complement strand
GATTTTATTGGCTATATTCGGATGGCGAATCCTGGTATCAAGATACATATCGCCAAAACGGACGCTTCTGGCAAATATGCTGGTTCAGAGGAAGCTCCCGAAGGCTATAAAAAAGCGTTGCCTTATAACCCTGTGGAATTGGAGTAAAGATGAAAAGAAAACTGCTTGTTATGGTTTCGCTTTGGGCGGTGCTTCCATTGTCGGCGCAAAGATTCATGAGGACGGACGATTTCACGCTTTTGGATGAGGGCATTTGTTCGGTTTCCTACGAAGTGAGTTATGTGCTCGATTCAACGAAGCCTGCTGAACAAGAAAAGGATGTGTTTCGTCTCGACGTTGGGGAAAGATGGTCGAAATCGTATAGTTATGCTTTGTTCCGCTACGATTCCATTTGCACGAAGCGGACATTAAAAGGGCAAAAAGATGTTTCGGGTGGCACTGACACATGGCTTTTTATGGAGGTCTATAAAGACCGCAAGAATCACGAAATGGCGGTGACGCATCGGGCATACGATATTGGACCGGTTTTCAAGTATCGAGAGCCGTCAGATGTCCTTATGGATTGGACTTTTTCTGATGAGGTTTGCACGATTTTGGGTTATCGTTGCCGAAAAGCGATGTGTAGGTTCCGAGGTCGCACTTGGACGGCTTGGTATGCTCCGGAAATTCCTATCTCTGATGGCCCGTGGAAATTCGCGGGGTTGCCAGGTTTGATTTTGAAAGTGGAGGACGACCGCGGGCATTATTCCTTTTCTTGTATCGCCATCAGAAATGAGGTCAAACCGATTGCGATGTGGAATTACGATTACAAGGAGGCAGCAAGGGAAGAGACATGGAAGTTTGACCAAGAATGTTACCGCGATTTGTACGACTATGCGTTACGCCTTGATCCTAATGTCCAACTACTGGCAGATGTAGTGGATGCGTCGGGGCGAATGGTGGAGGTGGAAAATGATTTAGGTGCATCCCTATGGGATGCTATGACAATAACTCCAATAATTCAACCGAACGAGTTTCCCTACGGGAAAAAGATGATACAAACCATTGTTGTGCCGCAAATTAATATGAAAAGTATTCATCCCGTAGGGATGTTCGTTCGGTAAAAAAATAAAAATGATAGGAAAAAACATCCCGTAGGGATGAACCTGTTTGAGTTAAACAAACCCAGAAATAATGCCTAACTACCAATGACTAATCGAAATGAAACAACTTGTTTTTCTGATAATTAGTATTTTCTTCGGCGTTCATGCCTTCGCCCAAACGACCATTTCCGGTGAGGTACTCAATGAGAAGAAACAGCCGGTCTTCAATGCCTCGGTGATGTTGTTGCGCGTCACGGACAGCCTGCCGATGGCTTATGCCTTTACGGACGAAAAGGGTCACTATCAGTTGGTTACACAGAGCGAGGAAGCAAAACTGCTTATTGCGGTTTATGGCTTCATCGCCGATGTGCTGAAGAAGATGCCTGGCATCGAGGTGAAAGACGACGGTAAGGTGGAATACAAGGGCAAACCTATTTCCAAGTTTTACATCGAGAACATGGACATGCTGCAAGGCCGTTACAACCTCGCCACCACCAGCATTGCCGCCTCCGATGTGGCCTCGGTGCAGGTGATGGAGAACCATCAGGAGGTGAGGGCGCTGCAAAACATCCAGTTTTCGGACAATGTGGCCCTCAACATCAAGTTGAAGGAAAACGCCAAAGGCACCTTTGCCTTGATGGCCGACTTGGGCGCGGGCTGGGCTGACAGCCTGCAATACGCAGGCAGCCTTACAGGGATGTATTTCGCAAAACGCAATCAGTTTCTAGGCAGTTTCTAGGCACTTTGAAAGCGAACAATTCGGGCACTAACCTTGTTGACAATGAGAATGTCACGGTCTATCCGATGGCCTCGATGGTCGAGCCGAGCGCTCCGGGCATTTCTGGAGTGCGGCACACGCTGAACCACTCGCAAGGGGTCACTTACAACAGCCTGCACAAACTGAAAAACGAGGCTGAGCTGTCGTACAGCCTGCTCTTTGGCGGCGACCGCAACCGCAAGTCGAGCGAGTCGCGCACGCTCTATCTCCTTCCCGACGACACCATTAGCCTCGCCGAGCGGATGCAGTCGTTGGAAACGGCCAGAATGCTCGAAGGAAGCATCAACTACAATCTCAACAAGGACTTGGACTATCTGAAAATCAGCCTCACCGCATCGGGGCACCGCAATTGGGGCGAGGGCTTGGTAGACAATGGCGAACTGATTCGGCAGGAGGAAAACTACCCATCATTGTGCGCCAAGGCCAACATCCATTGGATTCGCAAGAGCCGCCGCGACCCTGAAAGCGGCATAGAGTTCAATTCCACCACGAGTTATGGCACTTTGCCCTACGGCTTGCAAGTCGCGCCAGGTTGCTTCCCAGAAGCCCTCAACGACGATGAAGATTACCCTATGACTTTACAAAACATAGTTTTTCAGTCCTTTAAGAGCGAGAATTTCCTTCGATTTCTTACCAGCGTGGTTTGGAAAAGGCTGCGCATTATGCCTTATTTCAATTTCAGTATGGAGGAGCAAGCGCTTAATTCGGACGCGCTTTGCGTCATTGCGAGGAGGAACGACGAAGCAATCCAGGGTTTTGACTTGTTTCCTGGATTGCTTCGCTCCGCTCGCAATGACGACACACGAGAGAATCAGTTCAGTAACGACATCCGTTGGCACAAGTACCAACCTGCTGCAGGTGCCTATTTCACCTACGATCGTCGGCGCGTGAATGTGACACTAATGGTGCCTGTACAGTTGCGTTACCTGCAATTGGACGACCGCATCGTCAACGGTTCCGACCCACAAATCAAGGTTTTATCCCAGCCTTCGCTTTCGTTCCGTTATGATTTCAGCCATAACTGGAAAGTGAGCACCAAGATTGCCACCTACAACAACACCCCGAGTCTACGGACAATGTATACGGGCTATATCTTACAGAATTATAGAACTTTGTCGCATTACGACTGCCCTTTGGCCGACACTTACGGGGCCAATGGATCGCTGACTTTTTCGTACAAGAATGTGATGAAATATGCTTTTGGCGATTTCTCGGTGAACTACAACCGCTACCGTAACGAGGTGATGTACGCTCAATCTTTTGAGGGCAACACCATGGTCATCAATGCCGTGGAGCAGCCGAGTTGGGGCGATTACCTGTCCGTTTCGCTGTATGCGGGCAAAGGCTTCAGTTGGAAGCGGCTGAACATCAACGCGAAATGCTCCTACGGACTGGGGCGTTCGCCGCATTTGGTACAAAACCAAGTGGCCACCTATTATAACCAAGGCTGGAACGCCAACTTGACCGCCAGCATTGCTTTTACGGACTATATCTTTTTCAATAACAAAGGTAGTTTTAGCCGAATGACTTCCTCATTAGATGGTTTCAACGCTGGCAGTCAACCGATTGTGAGCCTCATCGACAATGCCAATTTGAGCGTGCTGTTGCCTTTCGGCTTGTCCCTCACGCCCTCAGTGGAATTCTATCACACCCGTTCCGAAGGGCAAACCGACAATTTCGTGCTCTTGGATTGCAGTCTGGGCTACACCTTCCGCAAGGTCAAGTTTAGCCTTGATGTGAATAATATCCTCAACACCGATAGTTTCATTTATTCCTATTATTCAGGGATTTATGGA
>CACXIM010000149.1 GCA_902767725.1 uncultured Bacteroidia bacterium | reverse complement strand
CTTGTAATGTGTTCTTCTCTTAGCGCCTCTGGTATGAGACTGTCTTCTTTTAGGATGTGCCATTTCTTTGTTATTTTAACTAGTTAATTACCAATTGTTATTTATCGTTCAATTTAATGTCTTTCAAAGCGGCCCAGCGCGGGTCGATGGTGTCAGTCTCTTCCTCTTCGGCGGGTGCCTCCTCGCGGTTGAGCATCTCAATCACGGCGGGGTTGCATTGGCCTTCGGGATGCACGCGGTGCATCGGGATGGCAAGGATGATGTACTCGTACACCAATGGGCGGATGTCGTATTCGTTCAGATCGGGCGAAACAACAGCCACGTCGTCCGACTCTTCGGCATTCTCCGTTCCCAACTTGAGGAAGAAGTCCTGCTGGCTCTCGATAGGCTGATCGAACTCATCGGCGCAGCGGTCGCAAGGCACGCGCACGCTACCGTTGAGGTCGAAATGCAGCGTCAGCATGGTCTCCTGGCGGTTGATATCCAACTTCACCGACACCTTTCCTTGCTGTACTTCGGAGTAATCCATCCCTGCGAAGAAATCGTTATTGATCTCATACTCAAAGGTATGGCTTCCAAGGGCAAGGCCGCTGACCGGAATCAGGAATTCGTTCTTCTTTTCCATTCTGCCTAAAAATCGGGCTGCAAAAGTACGGAATTAATTTGAATGTGGAACATTTGAAGTGGATTTTTCGCAAAATTCACTATTTTTGCCTCAACAAACTCACTGATTATGACACGCATCGAACGCATCACAAACATGGAATCCCTCTTCGACAAGAGCGAGGAGGTCGTCAAACGACTGGAAGCAGCCATCAAAGACTTCTCAGAAATTGAGCACGACATTGCCAAGCTGGAGGCATATTACAATTCGCCGCAGTGGCGCAAGGACTTCGAGGCCGACGAGGCCGGCAAGCTGCCCCAAGACCTCAAGCGCGGCGTCTTGAGCGAGGACGGCATCTACGACCTGCTGTCTGATTATCAATGCCTGAAGGATCAGATTAGGACGATAGAATAGCATTAATGATATGCATAAACTCAGAGAAATAGCCGGATATGCCCTCGGCGGCTTGATGTTCGTGCTGCTCATCCCGACCTTGATGTGGTTGGCCTCGGGTCGGCCTGACCTTTGTGCCGTACCCATTTGGAGGATGGTGATAGCCATAGTGCTCGCCGTGCTCGGACTATCGCTCAGTGTGTGGAGCATCGTCTACATGCGGCACAAAGGTGACGGCAACCCTATGGATGCCTTCGGGCATGAGGTGGCACCCCGCACGAAGCACCTGATGACAGAAGGTCCCTACCGCTTGAGCCGCAACCCTATGCTGACAGGAAGTTTCATCTATTTCGCCGGCGTGTGCGTTTGGCTTTGGACCTGGCAGGCGCTGCTGGTGTATGTTGCTTTCATCATCATCATGCTGCTGCAGGTGCGCAGCGAGGAGAAGCGCCTCCGTCGCGACTTCGGCGAGGAGTATGAGGCGTATTGCCGGCAGACGGGGCGGTTCTGGCCGTAGCAGCAGCCCTGCCTCCCCGCCCACCCCAGTCATGTTTTGGCGTTCCCGAACACGGCATAAGGACAAGAAACAGCACTCCAACGGACAAAGCCCCACCCTTTACCCTCATGGCGGGCTCCTCATTCCGCGACGGCGGAACGCCATCTCCCACACCGCCAGAGGACTACACCCCTCGTCGTCGCTTCGCGTCATTGCGAGCGAAGCGCCGCAATCCATTTATGACAGATTAACATAAGATTCTTACCCGACAGCAAACGACTACTGTCGACTACAAACGTTTGTTCAACGGCTTACTCTTGACAAGCATTGCATCTTTGTGGCGTAATTCAAATTAATAAGAATATGGACCACAAAACAGACATCATCGTAACCAAAGAAGGATCCGCGATGCAGATGCAAGAAAACGAGATTGTACTTTACCAGCCGAATGAAGCCGTCCACTTAGAGGTGAGGATGGCTAACGAATCAGTTTGGCTGACACAATCACAAATAGCGCTATTGTTTGGCGTAGGGCAGCCTGCCATATCCAAGCATCTGAACAACATTTTCAAAAGTGGCGAGTTGGACGAAGATTCAGTTCATTCCATTTTGGAATATACTGCCGCCGACGGGAAAATCTATAAGACAAAATTCTACAATCTAGACGCAATATTGTCCGTTGGCTACCGTG
>CACXIM010000148.1 GCA_902767725.1 uncultured Bacteroidia bacterium | reverse complement strand
AGCGGTCCTGTCCCGCCGAGGCGGTGTCGAAGATGCTGCGCAGGTTGCTGACGCGCATGGTCAGCACGTCCTTGCGGGCCATGAGTTGGGTGAGGGTGATGCCCTCGGCGTTGGTGGTCTTCATATTGGTGGCGTTGATGCGCCAGATGAGGTCTTCGAGCTGCGTGAGGCAGGCGTCGAGCTCCTTCATCAGCTCCATAGGCTCTTCCGAAGGCGCGTCGCCCTCCTGCACTTTCACGTTGTTCTGTATGCGCTGTCCCAACTGTTGGATGCGCTTCTGCAGGTCTTTCCTGATGCTTAATGCTTCTGCAAGTTTCATAGTGAATGGGATTTAACTCCGTTGATTCTTCGAATTTGGTGCAAAGATAGGCTTTTTAATTGAGAATTGAGAATTGACAATTGATAATTGAGAATTGTCCTTAACGACACACATTCGGCCGTTCCTTCGGGACTCTGTTTAGCAGACATGCCATCCGTCTGCAAAGACCAGCAGCCATGTCATGCCATCCTTTCTGTCCATGTCATCCCCACGTTGGTCTGTGGGGAGCTTGGGATCTATGGGCAGAAAGCCAGTAGGCATCTATGGCTGCGTCATTATTTTCTTATAAAGCATTACCCCTTTCGCCGTCAGCAGGTATTTCTGCCTTGGATGGCGAGGCGTGTCTGGATAAAGCAAACGGACGAAACCTTCGGAAATGGCGGGATTCAAATGGTATTCAATGAAGTTGGGTCTGTGTTTTAATCCTGTCTTTTCCATCAATTGCGAAATAGACAATTCTTCATATCCCAGTACCTTTATCAATTCAATAACCAAGGGGTTGTTTGTGTGGAATAAGTCACGAGCTTGTTCGGGTACTTGTTCGGGTACTTGTTCGGGTGCTTGTCCAGTATTTGTTGGGTCAGCAAGATTAGGCTGCACACTCCCGGAGGTCCCACTGCTCACCGAGGAGCAGGTTGCGGAAGAAACGTTCCAAATAGATCGGGGAGTAGTCGATGCCTTTCACGGCATTCTTGTAGTTGGCGCGGACAAGGGCGTTGCGAAAATACCACGAGTATTTTGCAAACAAGTCGTTCTCCACGTCAAAGCCTATCGAGCGTAGGTATTGTATCGTGAACACTGCCGTGGTGCGGGTGTTGCCTTCGCCGAAGGCGTGGATTTGCCAAAGTCCGGAGACGAAGCTGGCAATATGAGCGATAAGGTCGTCCTGTGCGAGGCCTTTATAGCTGAATTCGCGTTCTTGCTTGATGTCGTAGTCCAATGCCCGGCGCAGGTCTTCCCAGTTTAGGTAATTCACCGTGTCGCCTTCCAGCACCCATTCCTTCTTGGTGATGTCGTAGTCGCGCAGTTGGCCAGCGTGTTTGAAGACACCTTCAAAAATGCGGCGGTGCAGCGAGATAAAGCCGTTGGTGGTAAAGTCGACCGTCTTCACGGAGAGTATTTTCTTGATGTTTCTCGATGCTTTGTCGGCTTCATTCTTGTCGTCATCATGGGCTTCGCGCGCGGCTTTGCTTTCGTAATAGCTGTCGAGCAATGTGTCGACCTGATCCATGGTAAGTTCGCCTTCGATGTTACGGCGCGCCAAGTCGTTGAGGTACTCGGAGGTAGTGAGCCCATCGACGGCTTGCAGACCGATGGCCGTGCTCCAAGCATAGGCGGCCTCGCGCTGCGCGGGCTCTCCTTGCCGTATATATTCATCGAAGTCTATGTAATGCTGCTCTTTGGCCATGGCGTGTCATCGTGAATCAGGCTTCAAAGATACGAAATTTTGGTGGATTGTGGGTCTTTCTTTCTTCCTTTTTCTTGAAAAAAAGGAAGCGAAAATTCAAGGCCGACATCATCGGTCCCGACGCACAAAGCGGACGCTTCCCCGCCATGTCGGCCGTGCCCCGCGCGCCCAACCCAGTCTGGTTTTGGCTTTCCCACACACGGCATACGGGCGGAAAACAGCACTCCAACGGACAACGCCTCACCCTTTACCGTCATCGCGGACCTCCCCCTTTCAAAGGGGGTGCCCGAAGGGCGGGGGATTAAGGTTCCGCGATCTCCTAAACCGTCAGAGGACTACAACCCTTGTCGTCGCTTCAATAGGCTGCGGTATCCATCGAGTTGGTTAGTCCCACTAACCAACTACTCAGCCACGCTTTCCATCAGCAGTCCGAGCACCTCGCGCACGCTCCTTTTCTTGTCGCAATGCGTCTTCAGGTAAGGAGACCTCCCCTCCAGATACACCCTTTTATTCACTTCCAGCATCATCGATTGGTAGCCGAACGCGCACTCTGGGGCCTCCGAGTTGCTGTAGGGGTAGTTGATGCCGACAGAGTAGCCGTTGTCCTCGAAGAGGTTGACGGCATAGTCAAGCAGCGCCTTGTCGGGTCTAGACCAGTCGTCGTTAAAGCCGACGCACACGTCCACGTCGCCCATGTCGTCGGGGAAGGAGTGGCAGTCGAGCAGCAGCGCCCCCTCGCACAGCTGCCGTTTCAGCTTCTGCTGGTGGCTCTCCCAGAGCCGGAGCAGCAAGGCCTCATGGGGCTTAGGCACCTGGCGGCGGTAGCCGTCGAAGTGGCGATAGATGATGCCCTGGCCGATGTCGTCCATCGGGTCGTCCCACAGCCGCTCCGCATCCACGATGAACCTCGAAAAGGGGAAACGCACCGTCCTGATCTTGGGGTGCCGTGAGCCATGAAACAGATAGTCGGTGTGCCAGTCCGTCAAGCGGAAGACCACCTCGTTGATGAAGCGTTCGTCGATGCTCCAGCCGCTCAGCCTGTCGTCGTACAAGCCCTCGATGGAGGCATGGGGCTCATTCAAAACAATCCTG
>CACXIM010000147.1 GCA_902767725.1 uncultured Bacteroidia bacterium | reverse complement strand
GCCACCGCCACGGCAAAGCCGGCATCATGGGCTTCCTCTATGCCGTCAAAAGCTTCCTTTGGTACTTTGAAGATGGCACCTGTCGTACCAGTCATGCTTGGTTTTGCAACTTGACAACTGATGAAGACATCCCCATTGGAATTGAGGCGCAAACCTCCAAAATACATCAGTTCTGTGCCGTCTTCCTTATAATAAATCTCTTGAAGTTTGTTGAGGTCTTCATCCAAATGGACGATGTAAAGACTTTTGGAAAAGTACCAGTTGTCTGGTTTGTCCATGCCGCTGGCCATATAAACATCGCCATTTTCGCCAAAGTCAATAGAGTTTGGTTTGCCTGGTGTACAAGGGATTTCGGAAGTGATACCCCAAGTGTAGGCCAATTGCTCAAAATTGTCGGCATCAAACACACTCATTAAGACATCTTCGTTGTGTACAACAAGCGGATTCCCGTATGGGTCATTAGGGTCAGGTATAACCTCAATCTCCATATTGATAGTATAAGTCCTGCCGTTGTATGGATTCATGCGAAAACAAGCTTGCCAACCGCATTGCAAAGGATAAGACAATTGGTCAATATTCTCTTTGACGGCGATGGTATTGAGGTTGCCATCCAAGGTATAGCAATTATAATACTGATTTCCCTTCAAAACAAGTCGGCACCCCATCATGTCGGGGGTCGGGAACATATAGCAGCCGCTTGAAGAAGGTTCGGGGTCGTCGAGAAGCCTTTCGGTCAGCAACTCACCGTTTCCGTCAAACTTCAGTATCCTTAATCCATGATGGCCGCTTGTCCATAGGGTATCGACATAATAGGAATAATAATAATTGCCCAAAGCATCCTCAACCCATTGCTCACCACCAGCAATGAAACGATAGAAATCATAGCCTACCCAATTGAAATCCATAGTGTCCACGGACAAATCTTCATGGACGGTCATTTTTTGAAGATGAATTGTGTCGTTAGAATACTTCGTAACGAAAAGGCCGACCGACCCGTCACCGAAATGTGCCAAATGTCTCAAACTGTTATTGTCCTGAATGCTCGGAAGAACAACCGAATTGATGAGTTCTCCGTTTTCATTCACCTTGTAAAGGGCGACATCCGCCGCTTCGTCAGCTCCAAGAACAAGCAGGTCGTTCTCGTTCATGAAAATGAGGTCATCGATATAATGACGTTCAAAGAATCTTTGAGGTTCCTGCGCTTGCATCGTCACCCCTCCTGCCATCAGCAGGAGCGCAAGCAGGGTGTAAATTCTCGTTGCTTTCATCGTATTATTTATTGTTTTATCCATTTTCCAGATTCAACTTCTTTGCCATTGCCCATCACCTTCCAAACATAAACGCCCTCAGCCCAATCCCCAGCATCAATCGCCGTCACATGCTCCGTGAGGGCTTGGCTGTGGATGAGTCTACCATTGTTGTCATACACTTCCACGCGGGCGTTTTTCAAAGCTGTACGGATGTTAAGGGTGTTGCTACCAGGATTGGGATAGGCGACAATATCGCAAATGCTTCCTTCATCCACTCCATCCACCGACCAATACACCCTCAAGAAAAATTCGAACTCATTGTATTTCGACCGCGCGGGAGCCGAATAGCAGTCGATGTCTTGGTAATAGGCCACCACTTTGTAAAGATAGAAGGTCTCGTCCTCTAATGAGGTGTTGTCGGTATAGGACGTGTAATTTGCACCCAATGTCTTGATTTGCTGCCAGTTCATATCGGCTTCCTTGGTGCGGTAGATGTAGAACCCCGAAAGGCCGTCATGAGGTTGGGGTGCTACCCATGTGAGTTTTATCTTGTTGTTGGTTGTCATCTCAAACCAAAGGTTAGTGGCGGGTTGGCAGCCTTCGCCAACGGTGACGCAAGCCTCGTTGGTGGGTTCGCTCTCGCCCGAGGCACAGAAAGCCGTCACATAGTAACAATTGCCGCCGTAGTTTGGTTCTTCATCGATAAACCCTGTTTCCTGCCCTGATACCGTAGCCAACAAAGTTCCATCACGATACACATTATAGTTTTCTGCTTGGGCTGAA
>CACXIM010000146.1 GCA_902767725.1 uncultured Bacteroidia bacterium | reverse complement strand
AATCTCTTCTGGAACAAGATTCTCTTTTATGGCATCCGTGTGGATATGGTAGTTTATCTTCGCCAACTCCCTCTTCACCGACCAACCGAGTTGCTTTTGTTCTTCTTCTTTTAGGCGTTGGAATTCCTTGACCAAATATAGTTCAAACTCCACAGAAACCCAACTTGCGAATTTGAAAGCAATGTCCCTTTGGGCATAAGTGCCTGCCAAAGATCCACTTTTGCTAACCAAACCGATTGCATTAGTCAATTCAATCCATCTTGATGGGCTCATTGTGAATGCATTACTGCCTGCCTGCTTCAGCAGGGGGTCGAATTCGACCCCCCTAAAATTCGGGTTGTTCAGCATTTCCCAAAGACCTAAATATTCAATGGTATTCTTTGAACGCAACCAGTTCTTAACCACATCTTTAGGTTCGATAGGATTTCTTTGCTTGGCAATATCGGTAATGCAAATGTAATCCATCCCATTGACCTTAATGGTCTTAATTTTCGTATCTTTTACAAGTATCTGCGTCATACCGATTCTCCTTTCTCTATTTCGGAGGGGGTCGAATTCGACCCCCTGCACAAAGTGGTCGAATTTGACCACTTTGGGTCTAACCCCCTCGAATTCGAGGGGGTTTTTAATTGTGGCGAATTCGCCATAATTAAAAACGCTCTCGCCGTCTCAATCCACTCCTTATCAATCCCCAAACTCTCGGCGATGTTCAGCGCCTCGTGCGGCACTTCGCCGTCTTGCACCTCGACGAGTTCGTAGTTCATCGTGCCGTTCTCGAAGCCCTTCACGCGGAGGCAACGGGCGTCAGTCGGTTCTATATCGTAATGCGTGGTCATGACGAGGCTCACATTGTCGCCCCTCAACACCTTCACCAAGGCCGACACCAAGGCCGTTCCCTCGGTGGGATTGGTGGTGCGGGCCGGCTCGTCAATCAACGCCACTATCTTTCTGTTTTCGCGCGATGCCTTGATGACGGCATCGATGTTCTTCATCTCTGCAGCAAACGACGACAGCCCCTTCTCGATGGACTGCTCGTCGCCGATGCAGAAGAAAACCTCATCCTTGACGGCGATGTCGGCCGATTGGGCCGGAATGCCGAACCCGTATTGGAACAGATACTGGCACAGCGTCAAGGTCTTCAAAACCACGGTCTTGCCACCCATGTTGGCACCCGTGATCAAGGTGGGCTTCTGCCCGAAGGTGAGGCTCACCGGCTGGAAGGCGCGTTTGCGCTGCGCCAAGGCGTCCTTCACCTGCGGATGGAACATCGCCTCGTAACGGCTGATGTCATCCTTCGAAATCGTCGGGAAGCAAAGTCCCAACTGTTTTATCTGCAAGGCTTTGGCGAGGTTCATGTCAATCTTCGCCATAGCGATTTGGGCTTCTTCCAAAGCCTTCGCAAAAGGAACCAACTGTTTGCTCAAATCTCTCCGCACACCTTCCTCAATCTCGGCACACTCGGCCAAGAGTTCCTCTTGCCGGCTGGGATTTTGGCGCATCTGCGCACGCAGGTCACGCAGTTCCTGGCAGTAGGAGTCGTATACATAGAAGGTCGCCATTTTCAGCCCGTCGGGGTCGAGGATGGTGATGACCTCGTTCAAGTCGGGCACGGCAATGGCCTGGTCCAAGCCGTGGGCTTTCATCCGCTCCGCCACATCGACGGCCAAGATGGCCAAATGCTTCACCTCGAAGAGTTCGATGTCGTCCAAGACGGCTTGCTGTCCGAGGTTCTTGATAGTCGTGCGGATGTCCTTCAGTCCCTGCAGGCGGAACTGGAGCGTATTAATATAAGGTGTATCGACCTCTTCCACGAAACGCACAAACTGCCGCAGCACCTCATACGATTGGGCAATCTCCTCCCCTGTCCGCATCATCGGCATGTCGAGCATCCAACGGCGCGTATAGCCCGCTTGCAGTTCGAGTTGCTCGAACACGTAGCGCAGGCCGCAGGGCGATTCTATGTGGTCTCTCAATTGCATCTCATTGTCGGCGTTTGCGTCTCGCAAACGCTATTTGTTTGTGTCGATTGCGGGACGC
>CACXIM010000145.1 GCA_902767725.1 uncultured Bacteroidia bacterium | reverse complement strand
GAAGCCGCCATGATGATTTTCTGATGTGACATTGCCCCCGCCGTCGCTAGGCGTATATCTTTTTCGGTTCAAAGTTAGATGTTAACGTGATACTATCACAATTCTTTCATTGATTCGGTTTATTTACTATTGGCCATTCGGACCGATACCCATTCAATTCCGCTGCAAACCCGTTCAAGTGATTGTAGCTTATTCGCGTCCCAACTATTTTGCAACCATTGTTACTATAACAGCCGTTGCAAAAGAAAAACGGAGCATGCTGTTACATTTATTGCGCCATAATGACTTGATAATAGAAAAGCTATAATCAGCGGAAACTGGTGTTTTTTTATATGTTTCCGCTGGAAATATCACAAAAAAGTGTCTATAACCAGCGGAAATTAGTGTTTTTCCATATGTTTCCGCTATCATAACAATGGAAATATTTTTCGCTGTATTGCAACTTTTTGGTGTGCTTAATACGTCTAATGGACAAATAACTCAATTTTGACATATTAATCCAAATAGAACTTCGACAATGAAAAAAGATCGTGTAATCGCCATAACACTTTTATGCGTAATGGTAGCAGCCGGCGGACAGAAGACTGTAGCGCAAACGAAAAAAGAAGTGGTTCCAGCCATTGAACTGAGCAATATGGACATCACAGTCGACCCTGCAGAGGACTTTTACCGCTATTGCAATGGCAATTGGCTGAAGAACAATCCGATTCCCGAAGATGCTTCTTATTATGATGTGTTTTCAGAGGTTGGCAACCGTACGAAGTTGCAGCTCAAAGAGATTATTGAAGAGGTGACTCATGACAAAACCGCCGTGCAAGGAAGCGTGGCACAGAAGATTCGCGATTTCTACAACTCGGGCATGGACTCCGTGGCCATCAACGAGCGCGGATACAGCGAGTTGATTCCCTACTTCGACATGATTGACCGGATGAGCGACAAGTCGCAACTTGCCAAGCTTACCGGACAACTCCACAATGTCGGTTTCAAGCCCTTCTTCGTTTCAGGCAGCTATACCGATTTTAAAAATGCCGACAGGAACATCATGTTGGTTTTCCAAGGCGGCATTAGCCTGCCCGTTCGAGATTTATATCTCGTCGAAGAAATTCAGGAAATTCGCGACAAATATGTAGAGCACATTACTAAAATGTTCCAACTTACTGGCATAGATGCTGCACTTGCAGCCCAAAAAGCCCAGCATGTTCTCGCCTTCGAGACCGAACTTGCAAAATGCTCACTACCCATAGAGGATTGCCAAGATCCCAACAACCTCTATCATATCATGAGCCGTGGGGAGCTGCAGGCCTCCACACCGATCTTCGACTGGGACACCTACTTTGATGCTATTGGAGCTCCGGCATTTGACAGTCTCAATGTCGCATCGCCCGATTTCATCACAGCCCTCGACGGCATTATCAACAGCACCGACTTCAACACCATTAAGGACTACTTGAAATGGAAGGTCATCACCAACAGTGCCCCACAGCTTAGCGATGACCTGGTTACCGAAGATTTCAACTTCTTCGACAAATTCCTTTATGGTGTAGAGACACAGGAGCCCCGTTGGCGTCGTGTGCTTGACAAAACCTCTAATCATTTAGGCGAGGCCATCGGACAACTCTATGTGGAGAAGTATTTCCCCGCCGAAGCAAAAGCGCGTGTGATGAACCTTGTCGAAAACTTGCGTATAGCTCTTGGAGAACGCATTAAAAACCTCGATTGGATGAGTGATGAGACCAAGGCTAATGCCCTCCGAAAACTCTATTGTTTCGAAGTGAATATCGGATATCCCGACAAGTGGTTAGACTACAGCAATTTTGAAGTAACTCCTGAATCCTATTTCCAGAACGTACGCCGAGCAAGACGATTCGAGAGGGATTTAGATATCGCTAAGGTCGGCAAGCCCGTTGATAAAGAGGAATGGGACATGGAACCTCAAACCATTAACGCCCGTTATAACCCAGACATGAACAGATTAACGTTCCCGGCTGGTGTCCTGCAACCTCCATTCTTCAACATGGATGCTGATGATGCCGTCAACTACGGTGCCATCGGCCAGGCAATCGCTCATGAGATGACCCACGGGTTCGACAACTCAGGGCGTCTATTCGACGAAAAAGGCAATCTTAACAACTGGTGGACCGACGAGGACGATGCCCAGTTCACCGAACGCGCCAAGCAACTTGTTAAGTTGTTCGATGAATTCGAACTCCGTGGCTACCACATTAACGGAGAGCAAACCCTTGACGAGAATATCGCAGACTTGGGCGGCCTCAATGTGGCTTGGGATGCCTACCAAATGACCGACGAGGCCAAAGCGGGCAAGATCATCGATGGATTTACACCAGCCCAACGCTTCTTCATCAGCTACACCACAGTATGGCGTTGCAATATTCGTGACAAGGCCCCGTTGCAATATTCGTGACAAGGCCCTTGAATTACAAATCAAAGAAGACGTGCATTCGCCACACGAAGCCCGCGCCACTCGCGCTCTTGGCTCGATGACGCACTTCTATGAGGCATTCGACATTCCGGAAGGAAGCAAGATGTATATCGCTCCTGATGAACGCGCCGACATTTGGTAACAAACAACATAAACATTGACGAAGAAATAAAGCATCAACGTCGATTAAGAATATTATGCCTCGGATACGCAAAAAGCGTTCCGAGGCTTTTTCAGCGGTAAGGAGGGAAACGCCCAGGGGCGATCCCTCCTTGCTTTGTTTTGACACGCTGGCTCTGCTGCTTGACGGGAGAGTCATGACACTGTGAAGCCGCATTGATGAAATAAAATGTTGACATTGTCCTGTCGCTACCACCTTTTACACCGCAAAGCTAGCGGGCATCGTGATACTGCAAGGCTGTACGGAGTTGCCTCGAAATAATCC
>CACXIM010000144.1 GCA_902767725.1 uncultured Bacteroidia bacterium | reverse complement strand
TGCCTGAGTGAAACGGAAGATGTTGTCGATGAAGAGCAGGATGTCGCTCACGCCGTCGTCCAACTCGTCGCGGAACGACTCGGCCACGGTCAGACCCGAGAGGGCCACGCTCACACGTGCTCCAGGCGGCTCGTTCATCTGGCCGAACACCAGGGTAGCCTGCGAGGAGGCGAGGGCTTTCTTGTCGATCTTCGAAAGGTCCCAGTCGCCTTCTTCCATGGCCTTGACGAATTCGTCGCCATATTTGATGATACCCGACTCGATCATCTCGCGGAGTAGGTCGTTACCCTCACGGGTACGTTCGCCCACGCCGGTGAACACCGAGTAGCCGTTGTAGCCTTTGGCAATATTGTTGATGAGCTCCATGATGAGCACGGTCTTGCCCACGCCGGCGCCACCAAAGAGGCCGATCTTACCACCTTTCAGGTAAGGCTCCAGCAGGTCGATGACCTTGATGCCGGTGAAAAGCACCTCCTTCGAGGTGGCCAAGTCTTCAAACTGCCCGTCACGTTGAGCAGGCGGCCCTTGATCTGGTTGCCGATGGGGATGGAGATAGGTTTGCCCAGCAGGTTGACCTCCATGCCGCGCATGAGGCCGTCGGTGGAGTCCATGGCGATGGTGCGCACCGAGTCCTCCCCGATGTGTTGCTGGCACTCGAGCACCACGCGCCTGCCGTTGGGGCGGATCACCTCAAGGGCGTCGTGGATTTTCGGGAGGTCGGCTTCGCCGCTCTCGAAGTAGACGTCAACCACGGGGCCGATAATCTGTGTGATTGTTCCTTTTGACATGTTTATCTATGTTGTTTCTATTCCTATAGAATAACGAAGCGGCAAATTTATCAAATAATGTTTTCCGTTTGACCAAAAATGAAAAAAAAGGGAAAAAAACTGTCTGCAGAGAAGGTGTGACACCGTCTCTACAAGAGAGATTTTTCCAAAACTGCCAATAAAATGATGCAATGTTCCTAAAGCCTACTTATTATTTGATGCAATTTCCGTAAAACCTGCTATTCATTTTATGCATTATTTTCAAAAACTTCTTGATGTATAGTGCAATTTTTGTAATTCGTTCGGTCTTATGTATTGATGCATGGGCTGAATACATTTGAGACGCAAGCATTGCGTCTCTACAGTGAAACAAAATATTTTCCGATTTCTCTTCGTTTTCTTGTTTGGAATGCTTAATTTTGCCCCCTAATTCTTAGAATCAACAAAACGAAAATATATGCAAGACAAACTGCAAGAATTGACCGACAGGCTCTACAACGAAGGCTTGTCGAAAGGAAAACACGACGGTGAAGAACTCGTGCAGAAGGCACAAGCCGAAGCTGACCGCATCGTGGCCTACGCCAAGGCTGAGGCCGACCGCATCATCGCCCAGGCCAACAAAGAGGCCGAGGAGATGAAGACCAAGGTGAATGCCGACATCAAGATGGCTTCCACCCAAAGCATCGCTGTGACCAAACAGGAAATCGAGAAGATGGTGGTGACCCGAACCGCCACCGAAGGCGTGAAGGCCAACATGGGCAATGCTGCCTTTGTGAAAGAGTTGATTACCAGCGTGGTAAAGGCTTTCAACCCGCAGAATGCGTCGCCAGTCGACTTGAACCTCATCCTGCCTGAGGCACTCAAAGCCGAGGTGGAGCCTTTCGTGAAGAACGAAATAGCCAACCAGTTCAAGGGCGAGGTCAAGGTGGATTACTCCAAGAAGATGAACGGCGGCTTCAAGGTTGCTCCTAAGGACGGAGGCTATGTGCTGCAATTCACTGATGACGAGTTCACCCAACTCATCGCCAACTACCTGCGTCCCGCCACCAAGAAAATCCTCTTCGGCTGATGGATAACTACGTCTATATCGTGGCCGGCTTGCCGGAACTGACCTCGGGCTTCGAGAACACAGGCTTCGACTATGTCGCCGTGAAAGAGTCTATCATGGAGTTGCTCTCAGAGAAAGACCAGAAGCTGGTCGAACTCATGGAGGAAGGCTTCAATGAGGACAGCCTTGGTGCGGAGTTTTACGACAAGGCCGCCAAGAGCAAGAACCGCTTCCTCCGCGAGTACTTCGACTTTGACGGTCGACTGCGCAACATGAAGGTGAACTACCTGGCCAAGCGCCTCGGCAAGAAAGCCGAAGACTACACCTTGGAACTGCCCGAGGCCGACTTCGAGGAAGCCAAGCAGATAGAGGAAATCCTTGCCGATGCCGACTTCGTGGAACGCGAGCAGAAAATGGACGAGCTGAAATGGGAGAAAGCCAGCGACATCGCTCGCATGGACTACTTCAATATGAATGCCATTCTCGCTTACTTGGTCAAGGCCAAGACCGTCCAACGTTGGGCCGAACTCGATGCTTCCAAGGGGCAGGAGATGTTCCATAAACTCGTGCAAGAGATTCGGGGTACTAGTGCAAACCTTGATTTGAGTGTATGAGAGGAAAAGCAAAATAGGCTTTGGGCCTTGCTATAGGAGATTGCGGGTCAAGCCCGCAATGAGGCCCAAATATGAAAACAACAGGAAAAGTTACAGGAATCATTGCAAACCTCGTCACTGTGGAGGTGGACGGCCCTGTGGCACAGAATGAGATCTGCTTCATCGACCTCGATGGCGTCGAGCTGATGGCAGAGGTCATCAAGGTGAACGGGAATAAGGCCTCTGTGCAGGTGTTTGAGAGCACTCGCGGCCTGCAGATTGGCGACAAGGTGGAATTCCAAGGCTACATGCTTGAGGTGACCTTGGGACCTGGTTTGCTTTCGAGCAACTTCGACGGCCTGCAGAACAACCTTGCCACCATGGAAGGTGTGTTTCTGAAACGCGGTGAATATACCAAGGCCCTCGACGAAGAGAAACTTTGGGACTTTACGCCCATCGCCAAGGCTGGCGACCAAGTGGTTGCCGCCGACTGGCTGGGTGAAGTCAAGGAAGGCTGGCTGCCTCACAAAATCATGGTGCCGTTCAACTTCAAGGGCACATATACCGTGAAGAACGTGGTCGCCGCCGGACAATACAAGATTGAAGGTGACGATGATGCAGAAATGGCCCGTCAAGGTGGCCGTGGGCGGCTATGTGGAGAAACCGCGTCCCTTCAAGGTGATGGAGACGGGTGTGCGTTGCATCGATACGCTCAACCCTATCGCCGAAGGCGGAACGGGCTTCATCCCCGGACCTTTCGGCTGCGGCAAGACGGTGCTGCAACACGCCCTCGCCGAGCAAGCCGATGCCGACATCATCATCATGGCGGCTTGCGGTGAGCGTGCCAACGAGGTCGTGGAAATTTTCACCGAGTTTCCCGAACTGAAGGACAAGCACACAGGTCGCTCGCTGATGGAGCGTACCATCATCATCTGCAACACGTCGAACATGCCAGTGGCCGCTCGTGAGGCTTCGGTCTACACGGCCATGACCCTCGGCGAATACTACCGCGCCATGGGCATGAAGGTGCTGCTACTGGCCGACTCCACCTCGCGTTGGGCACAGGCCTTGCGTGAGATGAGTAACCGTTTGGAGGAACTGCCCGGTCAGGACGGCTTCCCCGTCGACCTCTCGGCCATCATCTCCAACTTCTACGCCCGTGCAGGTTATGTGAAATTGAACAACGGCCAGTCGGGCTCCATCACCTTCATCGGAACGGTGTCGCCTGCCGGTGGTAACCTGAAGGAACCTGTGACCGAATCGACCAAGAAGGCCGCGCGTTGCTTCTACGGCCTCTCGCAGAACCGCGCCGACAAGAAGCGTTATCCCGCCGTCGACCCCGTCGACTCCTATTCGAAATACCTTGAATACCCCGAAATCATCGAGTATCTTGACGAGAAGATTGAGAAGGGTTGGGTCGAAAAGGTGACAAAGACGAAATATATTATCCGCCGAGGCAAGGATGCCTACGAGCAGATTAACATCTTGGGCGACGACGGTGTGCCGATGTCGTACCACGAGCAATATTGGAAGTCGGAATTGGTCGACTTTGTCATTTTGCAACAAGACGCTTTCGACGACATCGACGGCTCCACGCCGCTCGAGCGTCAGAAGTTCATGCTCGACCTCGTGCTTGAAATCTGCGACCGCAGCTTCAAGTTCGACAACTTCGAGGAGTGTACGACCTACTTCAAGGGCTTGATCAACATCTGCCGCCAGATGAACTACTCGGAATACAAGTCGGAACAATTTGAAAAATATCTTGGACAGTTAAAGGAG
>CACXIM010000143.1 GCA_902767725.1 uncultured Bacteroidia bacterium | reverse complement strand
AAAAGGTTTCTCCTCGTTCAATCGTACCTCTTTGGGTTGTGGGATGATGTCGTAATCGGCGACAGGAAGTTGTTCTTTTGTGCAAGCAGCAAAAGCCATCGCTGCAAGGCAGAATAGTAATAGTCTTTTCATTGTTTTATAATCATTTAGCATTAATACAACGTGACTTGATGAAATTATAGACAAAATCAAAGTCCTCGTCGGCCACATAAACCTGGTTCTTATCGAGCAGTTGGTTAACCTTGAGCTTTGACACGCCGCACATTAACAAACTCCGAAGTGGATTTTGTTTTGGCGGTGGCCAGCACGCCAGCACCAATCGTCGTAGGACTTTTGGCCATAGCACCCACCAGCGCTGTAATTAGGCCAATCACCTCCGCTTTCTTGACCTGCCGCGGCATTTGGATATGGACCACTTCTTTCTCGTCCATCTCGAAAAGAACAACATACTTGCCTAATACGGCAGCCGTAATCAGAACACCAATGATTGTCAAAACGAAAAATATTCCGATCATGATGCCCGTAAGCTTCGTCCAAAACAGGAAATAATCCAAGCTCATATCGCCTAGGCCTATGACCAATCCGAACAGCCATACAATGCCAATGGAAATCATCATAACCTTGAGAACCGTAAAGAATATGGTGGGGTTTTTCAGCATATTCATCTCATACACCCAACGGTATTTCCCGTCATTACAAAGGCGTATTTCCTTACCTTGATAGGAATTACTTTCAAATGTTTGCTTGGACTTTTCTAAGGTGTTTCCCATGCTTTATTTTTTGCAAAAATAAAAAAAGGACGGCTTGCACCGTCCTTTTTTGTTGATTCTTGTCGGCAGCCTGGATGTATTCGGCGACGGTCTTCGGGTCGGCGACCAGAGAGACTTGGTTGAGCAGGCAGCTCTCCTTGAAGAACTTGTTCAGACGGCCTTTGGCGATGTTCTGAATCATGCCTTCGTTGAGTTGCACCTGACCGGGCACCGTGGCCTTGATTTCACGGGCCTGAGCACCCTGTTCCTCAGTGATGTAACCTTTGGTGATGTTCGAGTTGATGTGGTCATCGCTGTCGACGTGGTTGGGGTTGATGCCAGCCTTGCGGAGGGCCTTCTCGACTTCCTTCTGGATCTGTTCTTCCTTGGTCTTGTCGACGGCAACGGCGAACTCGCGGTCCTTTACCTCTTGCGGGATGGAGGCTTCGCTCACCGAAAGCGGGTTCATGGCGGCGACGTGCATGCACACCTCGTGGCTCACTTCCTCAACACCGGCGAAATTCTTGTTCATTTCGACGATGGTGGCGAGGCGGTTGCCGGGGTGGTTGTAGTTGGCCACATATTCACCTTCGAGGACTTTGAAAGCACCGAGTTCGGTCTTCTCACCGGTGACGGCGCTCTGATTGGCGACAAGGGCTTCAACGGTCTGACCGTCGAGCGTCATGGCCTTCAGGGCTTCGATGTCCTTCACGCGGTTGGCGACGGCCATGTCGAGCACGTCCTTCGTGAACTTCACGAAGTCGGCGTTGTTGGCCACGAAGTCGGTCTCGCAGTTCACCATGATGATGGCGGCGTACTTGTGGTCGTCAGTGGCCTTTGAGAGCACGCAGCCTTCGCTGGCGGTGCGGTCGGCGCGCTTGGCAGCCTTGGCCATACCCTTCTTGCGAAGGATGTCGATAGCGGCCTGGATGTCGCCATCAGTCTCGACGAGGGCCTTTTTGCAGTCCATCATGCCGGCGCCCGTCATCTGTCTCAGTTCGTTAACTTGAGAAGCGGTAATATTCATTTTGTGTGTTGTTTTAAAAGTTAGTATTTGAATTTTTGGCTTTCAGCATTCAGCAATCAGCCTTCAGCTTGGTACCACCAAAGCTGACAGCTGATGGCTGATAGCTGATAGCTCAAAAAATTTAGTTCTTAGCGACGGGGCGACGAGGACGGCGGTTGGTACGGGGACGGCGTTCGTCCTTGTTTTCCTCTTCCTCGGCGTTGTCTTTCACTTCGTCAACTTCTTCCTCTTCCTCTTCTTGGATGAGGTCCTTGTTGTTCTTGCGCTCGGTGATGCCTTCCTCGATGGCGTCGACCATCTTGCCGACGATGAGGGCGATGCTCTTCGAAGCGTCGTCATTGGCTGGGATGGGGAAGTCGATGAGGTTGGGGTTGGTGTTGGTGTCGACGATGGCGAAAGTCGGGATGTTGAGCTTGCGGGCTTCAGCAACGGCGATGTGTTCCTTCATGATGTCGACCACGAACAGGGCTGAAGGCAGACGGCTCAGGTCGGCGATGGAACCGAGGTTCTTCTCGAGTTTCTCGCGCTCACGCTCGATCTGCAGCTTCTCACGCTTGGAGAGGCTCTTGTAGGCATCGCTGCTCATCATCTTGTCGATGCTCGTCATCTTCTTGACGGCCTTGCGGATGGTGGCGAAGTTGGTGAGCATACCGCCGGGCCAACGTTCAGTCACGTAAGGCATGTTGACTTTCTGGGCGAGTTCGGCGACGACGTCCTTGGCCTGTTTCTTGGTGGCCACAAAGAGGATGCGCTTGCCCGATTTGGCCAGTTGGCAGAGGGCGTTGGCAGCCTCGTCCATCTTGGCTTGTGTCTTATAAAGGTCTATGATGTGAATGCCATTGCGCTCCATGAAAATATAGGGAGCCATGTTCGGATTCCATTTTCTCTTCAGATGTCCGAAATGACAACCGGCATCCAGTAATTCTTCAAATGTTACTTGTGTCATGAGTTTTCTTTTTAATGTTTACATTCGCTAAATACAATCGCCGAGTAGTCTTAACAATAAGAATCTCAGCAATTTGGATACTAAACAAAATCGCTTTGCTTCTGAGGGCTTAACGTTTGCTGAATTGGAACTTCTTACGGGCACCGGGCTGACCGGGTTTCTTACGCTCGACCATACGCGGGTCGCGGCGCATCAAACCTTTAGCCTTCAGGGTGGGACGATACTCGGGGTTGATCTCGCAGAGG
>CACXIM010000142.1 GCA_902767725.1 uncultured Bacteroidia bacterium | reverse complement strand
ACCTCCGTTTATGACGACAAAGACCATTGGGAAGCCATGCTGGAAGTGATTGACCAACTCTATCCCGACCTTACAGCAACCCTTCAGCAGAAGTATCCCAATTTGGACGAAGACGAAAAGAAATCCTACATCCTATCGTATTTCAAACTCTCGCGCCAGGAGGAGGCGGATTATCTCGGCACTACCGTCAATATGATCGACAAACTGCGCGGAAGACGGAGGAAAAAGATGGAGGAAGGGTAAAAAACTTTGGACTGTTTCCAAAAAATGTTTTGAATAGGTGTTGAGCCATTTCTTTTGTTTTCAAGATTTTAGGTTGTTGTAATACTCGGAATTGTTCGGAATGACTGTCCGACCGCTTGACAAAGGCGGTAGTTTCGCAGCATCATTTCCATTAGGAAGTGTAAAACAATGTATCACCCTAAAATACAATTCACTCATTATTCACATTTTAAAATCATAACAAAATGAAGAAAGTCATTTTTCTGCTTGGCATCATGCTCCTTATGGCAGGAGCGGCCAAGGCCCAAGACGAAAAAGTCCGGATGGGCGCTGAAATTAAATTTGAAAAAGTCGTTCACGACTATGGCGATGTGCCTTTCAACGGCAACGGCGAATGCGAGTTCCGTGTCAGACATCATCAAGGTGACTTACCGCACCAACCGTCCCGGCATCATCAACAAGACGGTGACCGTGACCTCCAACGCCGTCAACAATCCCACAGTTGTGCTTCGCATCAAGGGCCGAGTGCTAGACCAAACCACCGAAGTCCTCCCCGAGAAGACAAACGGTTTCGGCAACGGTTCTCCTGTCAACAAGAACTGATCTGAAGTAATTATTTGGTGATCTTAAAGCCGTCTAATGTTACCGTTAGATGGCTTTTTATTACTATGGTCGCGGTGTGCTTCCCGACTATCCCGTCAACTTTACGCCCGAAGAACTCTCTTTCGCCCACGGCGACTCCATTCTGAACTATACACAACACCTCATCCGCGAGGGGAAGTACATCTATTATGTGGATCCTGAACCTGAAACGCTTGGTGCGATTGAGGAAACAGGAAAGGGCTTCCCTTGGCTTTGGGTTGTTGGCGGCGGAGTAGTGGTTTTGTTGGGGATTGCCGTGCTGGTAAGGAAGAAGAGATAGAATTTAATACAAAAACCCCAGCATCCAAGAGGCAGTTTGGCTCCTATGGGCAACTCGATGTCATCGGCAAAGATGTAGGAATCAGGCAAATCCGCTATTTGGGTGAAACCCTTGTCCTTGCCACTGATTTCGAAATGATATTTGGCATCCACTTTGAAGTCATCGTTGTCTTTTTAAAAATGTTGGACCAACATTTTTAAATAAAAAGTGTTGCCTATAGACAACACTTTTTTCCAAAAACCATCCAATTCTTTTGACTTTTTTCCAAAAAATGTAAGATTTCGGTCGTTTCCACGATATAATAGCAAACGACCGAATGGAATGACGACCGAAGAGTTCAAACGAGACATCCTGCGACTGCAACCCCGATTGCAGCGGACCGCCGAGAGCATCATCGGTGATGCCGACAGCGCAGCGGATGCCGTCCAAGAAGCCGTCATCACACTCTGGGAACAACGCGCGACGATAAAAAGCCAGGACATGGAAAAGCTCAGCCTGACCATCGTGAAACGGCGCAGCATCGACTTGCTTAGGAAACAGAAACCCACAATACCTATCGATACGGAAAGCCTAATGCTTGCCGAACCGCCGCAGGACGACAACGAGGAACGTTACCGACTGGCCCGAAAACTCGTCGAGCAACTGCCCCAACGCCAACGCGACACCATCCTGATGAAATACGAGGAAGGCTTCAGCGTGGAGGAAATCGAGAAGGCGACGGGCATGAGTAGCACCCATGTGTATGCAACGCTTTCGCGCGCCTACAAGTCGTTGCGTGAAGCCATAAAACAATATAAGGAGAAACAAGGATGAATACTGAAAACGAAATGAACGAGGAAGTCCGCCAGCTGCTCGACAGCCTGGAAGAACACGGGAAGAACGCCCGCCGACAAAAGGAACTAGGCGACCTGATTGACAGTCTGGAAGCGTCGGGTACGTCATTGCGAGGAGGAACGACGAAGCATTCCAGACGTGAAGCCACATCACAGAGAGATGCATCAACTTCTGATGAAACTTCATCTCTGGATTGCTTCGTTCCTCGCAATGACGCAAAGCGACGCAAGCTTTATCCGCTTTGGTGGGCCATGGGCGCGGCAGCGGCATGCCTTCTGCTTTGGCTGCTCGTCAAACCGAATGCGAAACAGCAACCCGAGATGGAACAGGAAATCCTTGTCGAGGAAACGAAAACCGTAGATTCCGTCAAGACCGAGGGAAACGATGCCGTCTTTGAACAACCTGTTGCTAATGAGGCGTTATTGGCAGAAGAGACACCCATCGTTCCACAAAACGCCCCGATGAAGAAAGAGAAAACAAAGACTCAAATCATCGAAGAAGTGGTCGAACAGCCCATGCTTGCCGAGGTCAAGCCGACGGAACCCCATGACACTACGAATATTGGATCCAACACTATACCCACTGAAAACGAAACGCCTTCAGCCGTTCAAAAGCCGCAGCGGAGAGTCATCCGGAGCCTCAACCTGGTGTGCTACGAATGTCAGAAGGACCCCGAATTCTTCATCAAACCTGTCATGGAAGACAGGACCTTATTCGGTCAGCCGCAAGACCCGAACATGAAAAACGGATCGCTGGCCTTGGAAATCAAACTCAATTAAAACTTGGAAACCATGAAACGCATC
>CACXIM010000141.1 GCA_902767725.1 uncultured Bacteroidia bacterium | reverse complement strand
ACAGCCCAAGACCATCGAGGAGCTGAAGGAATGGTATGTGGCACACCATCTGCCGCCCGAGGAGATTACAAGGTTTTTCATCGGCAAAAACATCACCGAGCCGAAGGCCTTTGGCATCTTCCGCGACGGCAACGGCGACTTTGTGGTCTACAAGAACAAGTCGACGGGAGAGAGGGCGGTGCGTTACAAAGGTTCCGATGAACGCTATGCCGTCAACGAGCTGTATCAAAGACTGAAGGCCGAAATTGCCGACCAAAAGAGCAATCGCCCGGCAAATTCCACACAACAGCCGCCTGCCAAGAAAAAGAAGAAAAAAGGTTGCCTGATTGCCATTATCGTCTTTGTCGCCTTAAGCATTTTGGCGGCCATCTTCGACAACAATGCTCCCAACGGCTACTACAACTACAAGGGTACCCAATACTATCACCAAAACTCTTCGTGGTACTACTACGACAGAGAAAAAGACGACTGGTTCCCGTCGACCGAAGAGATCGACATCGACGACAAAAACGCCAAGGACTATCAGATTAATAACCATGTGGGCAAAGACTTTGAGTCAACCTCGTGGTATGATTCAGGCAGCCACAGTGACAACAGTAGTGACTGGGACAGCGACAGTGATTGGGACAGTGGTAGCGACTCGTGGGACAGCGGCAGTACCGACTGGGATTCGGATTGGTAGAAACGCCAAAAACGCCTTGTAGAGACGGTGTGCACACCGTCTCTACATAGACAACCCTATAGACGACGATTGGATTTCGATTTTATAACAAATTGAAATCCAATCGTTTAATTTTTATCATCTTTGCGAGATAATAGACAAGCCCTCTTTGGGGCTTGACAAATGGTTTTTTGCTTTGGGAAATGCTATACTTTTGCAACGCAGACATCGAAATGATGTAAGCGAACGTTCATGAACAGATTAATAAAGGTATTGTCAACAATCAAAAACATCTACAACTATGAAAAAGTTATTCGCAGTTTTAATCCTCTTTATCGGTGGCATGGGCGACCTTGTGGCACAAAACATTTGGAAGCCCCTCGAACTCCCTGGATCGCTTATGGGAGTGAACGCCCAAGGCGACATGTTCAGCACGTGCTATGACACCTATCCTTCCACACTAGTGCGCTCACAAGACGATGGAAACACATGGGAAACCGTGTTTACCGGAAGTTTCGGAAGCTTTGCCATCGGCAACAAAGGCAGGATTTTTCTGATTTGCGACCGTATTGTCAACTATTCCGACGACAATGGTGACACATGGCAGCAGACTTCACCTATTAATGAAGGTACTGACTACAACTGGTTCAACAGCATGAAAATGCGTTCGCCATCGAACGACACGCTTATAGGCTATGCTGCGCCCTTCCTGACTTGGACGCTTGATGGCGGTGCCACATGGGACTCGACCCGCATCGCTTTCATGGAAGATCACCAAGAAATCAGCGACATGCTCGTTAACGAAAACGGCGATGTGTATGTCAGTATTTGGTATTTCATTGGGCCTAACATCGGCGTGTACCACTCCACCCTTTCCGACATGCATAATTGGGAACTTGTTGCTTTTGAGGATGTTGGTGTAGAGGACATGGCTTTTGACCCCGAGGGCAATATTGTTTGTGGTGTTTACTTCGGGGGCGAGTTTTCAGGCTTCGAGCATGTGCCTGGATTTTACGCTTTTTGGGCCAATCGCGTCGGCATTGCCGACAATGGAATCGTTTACAAGACTGCTGTAACTATGGATGACAAGGCTGTTTTGGCCTATTCCTTAGACCATGGCGAGCATTTCTACAACACCGTTGAAAACCTTCCTCTTTCGGAACCAGCACCTGGCGGTGAAGATGGTTTCCTCTCCAAAGGCCGCGACAACCACCTATATTTCCTTGGCAACGGGCAGTATTGGAAGAGCATTCCCAATGCCAACGACATCCCGAGTTTTTTCCCCTTCCCTTCCGAATGGTACTATGAAATTGGGTGGGAGGATGGCAGCATCACTTACCAGCATTTGGAATGTATCGGCGACACCTTAATTGACCGGACAGGCAAGCGCCCAAAAGTCATCGTGCGCAGCAACACGCATTACAACCGCACAGAAACCGAGGTGACACATGAATATGTCTATGAGGAAAACGGCATCGTCTATTGGTGGAAT
>CACXIM010000140.1 GCA_902767725.1 uncultured Bacteroidia bacterium | reverse complement strand
TCAAGTTTGACAGCCAAGGCAACCAGGTGAGCGAGCGCATTTTTGATTCCATACCCTTTTCCCTCTCAAACCAGTTCTTCTCCGCTCCCGATTCGTTGGGATGTCGCATAATTTTGCGTAACCCCATGCAGTATGCATTTGATTGCCATACCCTTGATGACGAGTTCAACACGGTCGCCGTCGTGGAAGACGCTGGGAAAGTCTATGAGTCTCATCCCTACATCAGCGGTTGGATAGGCAATTTCGAGTGCCCTCACTTTGTCCAGCTTAATCCTTACAACGGGTTGACTTATTCAATTGGATGTGAAGGCCCTTTGAGCAAAGATGAAGCAAAGGCGGAAAAAAAGTCAAGAAGCGATTTGGATGTCTTCATGAGGGTCTTCGACGAGGAGTTTGCCGTGTTGAATTGGGATTGGGGCATCATCAACCCTAGGATGAACGACGAAGGTTATGGCATGGCTTTCAGTCCCGAAGGCACCGTGTATATGATGGGTTGGATGGACGTCAGCTTTGCTGGCAGCAATATCAATGATAATTTGTATGTGGCCCAAACGGATGAGTTCTTGAACAAACAGCATGAGATTTATTTCAAGCCCACGGGTTATCATGTTATTCCCCATACTATCGATTTTTGTCCCAATGGAGGCTGCCTCGTTTACGCAACTCGTAGGAATACCGTCACGGGCTATCAGGACTATTGTATCTACAAAATCACACCAGAGGATTTCGTGAGTGTCGAGGAAGCCCATTTGCATGGACTAGCCGTTGCCACAGCTTATCCCAACCCAGGTGGCAGCACGCTCAATATTCGGACCACAATGCCAAACGCCCGCGTGGAAGTGTACGACATGAACGGCAGACTCATCCATAGTCAAGCCCTCACGGAGAGTGTGACCGCGATTGATGCTGGGGATTGGGCTGAGGGAGTTTATGTTTGGAAGGTTTATACTTTGGATGGCGGCCCTTCGACGGGCTCAGGGACCTTGGTGGAGACGGGAAAATGGATAAAACAATGATACAATGAAAACAATGAGATTTTACACCATGCTTGCGCTCCTGCTGATGGCGGGAGGGGTGACGATGCAAGCGCAGGAACAATACAATACGGATAGATCAACTGGCCTGTTTGCGTGTCAAAAGGCGCCAGAAGCCATTCCTTTCAAACAGCCCACTGTCGTTTCTGTACAAGATGCCTGGCTCCATTATGGCAGCGAAGTGTATGGCAGCAACCTTGCCTATAGTCCCCAGGAGATTCCTTTCTCATGGGCGGTGTCGTTTCCACCTTCTGTCCTACAGTCCTACGACGGGTTCACCCTGACACGAGTGGCCATATATGAAAACTATTATATCATGGGAAACCTTCTTTTGGGAGTTTACTATGGCAACGAATTTATGCCTCTTACCTTGCTTGACGAGCAGGTCTTTGCTCCGACAGGCAATGAAGGCTTTACCGATATTGTTTTGGACAACCCCGTTGAACTTGATGTTACAAGGCATCTTTGGATTGTCTTCTCCGAGACCGACATGACAGAGAGCTTTTCGGCTGCAGTTTGTTACGACGACAACCCCGACCCCAATGCCCGATGGGTGCAGATGGAGGAAAACAAATGGGCTGATGTCGCCAGTTATGGGCCGTGGGAGCAACTCCAATTCATGATTTGGGCCTATGTCACCGACGACCCTTGGGGCATGGAAGAATCATTATTGCAGAATACCTCAAATGTCTATCCCAACCCAGGCCGCAACACGCTCAACATCCGCACGGGCATGCAGAATGCCTGCGTGGAAGTGTACGACACCAACGGCAGACTCATCCACAGCCAAGCCCTCACGGAGCATGTGACGGCGATTGATGCTGGGGATTGGGCTGAGGGCGTTTATGTTTGGAAGGTGTATACTTCTAATGGCGGCCCTTCGACGGGCTCAGGGACCTTAGTAGAGACGGGGAAGTGGATAAAAGAATAGAGATTCCCTTCGGGAATGGAGTACCGTATTAAGTAAACAGGCGGCGGCTAATAAGGTCTATTCAAAGTAAACACTACAAGCCGCCGCTTATTAATTTGACTTTTCACTCCATTCCCCGCAGGGGAATCTCATTATGGTGTTCGACCTTTCGGCCGGCCTTTTTTTGTTGGCATCGCCAAAAAAATGCTACCTTTGCGGCCATGAAACGCTTGTTTCCCATAGGGCTTTTGCTTTTTGTCGTGTTGGTGGCTGCCTGCTCCAAGCACGTAACGCCTCCACCGCCCGAGGAGGACATGCTCTATCGCGTGGAGTGCTTCTTGCAGCAAAAGCCCGATGACGCCATGCAAATTCTTGACACGTTGAATGTTAGTGTTCTTTCAAATCAGGAACAAGCACATTATTCAATAACAAAAAAAGGTTTGGTGCAGAGCTCGATTCGTTGTCTCAAGTGGCTTGTAACCAGTTTATTGGAAGCGACGACAAGTATCATGAGGCTTGGACATATTGGCTCATGGCAAACAAGTCGGCCAATATGCAGCAGCCGAAACAGATCGCACTCGAATCCATGTTGCAAGCCCAGAAGAGCATCGAAGCATGCCGTCATGTGGACAAGCGTTTGGTGGAGTTTTCGCTGAAACCCACCGATGAGCAGACGGTGATCGACAATCTCAAGTATTTCATCTATCTTGAACTCGGCATGACTTATACCTCATCGGTTTACTTTGCTGAGGCCATCACTCCATTGAGGCTCGCTGATACCTATTTCGCCAAAATGAGTGACCATTATAACCGCGAGAGTTCTGCGACCTCTTTGGCTTTCTCTTATCTTCTCACTCAGGAATTCGATAGCTGTTTGGTCTATTTTCAGAAAGCACTGCTCGAAGCCGAGGCCTTAGGCTATGCCGATGATATTGCTCAAACGCATCATAGCATTGCCAGTTATTACAATTATCGGGTAAGCGGGAATTACTATGCATCGGAAGAGGAACGCCAAGGTTTTCTTGACAAGGCCATTGAAGAAATCAACGAGGGCTTTGCGTGTTTGACCGACACGTCGGATTATGGCTATGGTTATGTCAAGCAGTTGTTGCTCGAGGAACTCTCTGATACCTATTATATTAAGCAGCAGTACGATTCGTGTGTCTATTATGGGGAACAGGCCATTGAAGTGGCCAAAGCCAATGACAGGTTTTTTGAAAACTACATGTTGTATGTTCATCTTTATGAGGCATGCAAGGCGTTGGGCGACGAG
>CACXIM010000139.1:2527-3069 GCA_902767725.1 uncultured Bacteroidia bacterium | reverse complement strand
AGATAATTCTTTATTATCCATATCTCGTCTTGAAGGTTGCTTTCCTTTTTTTAGCCAAGCATCTTTGATATTTGACAATAGTTCTTCGTCAGAATAAAAAATGTTACTTATATCAGCACCTGCCAATGCTAGTGCATTATTCCATTTGCCAAATCGCCTCGTAACTGTAGAACTGTTAATTCTGGCATTTGCATCAAACTCTTTAATTGTCAATTTAGACTTACCAAGTTTTTTCATTACCGATTTCATTTCTTCCAAAATTTCTTCATCGGTAATCGCTTCTTTCTTTATGAGATGAAATTCCATATCCATTAAATATGGGTCAAAAATACAATAATTCCTTGTTGGTTGCTAATAATAACGGATTAATAACTAATTTTGCACCCAAATTTAGCACATTATGCTTAGCGAACAGGAACAAATCAGAAGAAATTCGTTGGCCGAACTCTACAAGCTCGGCATCAACCCGTATCCGCAGGCCGCGTTCCCCGTGAGCGTGTTCACCACGGACATCCTCAACCAATTTGACGACAACAACCCCG
>CACXIM010000139.1:0-2490 GCA_902767725.1 uncultured Bacteroidia bacterium | reverse complement strand
CAAGACCTTATATAACACGGTGTTCAAGCGTCTGCTCGACATCGGCGACTTCATCGGCGTGAAAGGCTTCGCCTTCCGCACGCAGATGGGCGAAATCTCCGTCCATGTGAAGGAACTGACGGTGCTGAGCAAGTCGTTGCGCCCGCTGCCCATCGTGAAGGAAAAGGACGGCGTGAAGTACGACGAATTCAACGATCCCGAGCTGCGCTACCGTATGCGTTACGTTGACCTCGTGGTGAACGACAAGGTGAAGGACATTTTCATCACCCGCACCCGCATCATCGACAGCATCCGCCGTTTCTTCAACGAGAACGGTTATTTGGAGGTGGAAACGCCTGTGCTGCAAGCCATTCCGGGCGGTGCCACGGCGCGTCCCTTTATCACGCACCACAATGCCTTGGACATTCCGATGTACTTGCGCATCGCCGATGAGCTTTACCTGAAGCGCCTCATCGTGGGCGGCTTCGAAGGCGTGTATGAGTTTTCGCGCAACTTCCGCAACGAGGGCATGGACCGCACCCACAACCCCGAGTTCACGGCAATGGAAATCTACGTGGCCTACAAGGATTACCTCTGGATGATGGACTTCACCGAGGCCATGATTGAGCGCGCCGTAACGGAGGTGTTAGGCACTGATACCGTGAAAGTTGGCGACAACGAAATCTGCTTCAAGCGTCCCTTCAAGCGCATCACGATGATTGACTCCATCAAGGAGAAGACCGGCATCGACATCACGGGCATGGACGAAGCCCAACTGCGCGACGTGTGTAAGCAACTCGGCATCGAGGTGGATGACTCAATGGGCAAGGGCAAACTGATCGACGAAATCTTCGGCGAGAAGTGCGAGGGTACCTACATCCAACCCACCTTCATCACGGATTATCCCGTGGAGATGTCGCCCCTCTGCAAGCGTCACCGCAACAACCCCGAGCTGACCGAGCGCTTCGAACTGATGGTCAACGGCAAGGAACTGGCCAACGCCTACACCGAGCTGAACGACCCCATCGACCAGCGTGCACGCTTCGAAGAGCAGATGAAACTCAGCGAGCGTGGCGACGACGAGGCCATGTTCATCGACCAGGACTTCCTGCGCGCTTTGGAATATGGTATGCCACCGACTTCCGGCATGGGCATCGGCATCGACCGTTTCGTGATGCTGCTGACGGGTCAGACCACCATCCAAGAGGTGCTGCTGTTCCCGATGATGCGTCCCGAGAAGGTCGTGAAGAATGCCACCAAGGAAGACTTCATGGCACTTGGTATGGCTGAGACTTGGGCGACGCTGTTGCTCACCAATGGCTACAATACCATTGAGCAACTGAAGGCCGAGAAGCCATCCGCCCTGCGCGAGAAGCTCAACGGCTTGCGCAAGAAGAACAAGCTCGACATCCCTGCCTTGCAGCTGGAGGATGTTGAGGCCTGGATGAAATAAGCCGATGCGTTGAAAACTAAAACCCCGGAAGTCGTTTGGCTTTCGGGGTTTTTCGTATTTATTTCACTCTGATTCTTTGTCCGACTTTCAGCACTTTGTTGGATCTAATGCCATTTAGCTTGCAAATCTTGTTCACCGAAGTGCCGTATCTCTTGGCAATCTTGCCCAAGGTATCGCCTTTTTTCACCGTGTAATAGGATTTCTTCGCCTTAGTGACGCTTCCGCTTCCTCCACCCCTTTCCTGCGGTGCTTGTCGAGAAGCTGCCAGCGACTGTGCATCGGTCTGACCATAATGCGAGTTGATGTTGAAATAGTGCTTGTGCAGCACGAAATCCTCGCAACGAAGCGTGCCATTTTCCAAGTCGAAGATACGTTCAGGGTCAAAGCTTTGGCCCATATAACGGGTCTCAAAGTGAAGATGAGGTCCTGTGGAACGACCCGTAGAACCGCCGTAACCAATGGGCTCACCAGCCTTCACAATGTCACCGCTCTTCACGATATAGCTTGAGAGATGGCCGTAATAGGTCTCCAAGCCATTCAAGTGACGAATCACCAACACATTGCCATATCCACCCGTCATGGACGTGGGCAAAGCCACGCGCACGATGCCATCGAAGGCGGCATACACCACGTCGCCCATGTGCAAGCCAATGTCGACTCCTCTATGCGGACGATGCCACCGGAACTTGAATTGGGATGTGACAGGGCCAGGATGCGGGATGCAAAAACGATGCACTGAATCCACCAAGCGGAGCGTAACCGAATCGGGAAGGTCGTTCAAAGCAATGTCGCGATAGGTATGCACCCACTGCGTCTCCCAGTGGTCGCTGCTGATGGAATCCGGGATCTCGGGCCGCTCGATATTATAATACAGCCAAGTGCCGTTGTCGAAAAGCACTACCTTTTGGTACCTGTTTTTGGTATTGAGTGTATCAATGGGAACCGGAATGCCTTCCGAGAACTCTTCATCCTCTTCGTCATCTTCCTCTGCGTTGTCAACCACAATGGTGTCGTTGCCATGCACATAAATATATATGGTGTCGTGAACGATATGATTG
>CACXIM010000138.1 GCA_902767725.1 uncultured Bacteroidia bacterium | reverse complement strand
TTCCTTGACTTGGTAGGTAATCTCGTCGAAACAGCCCGTGCCGCGAAAAGTCTTCATGGCTTGTTCGATGTCGCTTTCTGTATAATAGTTACCCACTTTTAGCTTGCTTTTTCGGAGGAGCCAACGACTTTCGCGGTCGCTGACATTGTTGATGGTGACAGAGCGAATCAATACGGAGTCGTTGGCCAGGTTCTTGGCATGGGGCGCACGGAGAGTCTTGCTAACGGGATGCCCTGCAGAGGCATCAACGGCTTGTTTAATGGCAAGGAGCTGGTCGTGGAACTCGCTTGCTTGGATAGCCTCGGGAGTGAAGCTGAGCATGCCAAAGCCAGTTACATCGGGGATGATATGCACAGCGCACTTTTCGCGATTTTCTTTTCGCTTGGCGCTTGTGCTGTTGGTGACCAGGCGAGCAAACACTTGAGGCAATGATTTCAAATCGTTGATTGTGACATCTTTAGTGGAAGTGACTTCAACGCCGATGATGATGTCGGCTCCCATTTCATGCAGCACATCGGCAGGGAAGTTGTTCACCAAACCACCGTCAACCAGCACTTTGTCTCCTATCATCACGGGCGAAAACACACCGGGAATGGCCATGCTGGCACGCATTGCAGTAGGCACACTGCCGCTCCGTAGCACCACTTCATTGCCCGTAATCATGTCGGTAGCCACGCAAGCAAAAGGAATGGGCAAGTCGTTGAAGTCCATCTCTTCTTGATAGCCTACACACAGGTCGTTGAACAAGTTGATCAAAGAGCTGTTGTTGACGTATGCACTCGGCAACTGGCTGATAAAGGTAGAGTTGGGGTCGTGGTCAAAGAGGCTCTCGTGGCTGAATGGCACTTGAAGCAGCAAGGTGCTGTTGCGTTGTCTTGTCTCTTCAGACATACGTGGACGGTCGATCTTGTTGCCGATGTATTCCGACCAGTCCATGCCGCTAATCAGTTCTGTGAGTTCATCAGGCGAATACCCCAGGGCATAGAATCCCCCAATGATGGAACCCATGCTGGTGCCCGCCACATAATCGACGGGAATGCCCATTTCTTCGATGTATTTCAGTACACCAATATGCGAAGCGCCTTTGGCACCGCCGCCGCCAAGCACTACGCCCACTTTGAGGCGAGGCGGATTGATAGTGTTGTTGCTTTGAGCCCATGCTGGCATAAATGCCCAACTTAATAGAAGTATGAGTAAGAGACGTTTCATCTGTTTGAGTTTTATCAGCACAAAAATAGAAAAAAAAGAAAGGCAAAGAAAAAAATCTCTGCCTTTCTGTTCAATAAGGGTTAGTCCTTGTTGGATTTGTGATTACATATCGAGCTTCATTAAATTTAAGGAAATATTTCCATAAACGGCATGGGCGGTGCAAACGCCACCGATTTCGAGCCATTCGATAGGTTTCACTGAAAGGCCAAGACCGTAGTTGAAGTGGTTATAGCGGTTTTCTACGTCATAATCATGATAAACGGAATGGTTTTCGTAATCCACATTGATAGTGCCGCAATCCGTCCAGCCTTCGGTTTCATTGCTGTAGCCAATCAAAGGGGTGACGTTCAGCCAAGATAAGACGGGAATTTTATAGCCTGCATTAATGGTGAGTGCCGTATGGTCATAATACATGTCCGGGGTGATTTTATTGCCCCAACGGTGCTCGGGCGACTGGTAGATAAAGTCGACATAAACACCCATCAAAGAAGCGCTTATACCACCGCCAAAACCAACATAGGTCTTGTCGATTTGGCCATCAAAATGATAGCCTACCGCACCGAGGTTAAAACCGATGGTGACGTCTTTCCTGTTTTGTGAGAAATCAAGGAATTGTGCTTTGGCAGTGCCAAAAAAGACAGCCATTAAAGCTATAAGAAGAAATGTTTTTTTCATTATTTGAAGATTTAAGATTGAATAAAAATTAGGGAGTCGCGATGTGTGATGCGACTCCCTAAATGGTATTACATCATCAGGAACGACATCATCACACCAGCAACGCCGGAGACGTTGGGGGCCATGGCGTGCATGAGCAGGTGGTTCGACGGGTCGTACTTCTGACCTTCCACTTCGACGACGCGAGCGCTGTCGGGCACGGCCGACACACCAGCGGCACCGATCATCGGGTTGATCTTCTCCTTCAGGAAGAGGTTCATGAACTTGGCACCCAGCAGACCGCCTGCGGTGGCCACGCAGAACGAGGCTGCACCCAAGGCGAAGATCTTGATGGAGCTCGAGGTCAGGAACACGGAGGCCTGTGTGGAGGCACCCACGGTGAGACCTAAGATGATGGTGACGATGTCAATCAACGGGTTGGAGGCGGTGTTCTGCAAACGCTTCACCACGCCCGACTCCTTGATGATATTGCCGAAGAACAGCATACCCAACAGCGGCAGGGCGGTGGGGCTGATGAAGGTGGTCAGGATGAGGCCGACGATGGGGAACATGATCTTTTCGGTCTTGTTCACCATACGCGGAGCGGCCATCTTGATCATACGCTCCTTCTTGGAGGTCAGCAAACGGATGATAGGCGGCTGGATCACGGGCACCAAGGCCATATACGAATAGGCCGCGATGGCGATGGGTCCGATGAGGTTACGCGTGCCGTTCATGCCGTTGGCAAGACGCGAGGACAGGAAGATGGCGGTAGGACCGTCGGCACCACCGATGATACCGATAGCGCCAGCCTCACGCAGGTTAAAGCCAAGATAAAGGGCCCCGATGAAGGTCAGGAACACACCGAGTTGAGCGGCGGCACCGAGGATCATCAGTTTCGGGTTGGCGATGAGCGACGAGAAGTCGGTCATGGCGCCGATGCCCAAGAAAATCAGTGGTGGATACACACCAGAGGTCACACCAAAGTACAGGTAGTTCAGCACACTGCCTTTCTGGTAAAGACCCGTTTGGAGATTCAGCTCACCGCTTTGGAAGATGCTGGTCATAAAGCCTTTCACTCCTTCGATGTCGTGGTTGGTCAAACCGTAGTCGGTCATGTTCAAATGCTCAACTGACTTAAGGGCATCGCTCAACACCAAGTGTTTGTCGCCTGGGTTGTCGCCAAAGACGGCGACCAACATGGCTTTAGCGGTGTCCAAGTCGAAGTTGAGCGTCCCTGCATCTATCATCCCTTGTAGGTTGGCCATGGCGTCGGCGAAGGTGATACCCGTTCCTTGGAAGAAGGGGATGTTGCCAACGATAATACCGGTTCCAATCGGGATGAGCAGCATGGGCTCAAACTCGAAGCGGATGGCCAGGAAGATGAAGAGGATACCCACCAAAATCATGATGATGTTGCCGAGCTTGCAGTTGCGGAAGCCCGTGAGTAGCCAGAAGTTGCGAAGACCTTCTTTCAGACGGTCTTTCGTCGACATCTCCTTGACTTCTTCCTTGGCGGCCACATGATGTTTGGCGTTCTTGCTTTCCAGCGTGGTCACGCGTTGGTTCAGGTTCTCAATTTGTTGGCCCAGTTCGGCTGTCTTCTCAGCGACGATGGCGTCGGCCATCTCAGCCAGCTGGGCATTGCTTTCCTCGGGGGTCATCTCGCTGACCTGCTCAGTCTTACCCGTCAGGTCCGACACCTTGGTGGCGAACATCGGGTTGTTGACCACCAAAAGGTTGAGCAGCATCAGAAGCACCAATGAACCGAGGATGACAATGGGCCTTCTGTAAATACTTTTCTTCTTTAACATGGCCTTATCCGATTACAATTAAAGTATCACCTTGAAGCACATTGTCGCCCTGGCGGCAGTTGATGGCGGTAATGGTACCGTCAGCTTCGGCCAGCAGGTTGTTTTCCATCTTCATGGCTTCGTACATAAGCAGCTTGTCGCCCTTCTTAACGGTGTCGCCCTGTTTGACGAAGATTTGCATGATGGTTCCAGGAAGCGGAGCAGCCATCTTGTAGCCGGCACCACCTGCGGCAGCGGCCGGTCTCGGAGCGGCACTCTGGGCAGGAGCGCTGGTGGCAGGCTTGGCGGCCGGACGGGCCACGGGAGCGATCACCGGAGCAGCTTGCTCTTCCATCTCCACTTGATAATCAGTGCCATTCACATTGACGGTGGCGATGTTGCCCTCAATGTTCTGGACTTCTACTTCGTATGGTTTACCACTAATGGTGAATTTGAATTTTTTCATGATTGTTCGTTTTAACGTTTCCAGTGTCTAACTCCATAATTTTTGTCGTTCCAAGAAGTCACCCTTCTGTCGATGGTGATCACGTTGCTCTCTTCATCGTGAAGGTTGGTCGAGAGGTAGAGCGCCATACCGATGGCGGCTTGCACCTCGGCAGGAATCTCGCCCTCAGCCAGCTTGGTCGTGGGCTTCACCGTCACAGGCTTGATCTCCTTCACTTCGTTCTTCTTGGCATCCTGCTTCTTGAAATAGGCAGCCACGCCTCGGAAGATGGTCGAAAGGATGAAGAGGGCGATGATGACGATGAGGAAACCGGCGACGGTAACAATCCAGCCTTTGGTGTAGACCCAATCTTCGTGAGCCAACAGTAATGATATTTGTAACAGGTTCATCGTTTCAAGGATTTACGGTTACAGCGGGATG
>CACXIM010000137.1 GCA_902767725.1 uncultured Bacteroidia bacterium | reverse complement strand
ATATCTCAACCAGTTCAGACCCTACCCTTCAGGAAGAAATAAGGTACCCCGTTTTGCATGATTTCGTATTTGTGGCGTTTTTTGACGAAAACAACTGAAAAATCATTAACGGTAATTCGTGTAAAACAAACAATTCATGGCAATTCGTTGTAATAGATTTTTCTCTATCCCCCTTGCGGGTTTGCGGAAAAGTTGTAATTTTGCAGGCAGAAAACCAATCGTATGTGTTCCCTTCAAGTAGGGTAATCGCTGGATACGATTGGTTTTTTGTTTTGTGTCTCTATCTTGTTCACGCAGTATTGTACATGTTTCCCGTCGCTTTTGATTCCAATTGTCAGTTTTACCATAAAGTTCAAATACTCCATCTCGGGGTGAGCAAATTCGTGATAAAGGATGGCCATATTTTTGTAACCGTTTTTCTTTTGCGTTCCTGTTTTGGCTTCCACATAAACAGGCGCATCTTCTTTTCCGCAAGCAAAGGTGATGACTTGTTTTAGATGTTTTACGGCATAAGTTGATTTCCAGTTGGCGGAAGCTCGATTGATCGTCTTCTTGTCGCTTTCTCCCTTTTTAATAATGACTGTTACGCCCAAAAACGGATTGAAAATGCCATTTGTTCCGTTTTCCCGTTGTAAATCTTTCCACAGCAACTCATAATAATGTTCGATCAAATGACGTCTTTCAGGACTTTTCTTCTTTTCAGTTGGGATGCCTTCAATATACTCAGGTGTTTCCATATTATTGAGGTTTTAATTGTTTCGGATGCAAAGAAACACCCTTTGTCAAGACCAAGCCGTTGAATAAACGTTTGTAGTCGACTGTAGTCGTTTGTTGTCGCTTGCTGTCGGGTAAGTAAATGGAAATGAAATGGATGTTTTTTTTGGAAATAAATCTTCCATAAATCTGACATAAATGGATCGCTTCGTTCCTCGCGATGACGCGAAGCGACGACAAGAGTGAATCTCAGGAGTATAGGAGATTGACTCCGTCGAAATGCTCCGCATTCAGCGTAGCTAATCTTCGATTTGCGGATCGCCTCGTTCCGCAGAGGTGGAACCGCAATGAGGCAAGGGGCAAGGGCGTGGTCATCAAGTGTGAATGAGGGGTGGTGCATCAAAGTCCAGAATGGACGACCCTACCAAACCCCGATATGCAATGTCGGGTTTTCATAATAAGACGGATGACAATGCCAGGCCGCAGCCATAGATGACAATCCATCGCACAAGCCTCCACAGGAATGACATGGCTGCTGAGCTATTGGGTTGCCGCAGCCTTAGATGCCTGCAAACGCACCTGCCCGTGCTGGCATGACATGGCTGCTAGGGTCAAGCTATAAAAAATCTCTAACCGAACTGATCCGAAGCATCCGAAAGGTTTCGGCAAAGTTCGGGTCTTTTCGGTTAGAGAAAGAATGGTATCAGGATGATTTATAAAAGATTTGTTTCAAATTTGTTTCCAAAAAGAATCAAATTCTCTCCCTAAGCATCTGCATTGCCTTTGGCAGTCCATCGGCATTGCGGCCACCGGCCACGCAGAGGGTCTTCTGTCCGCCGCCACCACCTTGGATCTCCTTGGCCACCTCGCGGATGAGCTTGGTGGCGTCCAAACCTTTGGCGTCGGCAAAGGCCTCGGGCAGCAAGAGGCAGAGCGAAGGCTTGCCTTCGGCCACGGAGCCGAGGATGGCAATGGTGCTCTCGTTCATCTGTTTCAGCATCAAGGCGATGTTGCGCAGCTGGTCGCCGCCACAAGGCAGGGTCTCCATGATGAGTTTGTAGCCTTCGTGGTCGAGGGCCTTCTCATGCAGCCTCTCGGCCATGGCTTGGGCCTTCTCCTGCATCAGGTGTTCCACCTCTTTCTTCAAGGCGGAGTTCTGATCGTTGAGCGAAGTGACGGCCTTCACCAAGTCGGGCGACTTGACGCACTCGCGCAAGCGACCGATGAGGTCCAATTGCTCGTCGAGGTATTGCTCCACGGCTTCGCCAGTGATGGCCTCGATGCGGCGGATGCCGGCAGCGATGGCGCCTTCACTGACGATCTTGAACATGCCGATGTTGCCCGTGGCGCTGGTGTGACAACCACCACAGAGCTCCATGGAGTAGTCCTTGTCGAAGACCACCACGCGCACCTTGTCGCCATATTTCTCACCGAATAAAGCCGTGGCACCCATGGCTTTAGCTTCGTCGATCGGGATTTCGGCGTAGGTTACGTTCGGGATGTTCTCGCGGATTTTCTGGTTGACGATCTTCTCCACCTTTTGGATCTCCTCGGGCGTCATCTTGGCGAAGTGGCTGAAGTCGAAACGCAGACGCTGGTCGTCGACCAACGAGCCCTTCTGCTCCACGTGGCTACCCAGCACCTGCCTCAAGGCGGCATGCATCAGGTGGGTGGCGCTGTGGTTGTTGGCGATGCGCTGACGACGCTCCACGTCGATGGCGGCAGTGAAAGCCACCTCGGGGTTCTGAGGCAGCTGTTCGGTGATATGGATGACAAGGTTGTTTTCCTTGACAGTGTTGACAATCTTGATGGTCTCGTTCTCGGAGGTCAAGGTGCCGGTGTCGCCCACCTCACCGCCCATCTCGGCATAGAACGGGGTCTTGTCGAGGACGATCTCGAAGTGGGTCTTCTTCTTGGCCACCACCTCGCG
>CACXIM010000136.1 GCA_902767725.1 uncultured Bacteroidia bacterium | reverse complement strand
TTATGCAATGAAAGAGATGGTTTTAAATACTTACTTTCCGAGGATGCTTCCCAGGCCGCCCAGGATGCTACCCAAGCCGCCCGAGTTGCTCTTGCCGCTCGATGACATGCCGCCCAAGATCATGCCTAACATGCTCTCCAGTCCAGCCGCATTGGTGCCACTGCTCTTCTGACCTTTACCTAATAGGGCGAGAAGGCTTGGGGCTATGGAAGCGAGGATGTTGCCAACGGCGTTGGAGCCCACGCCAGTCGACTTGGAGATGCCGCCCAACACGGATGACAGCTTGCCGCCAAAGATATGGCTCAGGATTTTGTTGCCGTCGGTGAGGTCGGCAGTTTTCAGGTTGTTGACGATGTTGCCCGCGTTGCCGGCATGGTAGCCCAAGGCGTCAGCCAACGAGGCCGCTCCGGCTTGCGAAGAAGATAGGGCAACGCTGCAGTGACGACAGACGAAACTTGTTTTTGGTCGATTTTAAGATTCTGTGAGATGGCGTTGATGGCATCATTGCCCGTCAAAGCGCCCAAGATGTTCGATAAATCCATAATAAATCAGTTGTTAGTTGATGTTGTTATCACCTGCAAAAATAGCAAAGGAAATCGAAATAATGAAAAAAAAGTGTATTTTTGCCAACGCAAACAAAACTAGACAAAATGAAAAAGATAGCCATTCTCGTCATTTTGGCAGCGATGACGATCGGCGCCTCGGCGCAAGACTGCTGCTCAAAGGCAAAGAACGAAGCGAAAAAAGACTGCTGTTCCAAGTCAAACGAAACCAAACAGTGCAAAAACATGAAAACTTTAGTGACTTACTTCTCGGCCTCGGGTGTGACCCGCAGCGCCGCCAAAGAGCTGGCCGGCATCATCGGTGCCGACCTCTTCGAAATCACCCCTGAAAAGCTTTACACCGATGCCGACCTTAACTGGCGCGACAAGAAATCGCGTTCAACTATCGAGATGAACGACAAGACCTCACGTCCGGCCATCAAAGACAGCGGTAAGGTGAAGGACCTCGCCCAGTATGAGGTGGTCTATGTGGGCTTCCCCATCTGGTGGTATACCGCCCCGACCATCATCAACACCTTCATCGAGGCCAACGACTTCACGGGCAAGATCATCGTGCCTTTCGCCACTTCGGGCGGTAGCGGCATCGACCAGGCCTGCAAGGACCTCAAGGCCGCCTATCCGAAGTACAAATTCGGTGAAGGCAAGCTCTTGAACCGCATCGACAAGGCCGACGTCGAGAAATGGGCTGCAGCGGTGAAATGATTTGAATTTTTGTGAATTCTTGTAGGGTTGTCACATTGTGGCCGCCGCTGGCTTGCATTCGGGCCGAATGCACGAACAGCGGCGGCCGTAATACGACAGCCCTACATGTTTTTATTCCGACAACGGCAAGGCATACCACAACGTGTCCATAGTGCGTCCCCCTACAATGCCATAACCGCCCTTCACATTGGTATAGGTCTGGATGGGCTCGGCAAAGAACGTGATGATGTCTTCGCCCTGATCGCAGGTGTTCAGGTTCGTGAGGTGTTGCAAACTGATGGGCAATTGGAAGAAGTCGGGGTCGTAATCATTCTCGTATAGGGAAATAGGGAGGTGCAACTTGAATCTAAGCTGGTATGAACGGCCATCGAAAAGCACATCGGTAAACACGCCCTCGGGTCGGGTGTCGAGGTCGCTGAAATCGACGATATCATTGTCGGGCATTGCCGATCCGAAGACGGGGTCGTCGTAAGAAGTCGGTTTGCCCGGGATTGGGGTCGGTGATGTTGAGGGTCAGATTGACATACGCACTGATAAACAACAAGCTGTCCACTACTATCGTATCATTATAAATGTAATTATAAAAAGAGCTCCATCTTGTAACCTCCGAATTAAGTTGCACATTCAAATCATTGGGGATGGGGCTGGTGGTGGCCTCCACATCGTCGAAGCCATTGGCCGAAGCGGTGATTTTGATGACGTCGCCTGCAACGGGACAATAGTCATGGGTGTAAACTTTTTGTACACGACCCATGTTTGGTTCGTTGGGATTCCAAATATCATAACTGATCACGGTGTCGTAGCTCAACGTCATCTCGCCAAGAGACTCGCCGTTCACGAAGAGCATGGCTACCAGGTCGTTGGGAGCTTCCGTTTCGGCTTCGTTGTCGAGGAAGAAGAAACTCTTGCTGATATTGGCCTTGATGGGCTGTCCAGGCTCTATTAGACTGTTGATGACCAACTTCGGGTCAGTCTGTGAGCCGTTAAATTCGATTTCTTTCTCACAGGAGGCAAGGAGTAAACAGGACATTATTGCGATAATCCAGCCGTTAACCCTCATTTCGGGCTTGACCCGCAATCTCCTGAGTGATAGTGACTCTTTCGCGCTCAGGAGATGGCGGATGCTGCTCCGCCATGAGGGTAAAAGGCGTAATGGTTGACAATCCCAGTTGTGTTTTTGTATCATTGTTTTTAGAATTTAAAGCTATAACTAACCGAAGGAATAATCGGGAACAGGCTGGCCTGCATCAGCACTTTCTTCTCTGTAAGCGTGGCATCGTCCCATTTGTAATCGGTGTAGACAAGAAAAGGATTGTTGTGGTTGTAGGCGTTGTAGACGCTGATGTTCCAGGTACGGACGCCGTATTTCTTCTGTTTGTGGAAGTTCATGCCCACGTCCAAGCGATGGTAGCTTCCCATGCGGAAATTGTTGCGTTCAAGCGCATTGATGGCTGGTAAATAGCCCCAATCGGAGATTAGGCCTTCGTAAACCTGAGTGCCGAGTGTTCCGCAATTGCCGCTGCTGAAAACCCAAGTACCGCTGATGTCGAAACGCTCGCTGAATTTGTGTTGCACCGTGATACTGAGGTCATGACGGCGGTCGTATTTGGCTGGAAATACGTTGCCTTGGTTGATGACTTGGCCCTCGCGGTCGAACTGTCGTTTGGCATGCGCCCAGGTGTAGCCCACCCAGCCCGTGGTCTTGCCGAAGCTGCGCTGCACGAGGAACTCTACGCCGTATGACCAGCCTTTGCCCATGCAGACTTTCTGGTCCCAACGCTCCGAAGAGCCGAAGAAAGAAGCTCCGTCTTTGTATTCCAATAGGTTGTCCATCGATTTGTAGTAACCCTCCACAGAAATGTCGAACAAGCGCGGCAACTCATAGAACGCGCCCAACGACACTTGATGGGCATTCATTGGAACGATGTTGGCCGTGACAGGCACCCAAAGGTCGGTGGGTAGGCTGAGGCTGCTGTTGGAGAGCAGGTGGACGTATTGCGTCATGTAGGCATAGCCCGCTTTGAGCGAGAGGTTGGAGGCCAGCATTACGGAGGTGCTCAGTCGTGGTTGCACACTCTGATAGGTCTTGCCCTCCACGGTGAATGTTGAATAATGTACTCCCGCGTTCACGCGGAAGATGTCACCGAAGGTCATGTTGTCCTCGGCATAGAGGGCGGTCTCGTGAGCAAATACTTTGGGCGCGCCTGCCGTGGTGTCCATTTCTGTCTGGTTGCCATTGACAATCCTCATGGATTGTACTTCAGGCCTGAACTGATGGTAGGTGTAGTTGCCGCCGAAGCGGATTTCATGGTTGGGCAGGGGCGTATAGTCGAAGTCGATTTTGGCGGTCAGGTCGTTGATGCCCGACTTGTAGGCAAGACTATACTCGTTTTTGAAAGAGACGTCTTGGCCATGATAATGATCCACGATATCCTCCTCCGTGATGCCCATGCCGAGGTCGTGGCGGTACTGTGTGTAGTTGACCGAGGCGTCCATGAAAAGCTGTTGCGACATGACATGGTTCCAACGCAGCGCTGACACTTTGTTGCCCCATTTCCAATCCATGTTGATGTAGTTCTGGTAGGTGACCTCGCCCATGGTATAGTCCCTGTTTTTCACTCCAAAGTAGATGGCGTCGTCGCCCGAGTAGAAACTCAAATAGAGGCGGTCTTTGTCGGAGATCTTCCAGTTGAGTTTGCCGTTGAAGTCGTAGAAATAATAGCCGGCCTTCAACTTGTTGATTTCCTCCAGTTGTGACTTGGCAATCCAAAGGGCAGGCTTCATCAGCAGGTCGCTATAGGTACGGCGGAATGAAAGGTTGAACGAAAGCTTGTCTTTCACGACGGGCCCTTCCAGGTTGACTTTCGATGAAATCAGGCCAACGCTGACATTGCCGCGGTATTTTTGCATGTCGCCTTCCTTCATGCGGATGTCGACCACCGAAGAGAGTCGTCCACCGAAATGTGCTGGGAAGCTCCCTTTATATAAGGTGACGTTCTTCAAGGCATCGGGATTGAAGACGGAAAAGAAGCCCATTGCATGGTTGACGTTGTAAACAGGCACGCCGTCAAGGAGCAACAGGTTCTCATCGGGACCGCCACCACGCACATACATGCCCGCCGAGCCTTCAGAGCCGTTCTGCACGCCTGGCAATAGCTGGATGGCTTTCAGCACGTCGGCTTCGCCAAACAAGGTCGGGATGCTTTTGATTTGCTGCACGGGCAGCTCCACCACGCTCATCTGTGGACTGCGGGCGCTCACGGTGGCACGTGCGCCTTCCACCACCACCTCGTCCAAGGTCGTGTTGGTCTCAAGCATGAAGTTAAGGCTGAGGTTTTCCTTCAAGTCGAGGGAACGGCTTTGTTGGGTGTAACCCACATACGACACTTGCAGCTCTACTTGGCCTTGGTCCAAGGT
>CACXIM010000135.1 GCA_902767725.1 uncultured Bacteroidia bacterium | reverse complement strand
CAATGTCAATCTGCTGGTTTTCAGCGTTAATTGAACCTTGCATGAGGTTTTGTCCCATGAGGTTGGTGATGCGGTAGGTTTGCATTGGTAGAGACGGTGTGCACACCGTCTCTACAAACAAAACGCCCTTTGCGGGATTGGGATAGACCGCAAAACCGTTTTCTGCCTGTTTCTCAATGCCGTGCAATTCGCCATAAATGCCGTCGCAGTCTTCGTCGCCGATTTTAAACACCAGTTCATCCCCCACCCAATAGCAGCGTAGGCCGTCCACTCGGAAGCCCTTGTTTCGGTTCATCAGCTGTTCTGGGAAGAAGCTGGTGAGATGGCCGATGCCGCACACGATGCTGCCGCTGAAGAGGTCCTCAGCATCGCTCACGTTCAGCATCCGATAAGTCTTGCCTTCATATTCGTAGTTCTCTACGGCGTCCACATGCATGGTGAGGCTCTCTATTCCACCAATAGACGATGCCGTTTTCCTCATAGACATATTCATGTGTCACCTCGGTTTCTGTGCGGTTGTAATGCGTGTTGCTGCGCACGATGACTTTCGGGCGCTTGCCTCGGTCGAACAGCGTGTCGCCCACACATTCAAGGTGTTGATAGGTAATGGTGCTGTCGTCGTTATGGATTTCGTAATACCATTCGTTGCCTTCCTTTACAATATCTTCCAAGTTTGTTTGACCCGTACGCAAAGGATAGTCTGGAATGGAGCAGTAAGCCATACGATTGACGCACAACCATGATTGTGTGGATTGGGGGTATGGATAAACATTGATGTCCTGCTGGGAACAGTATTTCCATCGGATAGTACACTCCAACCATCCGTAGCAATAATGCTGTTCGGTATCACTATCATTGGTTTTATGGCGGAAACCATAAATAAGATGGTGGAAAGTGGTATCGGCAATGAGCTTGTGAAAAAGAATATAAGGTGCTATATAATCCGTACTGTGCCAATTGGATAAAGTATCTATACGGACATTGTCAAAATAGTCCAAAATCCATTGCACACATCCAGGTCCTGATGAGGGGTCTGGAATGCTATCGTAATTAAAACAACGAGTTATTTCCCAATCCGAGCTTACCACTTGAAAACCAGTAGGCATAGGGGAGACTGAATTGTAAAAATCCCCATAAGTAACGAAATCGCAAGTGGAATCGTTATTTATATCCAATCCAAAACCTGTTTCAGGCACATCTTTGAAGGATGCGCAAGCTCTTTCAAATTCTCTATAGATGATTTCGCCTTGTTGTTGGGCTTTCATTCCTGCTGATGCCAATAATGATATAGCAATAATCAAATACTTTTTCATGGTATGTATTTTTAAAGATGCTTCAAATCTACACAATAATTTGATATAAGCGTTCTTTCAGCTTTAATACTATTCTTTTACCAGCTTATCCGAAAACGCTGTTCCGTCCTTCAGGGTGATGCGCATCATATAGGTACCCACAGTCAAACGACTCATATCAACACTCTCAAGACCATCGCTTTGCACACGTACCAAGCGCCCTTGCAGGTCATAAAGCTCGAATTTGGCGGGCTGCACGTCGGGGGAGAACTGCATGCGAAGCTCGCCTTTTACGGGGTTGGGATAAAAGCAGTAAGGGCGCATTACTATGCCGTTTCCAGCCACGCCAACCGAGTTTCTATTTTCGAATAGTGAGAAGTAGAGCAAGCCTTGCGTATAGGTACAGGGCACCGTTGTTGGGTCAATTTTGGTGTTAAGTCCTACGACGGCAATCTTCACCCCTTCCTCATCCTCGTCAGCGACTTGACAACTTACGTAGTTCATCTCGTAGCCTTTAGGAGTCTCGATGTAGCGCGTCCACAGCACGTTCAGGTTGTGGTCCATCTTCACGGCAGTTATGGGAGTTGGGACCTCAAAGTCCTGATTTTCATCCCAAGCGGTTTCCCTATACACGAAATATAGGCAGCCGTCGGACGACTTGAAGAGACACATGGGTATCGTCATGGTGTACGGTCCTGGATAGTCGTTGAACATGACCAGACCCTTCTGCTGCATGGTGTGCAAGTCGTACTTCGCCACAGCCACACCCCTCTGCACCGAGTCGTAAACCGGCCATCCCATCGGGCTGTTGTGCCAATCGCTGTATGGAGCCGCCACCAACAAGTCATCGCCTTCAGGGATCACGAAGGTTTTGGAAAAACCGTTGTTGAATTCGAAATACACGTAAGGCTCTCCGGAGATGAAGTTCTTGCTGACTAGATATGAGTCTTCCATTTGGAAAAGTCTGTTGTACACGTATAACGACAGGTTGCCCAGTTCGTTGCCATCGGCATCCCATTGGTAGTATTTCAGTGGATGCTCGCTGAAAATGCCTAATGGCCAAGCGTTCGCGATCTCAGGTGTCACGGCATCAAGATTCAGTGTGCCATCTAAGCTGAAATTTGCGACATGGCCTTCCCATGTCGTGTCGGTGATGGGGATATAATAACTCCAAATAAGCTCTTCTCTGTCGTCGTCGACAAAGCCTCGGGTATAGCTGTGAATCTCGACGTCGCACAGCGGAACGACCATGTCTTCCGATGGGTCGCCGAAGAAGTCGTCATCAGGGAAGTGTGAGATGCGTAGGTTGGTGCCGCCCTCCCCGTCGGGTTCGGCACAGACCCGCAAGTTGCCTTCGCCCAGAGGATCCTTGTGGAGCATGTAGTAACGGCTCGTTAAATTGTCGGCTGGCACAAACAGCGAATCCGTGATTTCCGCTCCAGTCGGAGTGAACTTGTAGTAAACAGTTCCTAACAGAATAGCTGGAGGATAGATGCCACTGTTGATATGGTCCGAGACGATGGTTCTGCTAACAAGGCTGCCATCGTGCTGCCTCATCAGGTTTTGCACCCCTATGGCTCCGCCTCCTGCATAGTGGAACGGCATAAGGTCAAGGCTGATCGTGTCACTGCTTTGGGCAAAGGCCATACCGCTGAAGGCGAGCAAAAAAAACAAAAATGTGAAATACTTTTTCATAACGCTGATTCTTATTTGTTTATACTTTTGTATGTTGTCACTTGCATTGCAAAAACGCATTCCTTTAGGTTAGCAAGGCAAAAGCAATGCCGTTCAGCCGCGTCGATGTCGCCCAACGAAGCCGCCGCACGACCGCAGTTGCGCAGGGCTTTCATCAATAAGGTGGAGTCGTTGAGTTCGCGGGCCAATGTGGCGGCATTGGTGTGCAGCGACAGGGCTTCGGCAAACAGCTCGTGCCTCCTGTAGGTGAAGCCGAGGTTGTCCTCGATCAGGGCTTTCAGGCGTTTCACCTCGGGTTGGGCAGGGTCGCAGTGGCCGATGTCAAGCAGGGCCTCGCTGAACGACTCGGCGGCCTCCTCCGTTTGCATGGCGGCTCGTTGTTCGAGACCTTGCCCGAAATGTGTCTCAGCCTCTTTGAGCCAGCGTGCCTTCTGCTGGCAGGCTGTGAGGCTC
>CACXIM010000134.1 GCA_902767725.1 uncultured Bacteroidia bacterium | reverse complement strand
GTCGCTTGTCAATCTTGGCAGCAAGTTCAGGACAATCATCAAACCTAGGTTTTAGGCTCTCATAGTAATATCTTTGGTGATCCTCCCCTTCTTGAAATGACGTGTAATTCTTGATCTCCTCCAACGCAAAATAGGCATTTTCGTATGCCATGATTTCGTTTTCATCCAAAGGTTTCCAAGGCTTATAGTTTCTTTTCCATTCTTGATAATATGCGTCTTTTTCCTTGCTCTGATAATTCGATATGTCGTCTATTTCATCTTCCTCCTGTGCAAAAGAAAATGTTGGAACCAAAAGAGCCAATAATAACAAGGTGATGTATTGTTTCATATCATTGAGATTTTATCGGCACAAAAATAGAATATTTTTCGATGAAACGGCATTTTTTATGGTTTTATTTCAATAATTTGTCAAAAACAAGTATTTCTAATCCGTTTTTTCTCTTCAATGTTACGAAAATGAGTATTTTTGCACCCAAAGAATTAATCAACCAACCTAATACAATGAAAAAAACTTGTCTCATCCTCTTTACCTTGATGGTCAGCCTGTTCGCATCGGCGCAGACCATCGAGAAGACTTATTATTTCAATCAACCTAGCCTTAGCCAAATCCAAGGCTACGAACAAATCCAATTCACGGACTGCATGCAAAGTGCTATTGCCGGTCAGCCGTCGCTGCCCTGGCAGAGCGTCAGCCTCATGCTGCCCCAAGGCACGGAAGCCGTCAGCATCGAAGTGGAACTCTCCGATTTCCAGACGATGGAAGGCAGCCACAACCTCTTCCCTTACCAGTCGGCTCTTACCTACTCCGACCCCGTGCGCAAGCAGTTTGAGAAAGACGAGGCCCTTTATGCCTCGAAGAGCGTCTACCCCTCCCAAGCCTATGGCAATCTCAGCACACAATACCTGAACGGCGTCGGATTCGCCTTCTCGGCCTTCACTCCTGTGCAATATGTACCTGGCTCCGGCGAAGTGCGTTATGCCACCAAGGCCACCGTTCGCATCACAACAGCTGCTGCCAAAGTTGACCAAAGCCGCAAACTTTGGCTCAACGGCGACAACGCCAAACGTGCCAAGCGTCTGGCCCAAAATCCAGAGATGCTACAGACTTACAACGACAGAGGTCGCACCATGGGAGGCTACGACCTGCTCGTAGTTACCACACAGCCCTATATCGATGCCTTTGACGAATACGTCGCCTTCTATCAGGCCCGTGGCTTGCGCACACGCGTTGCCGACTTGTCTGACATCATCGCCAACACAGAAGGCCGCGACAATCAGGAGAAACTGCGTAACTACATCATCCAGGAATACGAGGAGAACGGCATCATGATGGTGAACCTCGGCGGCGACGTGCCTGCCATTCCTTATCGAGGCTTATATTGCTATGTAACCAGCGGGGGTGGCGACAAAGAAGACTATGACATCCCAGCCGACATGTACTATGCTTGCCTAGACGGCAATTGGAATGATGACGACGACTACCTTTGGGGCGAGATCGGCGAAGACGACCTGCTGCCTGAGATTGGCATCGGCCGAATGTGCTTCAGCAACCGAAACGAGCTCAACAACATGCTCCACAAGGCCATGACCTATCAAGCAGAGCCTGTCTTGGGCGAGTTCCGCAACGTCATCATGGGTGGAGAATTCCTTTACGATAATCCTTACAGCGTTGGAAGCCAATACCTTGAACTGCTTATCGGAACACACGACGACAACGGCTATACCACCACAGGCATCCCTGAGGACTACAACTTCACTCGACTATATGAAGAGGAAGGCAACTGGAGCGGCACCTTGCTCCGCAACGCCATCAACCAAGGCACACAATACGTCCACCACGACGGTCACGCCAACACCAACTATGTGGCTGGCTGGACCAACAGCAACATTACCGACAGCCAATTCAGCGGTGTCAACGGAGTGGACCACAACTACACCTTCTTCCACACTTCGGGCTGCATTTGTGGCGACTTCGCCAGCGACTGCATCTTGGAGCGCATGACCAAAATCGCCAACTTTGCCGTGGCCACCTTTGGCAACTCGCGCTACGGTTGGTTCAACGAAGGTCAAACCGAGGGTCCTGCCATCCACCTGCACCGCGAGACGGAAGACGCTTATTACAACGACCGCATCCCTTACGGCGGCATGGCGTTGAGAGAAGGCAAAATCATGACCGCGCCGTGGGTCAATGCCCCTGGCCAGTGGGAAGAGGGTGCCCTGCGTTGGAACTTCTACGACCTGAACATGATGGGCGATGTGGCTGTCAGCCCTTGGCATGATGAGCCTTTCACGCCTGTAGTGTCACGTCCGTTGTCCATCGAAGAAGGCATGACCTCGATGGAAACCCAAGTGACTGACGATAACGGAAATGGGTTACAAAACTTCCGTTGTGCCCTTTTCAACGGCGAAGAAATGATTGGCTTAGGCTATACCGACGAGACTGGCATGGCAGCCATCGAAATTGACGACCCATTGAACTACGTCGCTGACTTGACCCTCATCGTCACAGGCTGCGATGCTTGGCCCCAAACCTTCCACATCGACCTTGAAGATACTGAGGAGAACATGATGAGCGATGTGAAAATCTATCCCAACCCGAACAATGGGCAGTTCAACATCAACCTGCCTGAAGAGGACTGCGATGTCGTGGTCTTCAACAGCTTAGGACAACAGGTTTACCAGCAAAGCGACGCCAAGGGCATGACCAACCTCAACCTTGAAGGCTTAAATGATGGCGTATATTTCATCACGGTGAAGTCGGAAAAGACTGCCAGCACCTTAAAATTCGTCAAGGAATAAGACGTTGAATAACAAAAAAACAAGAGCCTCGGAGCATGATGCTTCGAGGCTTTTTTCATGGTCATCAAAAAAATCCAATTTCATTATTGCATATTTTCTTCCAAATTCCTACCTTTGCAACTTCATTTTTTGAACGAAAGAATATCAGTTAAATCACTAATAATCAATTAAAACAATGACAAAGTACGTTTACACCTTTGGCGGAAAGACCGCTGAAGGCAATGCTTCGATGAAAAATGAGCTGGGCGGCAAGGGTGCTAACCTCGCCGAAAT
>CACXIM010000133.1 GCA_902767725.1 uncultured Bacteroidia bacterium | reverse complement strand
GCTGTTCGAGCCGGGGCGGAGACTGGTTGAGATTACGATTACTTTTTTCATTGTATTATTTCGTGAAAATTGAATTAAATGTCCAAAATAGACTGAATCACTTGTTCATAATCGGAGTTGATCATACAGACCTTTTCTCCAACCTTCTTAAAACCATCAATATAGTTCTTGTTGTCATTCTTTAAAGTGGCAACAGTGCAACTGTCTTCCAGCCGCTTTTCAATATCCAAGCTGTGTCCTTTTATTTCGGAAAAGTGTTGGTCAATGTATTCGTCTGTCAAGGCAAGACAAATGAAACGGATAGCGTTCAAATACGGTTCTTCAAAGCATTCTCTCCAGTTGTATGGAACATAGCCGCCTTCTATTATGAGATTCTGATGATTTTCGATCGCTGTCTTGATGATCTCGCGGACAATGGGCCAAAGGTATTCCGTTAAGGCATCATCATCTTCCGGTGTCAGGGTGGTGTTGCCACTACGGATCAAGCCCATCTTCAAATGATCCATAGACATATAAGGATACTTGTATTTTTCAAGCATCCGCTGCGCCAAAAGCGTTTTACCCAACCATGGATGACAAACTATTGATCAATCTTTCTAATCAGCGATAAATCGCCACTTGACAAGGCCTCGAAATTGGCCTCAATCCTCTCAATGTTCCAATTCCACCATTTCAGTTCAAGCAGAAAGGCGATGAATTCGTCGTCGAAGCGCTTTCTGACCACGTGGCAAGGATTTCCCACGGCGACAGCGTAGGGAGGAATGTCCGAGGCCACAACCGAGTTGGCCCCGATAATGGCTCCGTCGCCAATATGGACACCCGGCATGATGGTTACATGCTGGCCAATCCAAACATCATTGCCCACAATGGTATCGCCTTTCAATGGCAATTCATCTTTCACCGGGGCAATGGCACTGCCCCAGTCACCGCCTATGACGTAAAACGGATAGGTCGTCACGCCGTTCATCCTGTGATTGGCGCCGTTCATCACAAACTCCACACCTTTGGCGATGGCACAGAATTTACCGATAATCAGCCGGTCACCAATGAAGTCGTAGAAATGAGTGACGTGTTTCTCGAATTGGTTCATCATAATAGGTATAGTCGCCAATGATGATACGCGGGCTCTTCACCACGTTCTTGATGAAGCAGAGGCTTGGGATGTTGGGATTCGGGAAAGCCTCGTTGGGGTTGGGCCGGTTTTTTATTTCCATAATTCCCAATTTTGCAGATTATTTGAGACACTTTGCCAAATAGCGTTTTATCGGATGAAATTGGTGTATTTCGTCACTTCCTTTTCAGGCAGTCCGTTGCGTTCGCGTTCGGCTGCGATGGCGCGGATGAGGAAGGCCATGTTGCGGCCCAAGATGCGCATGATTTGACAGCCTTCTTCGTCTTTCATCACATCTTCCGGGGTATGGCCGTGCACCATATTCCAATAGCGGCTGCTCACGATAGGCATCTCGCTGATGGTGAAATACTTGTTGAGCCGGTCGAAAGCGGCTGTGGTGCCGCCACGACGTGCCGAGACGACGGCCGCGCCCACTTTCATGCGTTTGTCGAATGGGGTGCTGAAAAATAGGCGGTCGAGCAGGTTGGTGAGCGTTCCGTTGGGGCCAGAGTAATACACCGGCGAGCCGACCACGAGGCCGTCGGCTTGCTCGAACTTGGGCGCTACTTCGTTCACCATGTCATTGAACACGCAATGACCCAACTCGTAACACTTGCCGCAGGCGATGCAGCCACGGATGTCCTTGTTCCCGATATGGACGATTTCGGTCTCTATGCCGTTTTTCTGTAATTCTTCCGCCACGATGTTCAGGGCGGTGAAAGTGCAGCCGTTAGCGTGTGGGCTGCCGTTGATTAATAGGACTTTCATTTTCTTATGTGTTATCTTTCTATATTTATTCCAAAATTTCGGCCTTGGGCTTTCGTGCAAACAATTTGGCAAGAAAGATGCATATGGCATATACTATTGATGGCAGTAGCACAATAACAACAAAAGTCACCAAATCAATGTTTACTTGCGACAAATCAAGATTTATACCAAAGAACAAGGGGACACAAGCCAAAGGGAACAGCCCTAAATCTCTTAAACTATTGTGAAAAGGAATCAACCATATAGCACCATTAATAACCATTAGCACCAAAGGACAAAACCAAATGTACCAATTGCGTTTAGCCTTTTCGTACACATAATGAGCGGCTATTCCGGGGATTACCATGGTGAAAACGCTTACAAAAACCATAAACCTCGGTATTCCTTCTGACAATTCATCATTGAAGAAAAAGTTATTGTTGAGATTGTACGCTATCAGATAGCCCAAAAAGATGTATGCCAAATAGACAATCATAATTTGGTTTAATAACGGATTAAGCACTTTTTTTATTGTTTAGCAACAGAGCCGATTAAAGTGCCTTCACCCGAATTGCGGATAATAGATAAATGCCACATTTATTCTTCCTTTGCGTTAGGCACAGTAAAAATGACCGTCAGCACGCCGATGGCTCCGGAGATGGGCACGATGATACGGGCCACCGAGCCTTTAGGGATAAAGACGAAAGTCGAAAGCAACACCATCGCCACCATGATGCCACAGGCACCGGCTTTCTGTGCAACGGTCATCCCACCGCGACGGCGATAACTGCGGATGTAGGTCCCTAACCAAGACTGCAAGAGCCATTCTTGCAAGCGTGTCGAGGAGCGATAGAAGAGCCACGAGGCCAATAGTAGGAAAGGCGTGGTGGGCAATCCTGGCACCACCACGCCTAAGGCTCCAAGGCCTACGCAAAGCAAGCCTAAAACAATGTAAACTATGCGTTTCACTTACGCTAAAATGGTTTACTCCTTATTAGTCTTCCAGCATTTTTTGTATGGCTTCCTCCATCATATCGGGCGTCACCATGGGCTCGAAGCGGAGGATGGTCTTGCCGTCTTTGGAGACCAGGAATTTGCCGAAGTTCCAGCGGATGGCGTCACCTTGGTCGAAGCCCGTGCCGGTCTTTTGGTGAATTTCGTCAAGCATTGTTGCAAACTCCTCGGTGCCCTCGGGATAGCCCTTGAAAGGTGCTTGTTCCTTAAGGTAAGTATAGAGCGGACTCTCTGCCTCGCCGTTGACGTCAATCTTGTCGAACAGCGGGAAGGTGACGTTGTAGTTCAGCGAGCAGAAGCTTTGGATCTCCTCGTTGGTGCCAGGCTCTTGTTCCAAGAATTGGTTGCAGGGGAAGGCCAAAATCTCCAAACCTTGGTCTTTGTACTTCTGGTAAAGGGCTTCAAGGCCTTCGTACTGCGGGGTCAAGCCGCATTTGCTGGCCACATTGACGATGAGCAGCACCTTGCCTTTGTAGTTGGCCAACGACACATCGCTTCCGTCCATGTCTTTGACCGTGATGTCATAGATGCCGCTGGTCTGCTCGACCACAGGTTCAGGTTCGGCCGCAACTTGGGCGGTCTTGTTATTCTGATTGTTGCAGCCCGTAGCCATCATCAGTGCCACTGCTGCGAGAAAGAATAGTTTTTTCATATTTTATTAGGATTTGAATAAGTAACTGTTAAGGATTAAAATGCAAATTCATTTGACACGAGACTTCAGGACTTTTGACCATGACCACTGACTATGACCATGACCGCTTTCACGGGAATGCTGAGGCTTCAGCTCATGGTCGAAGTGGTCATTGTCATAGTCATAAGTCATAGTTCCATAGTCTCGTGTCTTTTATTTTAACTGAATTAATTCATTTACGTATCACGCTCATTTCATACACATCTCAAAGATCTTCTCCACGTCGGCCTGCTGCAAGGGCTTGAAGCCGGGCAGGGTGCCGCCACCAACGGCTTTCTTGGCCATCACGGCGAAGTGGGTGCGGTCGATGCCTACCTCGGGGAAGGTGCGCTTCAGCTGCAAGGTGTTGAAGAGGAAGTCGCTCAATTTGTCAATGGCTTGATGGGCGATGTCCATCGGAGGCAGGGTCGGGTCGATACCGAAGACGTTGGTGCCAAACTGGACATATTTCGAGACGGTGGTTTCGTCGAGGCAGTACTCCATCCAGCGCGGGGTGAGGATGGCGAGGCCGAGGCCGTGTGTGATGTCGTAGAAGGCCGACAGTTCGTGTTCCATTGGATGGCAACTCCAGGCTTTGCGTTTGCCGCCGTTCACGAATCCGTTGATGGCCCATGAGGAGGCCCACATCAGGTTGGCGCGCGCCTCATAGTTGTCAGGTTCTCGCATGGCGATGGGGGCGAAGCGGATGACGGTCTTCATCAAGCCCTCCATGAAGCAGTCAAGCATGTAGAGGTCCTGGTCCATGGTGAAATAGACCTCGAAGAGGTGCGAAAGGATGTCGGCCGAGCCACAAGCGGTCTGATAGGGGCTGACGCTGAAGGTGATGCTCGGGTCGAGGAAGGATGCCTTGGGCAACATGGCAGGGTCCAGGCGACCGATTTTGTCGTTGGTCTCGGGGTTGCTGATGACGGCAGCCGTGTCCATCTCTGAGCCTGTGGCAGCGAGTGTCAGGATGCTGACGATGGGCAGGGCGCGCTCGATGGGGGCACGCTTGCTGAGGTCGAGGAAGTCCCAGGGGTCGTGGTCGACGCAGGCACCGGCGGCCATGATCTTGGTGGCATCGATGGTGGAGCCACCGCCTACAGCTAACAACACATCAATGTTGTGCTCTTTGCACATCTGCACGCCTTTGCGCACGGAGCCGATGCGTGGGTTAGGTTCGATGCCCGAGAGTTCGAACAGTTCGAGTCCAGCGTCTTTGATTGCTGAAACCACACGGTCATACAACCCCATCTTCTTGATAGAGCCGCCGCCGTAGGTCATCAGCACGCGTGTACCGTATTTTTTGAGTTCTGCGCCAAGGTGTTTCAGTTGGTCGCGTCCGAAGTAAATCCTTACGGGAATGTCATAAATGAAATCGTTGATCATAGTTTTGGAATGTATTATGTTTTACTTAACTGTTTAGAATTAAACTATCTATTCTTTTGACTCGGGACTTTTTTAACCATGACCATTGACTATGACTATGACCGCTTTCACGGGAATGCTGAGGCTTCAGCTCATGGTCGAAGTGGTCATTGTCATAGTCATAAGTCATAGTCCCGTAGTCTCGTGTCATAATTGAATTTATTTTGACCATCTGCTTGTTTTATTTCAGCACCTTCAAAACCTGCTTTCGTGTAGCCATACCATCCGTCAGTTTCGTGATGTGGTCGACTAAAAACTCCAGCGACTCCTCGGGGGTATGGTCGGTGTGAAGCGTGGTGAAGTCTTCGAACAGCGACTCAGGCGTGCAGAAATACGACACTTGCCAGCCATTGTAAACCTGTTCGGGGCCTCGATACACCCGCTCGATGGCTCCCGTGACGACACGGCACTGCTGCATCAGCTTGCCTATGGCCGCATCGGCTTGGCTTGATGGTGATACTGCCTTGCTTTTCGAGGTATTCCATGATGCGCTCGCCGTTCTTGTCGGGCGTTGTCGTGGCGCGGCGGACGTTCATCAGTTCGCGGTAGAATGGGACCGTCGCGAAGGCGGCTTTTCCTCCGCAGAGGAACTTCCCGTAGGCGATGCCGCCGTTTTGCAGACAGTCGATCTTCCAGTCCCACGGCCCGAGGGAGTCCTCCTCGCCGTCAAACCAAAACCCAGGCTGGGTGAGTTCCTTGATGGAATATCCTGGGATGGCGCTGGTGAAAAACGGGACGATGCCTAGCTCGCAAATGGCTCGTTCCATCGTCTCGGGACTGGATATTTGGTAGTTTAAGGCCATGAACAGGATTGTTTTGATGCGATTTTTGGCTTTCAGCAGTCAGCTTTCAGCCTCGGTGCAAAGATAAGAATAATAGTTAAAACTGCAATTTGGTCATACGCTACTTTGTCCGTCTGTTTTAATTATTCATTTACAGTGAACTACCCGACAGCAAACGACAACAAATGACTACTGTCGACTACAAACGTTTGTTCACCGGCTTTTTCTTGACAAAGGTTGTTTCTTTGCGGTATGATTAAAAAAGGATAGGTATGGCAAAGAAAACGACAAAAGACAAAACACAAGAGGTGGTTGCAAACTGCAACCAGTTCGAAAAGGTGGTCGCAAATTGCGACCGGTTCGAA
>CACXIM010000132.1 GCA_902767725.1 uncultured Bacteroidia bacterium | reverse complement strand
CCACATCAGCGACCTCAGCTGGTCGAAGAAGATCAAGCACCCGGCCGAATTCACCAAGGTTGGCGAGACCATCGAAGTCGTCGTCCTCGACGTCGACCAAGAGAACCGCCGCCTCAGCCTCGGCCACAAGCAACTCGAAGAGAATCCTTGGGACGTGTTTGAAACCGTCTTCACCGTTGGTTCCATGCACCAAGGCACCGTCATCAGCGCTACCGACAAGGGCGCCGTCGTTTCACTGCCTTATGGCGTGGAAGGCTTCTGCCCCAGCCGTTATATGAAGAAGGAAGACGGCACCAACGCCAAGGTTGACGACACCCTCGAGTTCAAGGTTCTTGAGTTCAACAAGGAAAGCAAGAAGATCATTCTCGCCCTGCCTAAGGTAGAGGAAGAGAAGGAAGTCAAGAGCGCAGAGGAAAAGGCTGCCGACAAGGCCGCCAAGCAAGCCAAGCGTACTGTGAAGCAAATCAATGACAACATTGAGCACAGCACTCTCGGTGACCTCGAAGTCCTGGCTGGTCTGAAGGAAAACCTTGAGAAGCAAGAAAAAGCTCAACAAGGCGAATAATCCCTTCACTTGCTGAAAGCAAAACGGCCGCTCTCATCTGAGTGCGGCCGTTTCTTATATAGTTTTGTGCTGATGATAGGAGTTTCCCCTTCGGGGAATGGAGTCAGCGCTTTTTAATAATAATGCGGCGGCATATGAAACTTACGCTTTGTAAGATCTATAGGCCGCCGCTGTTTGTAAAAACATACGACTCCATTCCCGAAGGGAATCTCATTTTGACTTACTTCTTTTTGACATAATCATTCATTTTCGCCTTGCCCCAAATCACTTCCATGATCTTGAGGGATTCTTGAACGTCCATGTTGCCACGGGCTTCGAGGTTGCGCTGGATGAAGACACAATCGGTGAGTTCAGCATTGTCACAGACGATATCGCGGGCCAAGGCGTCGCAAGTGGGTGCGCCACAGATGCCACAGTCGGTCTGGGGGAGACGGGCTCGGTATTCGTCGATTTTCTTCATCTTCTCTAAGGCCACGGCGATGTTGTCGTCAAGGACAAGCATGGAACGCGGATGGATGTCGCCGACCTTCATGTGGCGCATCAAATAATTGCGCTCTTCCTCAAGTTCGTGGTCTTTGGTCTGTTCGCCCTTGCGCTCGCGGTCAGCGATCTTACGGGCGCGACCGAACACACGCTCGCAGATGAGGAAACGGTTGTCACAGGTCAGGATGCCGCCAGGACAGCTCTGGTCGCAGGCACGCAGCTCCAGGAAGTCGACATCCTCAATCTCCTCGTTCTCGACCTTTTCAAGGAACTCGATGACATTATGGATTTCATCGATGGAGTAGGAGTGATGAGCATCAGAGAGACGGCGTTCGCCATTGGTCAAAGAAGTCAGCACGCCATCGGCGGAGAGCTGCGAAACGGGCAGTTTCTGCTCCTTGTAACCATGCCCTTGCTTCTTGATTTCATGGTAGACGCGGTTGTATAAGGAGTCCATGTTGATGACACCGTCGACCAAGGATTTCTCTTCGCCCACGGGATTCTTCACGGCAGCAATCTTGGCTGCACATGGCGTGATATAGAAGATGCCAATTTGGTCGTCTTTCACCTCCAGCTCTTCTTTGATCTTACGGCGGATATACATGGCCGTGATGTCGAGCGGGGCGCGCAAGGGGATGAGGTTCTCAGTCAGGCCAGGGAACTTCACCTGGATGAGGCGCACGATGGCGGGGCAGAAGGTCGAGATGAGTGGCCTGATGTCGGGATTCTCGGCGGCGTATTTGTTTTTGGCTGCAGTGTAGATAGGTATGGAAGACTCGGTCTCCAACACATGCGTGAAGCCCAGATCCTTCAAGATGCCGTATATGCGCGACACAGTGATGTCGTTCGGAAATTGTCCCATGAAAACCGCAGGCACAAGTGCCACGCGGATGGGGAAGTTGAAGATATCCTCAAAGTCATCCTGTTCGATAAAGATGGAACGGGTTGGACATACCTTGAAGCAGTTGCCGCAGTCGACACAACGGTCAGGAATCAGTACGGCCTTGCCATCTCGGACACGCAGTGCCTCGGTGGGACAGATCTTCATGCAACGCGAACAGCCGATGCAGGTATCTTCATCTATCTTTAGGGCATGAAAGAACGGGGTCTTTTCCATGTTGTTTAATTGTTGATTGTTTAATTGTTTAATTGTTGTAGAGACGCAATGATTGCGTCTCACAAATCACACAAAATTCACCTCCATCTCCACGGTCGTTCCAACGCCAACGGTGGAGGTTACATTCAATTTATCCACATTCTTTTGGATATTCGGCAAGCCCATGCCCGCACCGAAGCCCATGTTGCGTACCTCGGGCGAGGCGGTGGAGTTGCCTTCCTGCATGGCCCAGTCAATGTCGGGGATACCAGGACCGGTGTCAACCACCTTCAGGGTGATTTTATCGGGCTCGATGTCAGCGTAGATGGTTCCGCCGTATGCATGAGCGATGGCATTGACCTCGGCCTCGTATAAGGCAACGACTACCCGTTTGACGATTTGAGGGCTGACGTTGAGCTGCTTCAAGGTCTTCTTGATGGCGCTCGATGCGGCTCCCGCGTTGACGAAGTCCGCTTCATATACTTGGTATTCTAAGTGCATGGCGTTCGATTTTGGTTAGACATCAGAAAATGGGTTGCATACCCGCGTTGAAGAGCAGTCCGCAGGCCTTGAACATGGAGAAGTCGCTTTCCATGACCACCATGCCTTCGTCCTCGGCTTCTTCGATCATCTCTTCGGAGGCTTTCTTACGCCTCACCAGGACGATGATGTCGAGGTTGCCCATCTCGCAGGTGCGGATGGTCTGCATGTTGCAGAGACCCGTCAGGATGACGGGGTTGTAGTCGCCAAGGGTGAGCACATCGCTCATCAGGTCGGAGGCGAAAGCGGTTTCGTGTTCCTCGTCCAAACGGTCATGGCCGCAACGCACCGTGGCGTTCAAAAGTTCAGATATTTCTCTGAGTTTCATTGGTGTTGTTTTTTTGCTTCTAGCTTCTGGCATCTGGCTTTTGGCAGCTTGTTATCAAGGTAAACTTTCCAGTCTTAATTAAGCTGCCAGAGGCCAGTATTCTTCCAAATTCTCCTGAATCATTTCCTTCAGGTATTTCATGATGCTGACGTCGTTCATCGACATGCCGTCAAGGGCTTCCTTGATTTCGTCGGTGTCAAAGACAAACTCGCCTTCGTCGGTAATGTGCTTATAGATAAAATGGATGTCCTCGTGGGCAGCGAAGAGCATCACCAACGAACCGGCTAAGTCACCCATCGGCGGGCGGTCGAGGTGGTCGTGCTGGAACCAGAAGTTGAGCACGGTGCCTTTTCCGACTTCGCTCTCAATCTTCATGCCGCCACCAGCATTCTCGGTGTTCATCTTGATCAGGGGCAGACCCAAACCGACCTTACGCGTGGTGCGCGAGGTGGTCCAGGGGTCGGTCACCTTGGCCAAAAACTCGGGCGTCATGCCCTTGCCGTTGTCCTTGATGGTGAAGGCGTATATGTTGTCTTTCAGGCTGTCACGGATGGTCAGCTCGACGAGGGTGGAGTTGGCCGCCGTCGAGTTTTCCATCAGGTCGTAGACATGCATTGATAGTTCTTTCATCCGAATAAAAGTTGTAGTTTTTCTTTTGGTTCAGTGTCAATATAGCGTCCATCCTCGCCGTGGAGGGTCTTGCGGAATTCGTCGAAGGTCTTGTCGTACATGTGCAGCACGCAATGCACCTCACCGATGATGTGCAGGAAATGAGCATCGCTGCTTTTCGTGAAGTTGAACTTCTTCAAGTAGGCGTATTTCTTCAGGAAGTCGGGCTTGGTGACGTGTTTTGAGATCTCCAAGGCATCGGCCTTGATGTCGGGGGGCACGAAGCCCAACTGGCTGGTAAGGCTGCTTGCCGGCTTGTTGACGTGCGCTGGAACGAACAGTCCGCCGATTTCGTGCACCACATCGTAGAGTTGGTCCAAATCAGCGTCAAGCGCCGACCACAGCAGCCATTCCTCTTCGCCTATCACTTCTTCGTTCTCATCCACGATGAGTTGGTATCCGAACTTCTCTTCATCCAAAGGGATGTGGGGGAGATGTGCGTCGAGGAATTCTTGGAATTTATCCAGTTGCTCGTCGGTCTCGAAGTAGGCGAGGGCATGGGCTTCTTCCTGCGTGGTGATTTCGACGCCGCCGATGACGAGGATGCCATTTTCGCGGCCGATCTTTTGTGTCACCTTCACCTGACGGGTTGTGTTGTGGTCGCAGATGGCGATGACGTCGAGGTGGAGTTTCTTGGCCTGCTCGACGATGGCGGAGGGACTCATATAGAGGTCGCCGCACGGCGAGAGCACCGTGTGCATGTGAAGGTCGGCCCTATATGATTGGAGTTCCATAATGTTTTATATTGCGACATCCTTAAGCCCTTGGCCTCATTGCGGAGGAACGTCCGCCATCTCCTGACACTAAGGAATATCCTTTTGTGCAGGAGATTGCGGGTCAAGCCCGCAATGAGGACAAAGGGAAGGATTGTCCTTCTTTCAGTGTTTAGTGTAAAAGGTTATACACCAATCCCGCAATCTCGTAGGTGGGAAGGTTGGTCTGCAGAATAGGCAGATCCTCATCGTTGCTTTGCTCTATGGTCTCGTCGTTGGGGACAAGATTTTTCACCAGGATGATGCAGGCCAGTTCCTTCAGTGAGGCCACGGCCATCACGTTTTTGTGGGTCTGAAGTGTAATCCAGATGTTGCCTTCCATAGCGTTGCCCATCACGTCACTCAAAAGGTCGGAGATGTAGCAGCCGTCTATCTCTCTGTCAAGGCCGTTTGCGCCCGACAATACTTTAAGGTTGAGTTTTTCAACTAATTCTTGTACTTTCATCTTTTATTGTGTTTGATCTTTTTGTTCTGTTTGAATAGGACTGCAAATTTAGGAATTATTTCATAAACAGCATCAAAAAGCACTTTGCAAAGCGGTAATAAAATGAAAACCTGACATCAATTGTCATGACGGATGTGCCTGTTTTGTCTTACGCCTTCAAGCATGGTGCCAATATATTTTGAAAATGCCTCGTCTTGGGAATAGAAACCTATTTCGTCAGATGAATACTTGCTCGGGAAAGCTAATACGGTCTTCACACCCTTGTGGTTTTCTTCCCGGACCATCCAACAGCTCATGGTAAGATACTCGTCCAAAGGAACCAAGTCAAAGCCGTATTTAGTGTAATAATTCACGATGACTTCGCTCATACTTCTGTACATCTGTTCATAATCACTGAATAAAATGCTTTCTAACGGTTTTCCATTGCCAAGAAAATGCTGCTTCACGCTATCGATTTCCATACACATCTGATAGGTAATCCACTCTGCATCAGTTAGGTTTGTTGTGTCTTTATCTATGAGCTCTTTGCCCAAATAAGCATCAACGTCTTTCTTGAATTTCACGAAATTATCTTTTCTGGTAGCCGCAAAGTATTTTTCGCAAAGAATAGAATCCATGCGTCTTGATGCCGTTATATTAAGTTGATTCATTTGACTTAATTTCTTGATCTCTTCTTTTCGTGACTCGCTCAATTCAGCATGAAATTTCGAACTAATGCGACTTTCGATAATCATTTTATGGAATAAGTCATCCATAACAGGTTTATGGTCAGAATTACGGCTATCATAATAAGCTATAGTTAAGTTTCCACCATTCAATGCATGCTTGAACAATTGAACATTTAGGTTGTAGAATTCATTCGGACGACTTTTGATGCCATAATAAAGCACGTCTTCGAAGATGATAATGGAGTCGGTGGAAACCAAATTCTCAAACAACGCGTTGATCTCAGAAATGTATTCCGGAAATATTCCCAAATAACGTGTCGAGAGGCTTTGCTTAATCTTTTCCAGCTGTTCGACCGATTTTTCGATGTTTTCCAGCTTTTCAATGGAGCAAACAACAAACCGACCACTGCCGATTTGATGAAAGCACTCAAGATTTCGAATCCTTTTGTGCCTTTTATTCTCCGAAGCCAAGTCTTTTCCTTATCCATAGTCGATGCTTTATGCATTAATACTACAATGCCAACATTTATTCATAACGACAAATGACGGTGCAAAGGTACATTGTTTTTGAACATGAATGATTGTTTTGAAGAAAAACAATTTTGCATAGATTCCAGGTTTTGGCAAAAATGAAAAATATCGTATTTTTGCTGAAAATTACCATTAGTATTAAACAAAAAAAACATGGGTTGGATTATTGATCATTACAAAATCACCTACAACGACCTATTTGTGGGTAGTTATTACGTTTACGAAGACAATACTTGCAGGTATTACGTCAACAGTTGGAAAAATGAATTTGAACCTATCATGGACCTCCTTGAAAAAAAAGGCCTGTTGAAAAACAAAGACGCAAAGAGACCTATCGCTGCCATAACGAAGATGATGACGGCTGAAAATAGGGTAAAGGGCAGGAAGAGATCCATATATCATTGCGATGGCTTAACTTTGGAAAGGATTCCTAATGAGACCAACGAGCGTTTTTGGGTGTATCGACATGATGCCAAGAAGAATGAGCCTGGCTATTCATCGAAGGATCATTCCGCTCCGCATTATGAAGGTGAAAAAACACCGGAAGGGATGAGGGAATGGACCACTTGGTATGCCTTCGTCAAGATGGATGATGGCACCTACGAGGCAGCACTCGACGAATCATGGTGGTGGGGCGGCGGCCACAACGACGGCGGCACCATCCACACCGACATCCCAGAAGAATGGTTTGAATTGTCCTACGATGAGTTCCTTGAAAACGTGGTGACGCTTTCGGCGGCTGCGCATTATGGATTCACACCCGATGAGCTGAAAGAAAAGAAAGGCTTGAAGGAGTTCTTTGGTTATGAATAATCCAACCAATTAAACGAACACTTCTAGTTTACATATTTAACGAGAGACTGTAAGACAAAGGCTATTAGTTTTTAGCCATTAGCAATTAGCATGGTAGCCAATAAGCTAACGACTAATTGCTAATAGCTAATAGCTGAAAAACTCCCATGTCTCGAGTCAAATCATACAACTATTCGGTTTTGTCTATTGATTAGGTCGGTTTCCATTTATCCAAAACCCGACGCGTTTCCGCTTTGATCGTTTCATCGTCCGTGACCTCCTCCAGTTTCATGAGGGCATTGTAAGCCTCGTCTCGGCAAGGGAATTCGCAATGGTTTTGGGGGTCGAAATAATAGTCCAGACAGCGTAGCATGCGGAAGATATGTTCGGGGTCTTCGCAATCAAGGAAATCGAGGATGCTGTTCAAACCATCTTGCACATTCATCTCCTCTAGTTTCCCAAACGGATCAAGGAATTTTCCGTAGGGACCCGAGTGGTTTTCTAAACTTTCAATGGCTATGATGTCGCTTTTGAAAAAAAGGAAGTTGACCATCACCAGGCACTCCTCGTGGCGACCATACTCCTGCTCGTTATACTCCTTATCGTTGTAACTGCAAATGCCATCATAGACATTCCCGTCTACGCAATCAATCCTAACGCACTGACCGT
>CACXIM010000131.1 GCA_902767725.1 uncultured Bacteroidia bacterium | reverse complement strand
CTCGGGTCAGCTGCCCATCAATCCTGCCACGGGCGAGATGCCTGAAGGCGTCACCGCCCAGACCGAGCAGAGCATGAAGAACCTTGAGGCCATCCTCAATGAGGCAGGCTGCACCTTCGACAATGTGGTGAAGTCGACTTGCTATTTGGCCGACATGAGCTATTTTGGTGAGATGAACGCCGTGTATGCCAAGTATTTTACGGGCGACTGCCCCGCACGCGCCGCTTTCGCCGTAAAAGAACTGCCCAAGAAGGCCTTGGTCGAAATCGAAATGATTGCCGCAAAATGAAAATCGTCTTTTTGGAACCGTTGGGCTTGAAGGTCCAGCAAATTGAAGCGGCCTGTGAAGGTCTGAAGAAAGCCGGCCACGAAGTTGTCGTCTATCCTGACCGTAACGAGAATCTTGATGAGTTGAAACGTCGTGCCGAGGGTGCGGAGGTCGTCATTGAGAGCAACATCCCGCTACGCAAGGATTTCTTGGATGCTTGCCCCAACTTGAAGATGCTTTCCATCGCCTTTACGGGCTTGGACCACATCGACATGGAGGAATGCCAAAGACGGGGCATCGTCGTGAAGAACGCTGCGGGCTACAGCACCGAGGCCGTGGCTGAGCTGGCCATCGCCATGATGGTTGACGTGTATCGTAAAGTGCTCGAAAACGATACCATCACGCGGCAATGTCAGCGTAAAGGCATCATGCCTGGTCGCGAAATCGGTGGCAAGATCATCGGCATCATCGGCATGGGCAACATCGGTCAGCGTGTGGCCAAATTGGCCAATGCTTTCGACTGCAAGGTGTTGGCCTGGAACCGCACACCCAAACAAATCGAGGGTGTTACCTTTGTCGACAAGGAGACCTTGCTGAAGGAAGCTGACATCGTCACTTTGCATATTGCCTTAAATGCCGACACACGCGACTTCATCACCGAGAAGGAATTTGCCTTGATGAAGCCGAGTGCCATATTGATCAATACGGCACGTGGTCCCGTCGTGAACGAACTGGCTTTGGCTGATGCCTTGAAACAAGGGAAGATTGCTGGTGCGGCCACCGATGTCTACAGCACGGAACCGCCTCTGAAGCCGGAGAATCCATTGTTTGATGTTCCTAATCTCATCATGTTACCGCATATCGGCTTTGCCACCGAAGAGGCTTTTGTCCTCCGACTGGGTATCGTGGTCGAGAATGTGATGCGGTGGATAACCGAAGAATGACGCAATCTGCGTCATTCTTCGTTTTTGTTCATGTCAATTTTCGGTTTGAAAATCTTGTCTTGCGTGACGAAGGCCTCCTTGAATCGTGGCTTGATTTGACGCAGGCATTTCTCGGCCTCCACGCGGTTGCGGAAGTCACCGGCGCGCAGGCGGAAGTGAGGCTCCACGTAGGTCAGGTAGATGGGAATGTCGGGGAAGGCCCGCTCAAACTGGGCTTTCACTGCCTTGGCATGATCCAAGGCCTCGTTTCCGATTTCCATGAAAATATGGATGCGGTAGCCGTTATATGAACTATCAACCTTATACAGCGAACGCTGCTTGGCGATGAGGTTTTCGATGCGGCTGTCCTGGTCAACATGCAGTGAACCACGGCTTTGCGCGAAGCCAAACGAGACGGATGCCACAAATATGATTAAACAAAGAATGCGTTTCATAACTTAAGAGTTGAGACTGCAAAGATACACATGCAAATTTCCGATGAAAGTTGTATCTTTGCACACAAAATTGAATGATGAATAGCAATTTAGACGCCAACGCTTCCCATCTCTCCAAGGCCGAGAAGGACCTCGAAAACGCCTTGCGCCCTGATATGTTCGACAGTTTTGCCGGACAGAAGCAGGTCGTCGACAACCTACGAGTTTTCGTGAAGGCCGCAGCCCAGCGTGGCGAAGCCCTCGACCATACTTTGCTGTATGGCCCTCCAGGTCTGGGCAAGACCACGTTGTCGTATATCATTGCCCATGAGTTGGGCGTCGGCATGAAGATGACCTCGGGTCCCGTGCTCGACAAGCCGGGCAATCTTGCGGGTCTGCTCACCAGCCTTGAGCCTAACGACGTGCTGTTCATCGACGAGATTCACCGCCTCAGCCCTGTGGTGGAGGAGTATCTCTATTCCGCCATGGAGGACTTCCGCATCGATATCATGATTGAGACGGGACCTAGTGCGCGCAGCATCCAAATCACGCTGAATCCTTTTACTTTGATTGGAGCCACCACCCGCAGCGGCATGCTGACGGCACCCTTGCGTGAGCGTTTCGGCATCAAGCAGCGCTTGGAGTATTATGACGCAAAGACTTTGTCAAAGATCGTAAAGCGCTCGGCGGGCATCTTGCATGTGCCCATTGACGACACGGCGGCATTCGAGATTGCGCGCCGCAGCCGTGGCACGCCACGTATTGCCAACATGTTGCTGCGCCGTGTGCGCGACTTTGCTCAGATCCAAGGCGACGGCACCATCTCCTTAGACATCGCCAAAGTTGGCTTGAAGGCACTCAACGTAGATGAGCACGGCCTCGACGACATGGATAACAGGATTCTCACCACTATCATTGACAAGTTCAAAGGCGGTCCTGTTGGTGTGAATACCATTGCCACGGCAGTGGGCGAGGACCCAGGCACCATCGAGGAGGTCTGCGAGCCGTTCTTAATACAAGAAGGCTTCATCATGCGCACACCCCGTGGCCGCGAATGCACCGATTTGGCGTACAAGCATTTGGGGAAGACGAGGGTTAAGCCTACTGGGGAGATGACGCTGTTTGAGTGATTGTAGCCGAAAAATGTGTTATTTGTAACAGATTTTTCGAGTAGAATTGTTGTGGCGAAGATATTCTGTACGATTTTTCCCTATAAATCTCTATCATATTCCAAATTTTCTCTATTTTTGCCTTCGGATTTGGTACACCAAGTCCACTTTATAGAAGCGTTATGCTTGTCTTTTGAATCGTAAACGTAGGAAATTTGCGATTGTATCAAAGAAGAAAGCATAGTAGTTTCTCACGCATAGCGTGGGGCTACTATCTATGTTTTTTGGTACAGGTATTCCTACGACCTTCGATTCAAAGCGTGGCATAGTCAGTTCCACGCTTCTATGTTTGTAACTAATTGGGGAATAAAGGATTCCCCAGTGCTTTAGGTACTGGAAGCCGAAGTCAATTCTATGAATCAAAGGCTAAAAAACGCAATTGAGGCTTATGTCTCACTTTTACCTGATATGTATTCGAGTCCCAATGATTATTCTCGTCTTGTGAGAATTGCTTATGAGTTTGAGATTAGTGATGCGAAATTTGATGATGAGTTCAAAGACTTCTTTATCAAAACTTTATCAAACAAATTCAACAGATATGATTCCGATTCTATTGAGAATTTTTATCAAGAAAGAAAGGAGCAAATAGAGGATTATTGTTATGTTATTGGTAGATTAAAATCAATGAATCTTTTGAAATTAGCTAATTGAGATGTCAATTTGAAGCACCCAAAACTTAAAAACATAGAATCGATGAAAAGAAATCTATACTTTATTCTATCATTGTTGGTAATTCCTTTCTTGACTTATTCACAAAGCAGGGATTATTTTAAGAATAACATCCTTGGGTTGGATCCAATTGAAGGCATATATGATGCAGATATATATAAGCAAGGAGCAAATGCGTTTCAAACTTTTCCTGAGACTTATGAAACATCAACGAAACTTACTATTGCCCGTATTGGTGAAAACAAGTTCAGCATTAATGGCGGCAGACCCAATGACTATATCGAAAGAGTAGGAGAAACCAATGTTTACAATTATTGGAATCATTGGGATGCTGTTGGTTGGGTGAAGACACGATTCTATTTGCTTAATTCTGGCCGTACTTTCGAATGGATGTTTGAAGTCCCAGATACTCAATTAAGGTCAGATTTGGGAAGAAACTACCAATATGGATTGCGAGTGATGTTTAGATACAATTGTGTGAAAGAATACCCGACTACATCTATGTATTTGGAAGCAGTAGAGGAGGCGAGAAGAATAGAACAAGAGCGACAGCGGCAACAAGAAATTGAAGCTTCCAAGCCTACAGAATGGTCTGGATCTGGATTTGCTCTTAACAATGGCTACATTGTCACTAATTATCATGTTATCGAGGATGCAAAAAGCATCGTTGTGAAAGGCATAAAAGGAAGCTTTAGCAATGCCTACAATGCAGAGGTAGTAACAACGGACAAATATAACGATTTGGCTTTGTTGAAGATAAATGACAGTCGTTTTACTGGGTTCGGCACGATACCTTATAAAATAAAAACAAATACATCCGATGTTGGTGAAGAGATATTTGTGTTGGGCTATCCGCTGACAAGCACAATGGGCGCTGAAATCAAACTTACTACTGGTGTTATAAGTTCCAAAACAGGATTTCAAGGGGATGTCTCCCTGTATCAAATATCGGCTCCAGTTCAACCTGGGAATAGTGGAGGGCCGCTATTTGATAGCAAAGGGAATCTGATAGGTATTGTAAACTCAAAACATACAGGTGCGGAAAGTGTTGGTTATGCAATCAAGGCTTCGTATTTGAGTAATTTAGTTGAAAGTTCCGTTTCATCTTCAATTCTGCCTTCAAATAACACAATATCTAGCCAACCATTAACAGGAAAGGTAAAGGCGGTAAAGAATTTTGTGTTTATGATTGAATGCTCAAAATAGTGATAATTACGGAATAATTCATTTCTTCCAGCAAAAACCCACAAATAACAGCAGTGCTTGGCTTTTTTTGATTTAAATTCATCTGGGAATCAAAAACGATACCTGTCTTTGCATTGAATAAAATGGAAGACGATGAAGATCAATAAAATATGGTTTGAGTTTGTATAAGGCTTCTGATTCGGAACGTGAAGAATATGAAATCAGCACAATTGGCATCCATTGGAGAAAATTGGATGTGGATGTCAGTTTTGAGAGTTTCACTTACGATGAGGCGGAACTCTCTGAAATGCAACGCTTTTTCTTAACGCATCCAGAAATCAATGTCGGTCAATTTGCACTAAAGGCTGGAATCAACGCAGGATTGCTCCGCAACTATATCAACGGATTCAAAAAGCCGTCCCAAGAGCGCGAGGCTCAGATTTTACAGCAAATTCATCAATTAGGTCACGAATTTGCGGCAGTTACATTCTAATTTTCTGTATTTTTGCAGTTTCTTTCAAAAACCGCAAAAAACACCATCGCTATATGGATTACAACTTTACCGAAATCGAGAAGAAGTGGCAGCAGTATTGGCGCGACAACAAAATCTATAAGGTTGATATTGACCACAGTAAGCCGAAATTCTATGTCTTGGACATGTTCCCATATCCCTCGGGCGCGGGTCTTCATGTGGGTCACCCGCTGGGCTACATTGCCTCGGATATTTATGCAAGATATAAAAGACTGAAAGGCTTCAATGTGCTGCATCCGATGGGCTACGACGCCTACGGCCTGCCCGCTGAGCAATATGCCATCCAAACGGGTACCCATCCCGCCGTGACGACCGAGAAGAACATCAACCGCTATCGCGAACAGATGGACAAGATCGGTTTCTGCTACGACTGGGATCGCGAGGTGCGCACCTGCGAGCCAGGCTACTACAAATGGACGCAATGGACTTTCCTTCAATTGTTTAACTCGTTCTACTGCTACGGTTGCCAAAAAGCCCAGCCCATCAGCAAGCTGATTGCCCGTTTCGAGGAGAAAGGTACCGAAGGTCTCAATGTGGCCGAGAGCAAGCCGCTGAGCTTCACCGCTGCCGAGTGGAAGGCGATGAGCGAGAAAGAACAACAAGAGGTGCTGATGAACTATCGCTTGGCCTATCAAGCCGAGGCCATGGTGAACTGGTGCCCTGGCTTGGGTACGGTGCTCGCCAACGACGAGGTGGCCGACGGCCTCTCGGTGCGCGGCGGCTTCCCCGTGGAACGCAAGTCGATGAAGCAGTGGCAACTCCGTATCACCGCTTACGCAGACCGCCTGCTTCAAGGCCTTGAAACGGTCGATTGGAGCGAGTCTGTGAAGGACTTGCAGCGCAATTGGATTGGCAAGTCGATGGGCGCTTCGGTTATCTTCAAAGTTGAGGGTAAAGATATAGATTTAGAGGTGTTTACGACTCGTGCAGATACCTTGTTTGGTACGACCTTTATGGTGTTGGCTCCCGAACATGAGTTGGTTTCACAAATCACTACACCTGAGCAACGCGCTGAGGTGGAAGATTATATCACCCGCACCAAGAATCGCAGCGAGCGTGAGCGTATGGCTGAGGTCCGCAAGGTGAGTGGTGCCTTTACGGGTGCATACGGCATCAACCCCATCACGGGTGTCAAGTTGCCGATTTGGATTGCCGACTACGTGCTGATGGGTTATGGCACAGGTGCCATCATGGCCGTGCCTGCCCACGACAGCCGCGACTTCGCCTTCGCCCGCCATTTCAACCTGCCCATCATTCAAGTGGTGAAGAAACCTGGTACCGAGCCGACCGACCCCGCTACATGGGAAGAGAGCTTCGATGCCAAGGACGGCGAGTTAGTCAACTCGGGTTTCCTCAACGGCCTGACTGTAAAGAAAGCCATCGAGCGCATGATTGAGGAACTGGAGAAACTCGGTGTCGGCACAGGCAAGACCAACTATCGCCTGCGCGATGCTATCTTCAGCCGTCAGCGTTATTGGGGCGAGCCTTTCCCGATTTACTACAAGGACGGTATGCCATACGCCATGGACGAGTCGAAACTACCGCTTGAGTTGCCTGCCATCAGCGAATACAAGCCTACCGAGACGGGAGAACCGCCTTTGGCCCGCGCCAAGAACTGGGTCACGGAGGAAGGCTATCCCATCGAGACCAACACCATGCCGGGCTTTGCTGGTTCCAGCGGTTACTATTTCCGCTATGAGGACCCGCACAACGACAAGGAATACTTCAGCCGCGAAGCCAACGACTATTGGCAGAACGTCGACCTCTATATCGGTGGTGCCGAACACGCCACAGGCCACTTGATATACAGCCGTTTCTGGTGCAAGTTCTTGTTTGATATTGGTTTGTCTTGCAAAGACGAGCCCTTCCAGAGGATGATCAATCAGGGCATGATCCAAGGCCGTTCCAGTTTTGCCTATCGCGCCAACATGGAGAAATTGTGTGAGTATGGCGTGTGGCGTCTCATCAAGGACAACAAGTTGGGCGTGAAGTTTGAAAAGGACTTC
>CACXIM010000130.1 GCA_902767725.1 uncultured Bacteroidia bacterium | reverse complement strand
TTGAAGAACGACCATACCGGTGCGTTCGTAAGGGTTCTGTTCCGACAGATACTCGATCACTTCCGACTGGGGGGTGATAGGATATCCGAAATAAGCATCGGCGCCGCAGCGGATGGCGGCTTCGGCCAATGCCTCGTTACCCTTCATCAGTTTTAATTCTCCCATTATGTAAGATTTTTTGATTTGTTAGACAATTGGTTGGATTACAGGGCTTTCTTGTAGACCTTGATGACGCCGTCGGGGCAGGTGATGCCGCAGCTCGCGCAGCCTATGCAGGCTTCGGGGTTCGCCATGAAGGCGTAATTGTAACCTTTTCCGTTTACTTCTTTTGCCAGTTCGATGACCTTGCATGGGCAGGCTGTGATGCATACGCCGCAGCCTTTGCAACGCTCGATGTCAACGACGATGGCTCCTCTGAATTTTGCCATATTGATTAAGATTTAGGATTTGTTGTGTCTTTAAATAATGAGCCACGAAATTAGGGAATTTTGGGCAAACATTGTTCGTCTTTTCGTTTTATTTCAAGGCGAGAGGCTAATTTAGATTCATTATAAATTAAAAATACTTCCATTGTCACAATTTGCGTCTCGCAAATTGACTCTTGTCATCATTTGCGTCTCGCAAATGAAAAAATGCTCACTCTTTCGACTGCGGGACGCAGTCGTTGACAATGTCACTGGCAACCCATGCCAAGTCTTTGTTATTAGCAATAATATAACGCACGACGTTGTCAAAATGCTCTTCGTCTCTAATCAATCGGTCGTAGGATTCTGATTGCCATACAGGGCCACTTTTCTTTTCTTTTTTGTTGATTTCCTTTGCAGTATAGCTCTTTAATGACCGCATAATCTCTGTCAACTCAAATCCTTCTTTTAGTTTCATGAGTATATGGACATGGTTGGGCATTACGACATAGGCCACCAAATCATATCGTTTGCCATTAAAGAATAGCAATGCGTCCTCTACAATTTTCCTGTTGCTTTGTTTTTTGAGCAGACAATCTCCATGACCGTTATCCAACCATTTGTCAACGGCTTTGCCAAACTTTTCGATGTATTCTTTTGTCACCTTTATATTCCATGGTTGGGGATGTCTTTTTAACCAACTCTCTTTTTTCTCGCGAAGCTGGTCTAGTTTTTCTTGGGGCAGAGAGTCGTGCAATCGAAAGGTAACGAATACATACTTGCCATCTTGATGCCAGTGTGGAAGGAATGTGCCCCAGTCAAAATGCTCAAAGTCGTTTTCATTGAAAAAACATTCATAATCGTAATCTGCGTCCTCGCAGATTGCTCTTGAATTGTCACCATTTGCGTCCTCGCAGATTGTTCTTGCATTGTCGCCATTTGCGTCCTCGCAAATGGAAATGGTCTTTATCTCCTTTGGCATATAGGTGGTATTATTAGTTTGCAAAGTTAGAAAAAAGAAATGAGGATGTCAAAAAAAGACACCCTCATTTCTCATTGTCGCAATCTGCGTCTCGCAGATTGTTTACATTGTCGTCATTTGCATCTCGCAAATGAAATATTGATTGCTTTTTCGACTGCGGGACGCAGTCGTCGACAATGGTCATTTCACTGGATGGTCCAAGGCAAACGCCTTCAATCTCTCCGCCAAAATCGGAATCTCTTCCCTTTGGATGAGCGAAGTACAGGCGCGGACACCTTGTTTGGTGCTGCCGCAGGTGTCGAGCGAAATGCCTGAGACGCCGTAATACATCATCTCCTCAACGAGGTCGGCTCCTGTGAAGCCGGGATAGCAATAGGTGAAGTAGAATCCATCGGCGATGGGTTCACCGCAGTCCTCGTCGTAGGTGATGTAGAAACCGTTGTCGAGGAAGGCTTTCTTCATCAGCTCAGCCTTGCGGCCGTATTCCAACACATCCTCGCGATAGTTATAGGTGCCATCGTTCACAGCTTTCAGCACAGCGGCCAAAGCGTGTTGTGCGGAGTGCGAAGTGCCTGAACTGAGCGGGTGCAAGGCACCGAAGAGGATGGCGCGCAAGAAGACTTCCTGTCCGCAGAAGGCTTTCAGGTCGGGGAAGTGGTGCTGGGCCAACTTGTCGCTGATGCCGAGGATGGCGCAACGTTCGCCGGCGTAGCTGAAGGCCTTTGAACTGGAAATCATCAGGATGTAGTAGTCGGTGTATTTACCCACGGTGGGTTGGTAAGGGGCTTCACCAGGATGGCTGTAGTCCTTGCGGAAGTCCATGCCGAAATAGGCGAGGTCTTCCATGACGATGACGTTGTACTTGTTGGTCAGTTCGCCGATGATGCGCAATTCTTCGTCGGTGAGGCACACCCATGTCGGGTTGTTGGGGTTGGAGTAGAGCAAGCTATGGATGTTGCCCTTGCTCAAAACCTCTTCAAGTTTGGCACGTAGTTTCTCGCCACGGTATTCATAGATGTCGAAATGCTCCATCGGGATGCCAAGCACCTTGTTTTGGAACTTGTGGACGGGGAAGCCCGGGTCGATGAAGAGCATGGTGTTTTTCTTTGCGTCTGAATGACCCGCGATCATGAACGAGGCGAAAGCTCCCTGCATGGAACCGACGGTAGGCACGCAGTTGGCGGGGTCGACATCGATGTCAAGGAAGTTCTTGATGAAGCGCGAGGCCTCTTTCTTTAAAATAGGTGCACCATCGATGGGCGGGTAGTTGGCAGCCACGCCGTTTTGCAAGGCCTTGATCTGGGCTTCCACGCCAGCGCGGGCGGCGGGCAGACCAGGGTTGCCTAACTCCATGTGGATGAATTTCTTTCCGCTGGCAGCTTCGAGATCGAAAGCTAACTTGTTGATTTCACGGATGCCAGCTCTTCCGATGCTCGGCAGGCCACTATCTGCAAAGAGTTTCTTCGCTAAATCTTGGGGTACAATATTGTGTTGCATCATATCTGTTTTGGTTTGTTTTGCTCGTTATAATTGGAACGGCAAAGATAGGAAATTATTTGAGACGTGCAAAAATAAAATGATTAAGTCTTTACCGTGGTAACTGTAGTTTTCTTATTTTTGCGCTTGTAAACCTCACGGCAGACTATCGCGCTGCAAATCTAGGTTTGTCCTTAGATAGCATATCATTAAATTCCAAATACTGATGAAAAAGCAATTGTTACTTGCCTTAGCGCTGATGATGGGCTTCATGCCTGTCAAGGCACAAGATGAAAAGAAAGAAGAAGGATTCCAATTTACTACAATTAAGGAAATTCCAATCACGGCCGTTCGCGACCAACATCGCTCTTCCACTTGCTGGGCCCATTCCGGCCTTGCCCTGATGGAAGCCGAAGCACTTCGCATCAAGGACGTTGACGTCGACCTCTCCGAGATGTATGTTGTCAGCCATTCCATGATGGATCGTGCAGAAAAATATGTCCGTCTGCACGGCAACGCCAGTTGGGCACCAGGCGGTAAGTGCGGCGACGTGCTTTACTGCTTGGAACACTATGGCTTCGTCCGTCAGGAAGACATGCCTGGCAACCGTTATGGCGGAACCTTGCCCAATCACACC
>CACXIM010000129.1 GCA_902767725.1 uncultured Bacteroidia bacterium | reverse complement strand
GCAGATGTTGTGCGCCTTTCCTCAGAGCTGGGCTTTCCGGTGGGCATCACCTCAAACGGAACGTTGATAGGTGATCAGACTGCTTCCGCTCTTGCTGATGCGGGACTGAATACGATCTCGATCAGCGTGGACGGAATCGGAGAAACACACGATCAGTTTCGGAACAGTAAAGGCTGTTTCGAGCGTAGATTTGCCGCATATTCTTGAAAATGTAAAACCGCACGTAGGTGTTGGTCTTCTCGCTCGCCCAGAGGCCGTTAGGCAGTTGGAAAAACGACTGTTCGATGGCCAAATCACTGACAAAATTCATATTGATGTACGGAGGCACAACGATGGAATACTTCTTCAAGGCGTAAGTGCTGTCATTTAAGATGTAAAGATGTCCCGTGAAACCGAAACTTTCCGGATTGACTGGGGCAAAGGCAAGGTCGATGCAACGGTCGCCTTCAACATCAAGGGTGTCCATAATGTAATAATGGTAATACGAAACCGCCAAGGCTGACGAAAGCGGACTGACGAAGCGGTTGAGCATAATCTCAATGTCGTTGTCGAAGATATTGACCTTGGTGAACATCGCGTCGATATTGGAGGCCAGACCTTCGCGGTCGAGGATATCGTCAACGCCTTGGAAGCGTTTGGCTTTGACGTACTTTCTATCCGATTGCGGATGGCTTTGATGGTATTCTTCGGCCAATGTCTCGCGCAATGAGACGGTGATGGTAGGTGAAGTGTTGAACTGCGCCGTGTCGATGTATTTCTCTAAAAACTGGAACTGACTCCAAAACTTGCTGTTCTCAAAGTCAACATCAAACTTGTCGAGTGCCATGATGAGTTTTTCGTAACTGTTGGCCTTAAAGCACTCTGTCGATTCGATTCGATGTGCATCCTTGTGGGCAATCACTTTTCTAATCAATTCCACAGCCGGATTGCCTTTGCGACGGTAACGTTCCTCGCGGCTGAGGCGTTGGGGCTTCACAACAATCTCCTGCAAGCCATACACATCGGGTTGCAATTCGATGTTGAGGTCTTTGGTCACGCGGTTGGCTTTTAGGTTGACAATCTGTGTCTTATAGCCCATCATTTGGAACGATAAAGTCACCAACCCTTGGCTGTTCTCAATCTGGAAGTTACCGTCAAGGTCAGTAATGCTGCCGATGGTTGTCCCTGTGAAATAGACTTGCACCGAGGGCAGTGTTTCGCCCGTTGTCGCATCTTTTACCACGCCCTGCGCACCAGTGATTTGAGCGAAGGAAAGAGAGGTCGACAATAACATCAAAATACTGAAAAAGAATAATTTGTATATTTTCATTGTGAAGGATTATAAGTGTGTAGGATTAAAAGCAAAAGCCTATTGCGAAAATGGCGCAGTTTTCGCCTTCAACTTGAAACATAAAACCCGCCTTAAACAAGAACCTACCCCAAACGAAGCCAACATTGGGATTGATAAAGGTTCTTGCTGTTGTATTATCGGCGATGCGAAGGATAGCCCCCATCCGTGCTGAAATAAATGGGGCAGCTTCCTTGTTCATTAGGGTGTGTCGCATTTCAACAAATAGCAAACTTAAGTATTTAGCCTTTGAACTGAAATCAGGCTGAAACTCCGCACCGAAAGCGGAACCACCTCCAACATAAAAGCCTCTGCCTACATTGCAACCATGAGAGGTGCTAAAAAGAGACTGTTTAAAGGTATTGGCTTCCAACTGAATGTCAGCCTGATAGCCTTTTTTGAAAGCACGGCTGGTATTGTCTTGGGCGAAGGTTGTTCCAATGGTTAAGAACAGCAACGCGACTACTGCCAAAAACAAGTTTTTCTTGAAAAACAGTTCGATAACCATCTATTTCTTTTTGGCTGCAAAAATAAAATGGTGATTTGAAGTAAAAGAAGAAGAAAATACCTGAAAAATAGTCAAAAACACCTTAAATTCTGAAAATTCAATCTTTTTTGACTATTTTTGCTTCAATATTATTGTAGAAAACATGACTCAAGAGAATTCGGCAAATAGTATCACTATGTTGGGACTTGGCGACATGGACATCGAACAGGTGTTTCGCCTTGATGACGAGCTCATTATCGCCGACCATTTTGATGTGAAGCGAGCCTTTCCGCCTTATTTCCGTACGGCTATGCCTGTGTGCATCATCCTGAAAAAAGGCTATTTGCGGGGGCGGTGCAACCTCATGGACATCGATGCCGTAGCCCCCTGCATGAGCATCCTTCTGCCCAACCAAATCCTTGAGTTCACCGAGTCGAGCGACGACCTTGAGGGCATGGTCGTGATGATGTCGGCTCGTTTCACGGAACGGCTCAGCATCAAGGTGGACTTCGACCTGATGCAGACTTTCCAGTCGCAACGCGTCATCCCACTCAACGAGGAAGCACTTGCCACGATGTTGCAGTTTTGTGAAATGGTGAAGCGCCTCTCGCAATTCCCCGACCATCCCTTCCTAATGGAAACGGCGGTCAACCTGACCCGTGCCTTCTTTTTTGGAGCGGGCTACTTCTTTCACCAGCGACCCGAAGCTGTTACCCATAGCCGAGGCGAGCAATTGGTTGACCGTTTCCTGAAGTCGGTGCAGATGAATTGTAGGAAAGAGCGGCAACTCGACTTCTACGCCCAAGAATTGTGCATTTCATCGAAATATCTCGCCGCTACCGTAAAGGCTGTGACAGGCAAGACCGCTGGCGACTGGATCGAAGACTATGTGATGCTTGAAGCCAAGGCTATGCTTACCAATACCGACATGACCATCAGCCAAATCAGCGACCACCTCCACTTCCCCGACACCTCCACCTTCGGGAAGTACTTCAGAAGACACACGGGCTTGTCGCCGAAGGAGTTCAAGAAACAGAGCGGACAATAAGGATCGGTGCTAATCGTGTTTTTTCGTTCAAGAGGAACAGCAAGTAGATTTTGCCCGCTTAAGGATTGTTTTTATTAACTTTGCAGCCGAATTACGAAACAGATAATCGGAATTTAGCGTTCTGGTTACTAAGCAAATCAACAAGTAAATTCCACTTTATCAGAGTGTTATATGACTTTAATAAAGCATGAGGAAATAATAGAAATGAAAATAGAGAAATTCACGAATGATGACTTTGCTAAAGCAGTACCACTGGCTGCTGGTGCATGGGGAGAGTTTTATGCCGACGAACGGCAGTGGTTTATCGATGCATTGGCAGAGTATATTCTCCGCTACAATTACAGCAATCCCTCGCTGGCCTTGAAGGCCGTGGGCGATGATGGCGTGATTCATGGGGTGCTGTTTGCCAACTTCCATGACGACAAGGCAGATGTCTATCAATGGCGCGAGAACAATGAAGCACAGATGACCGACCATGAGCGTGAACGCTTCCGTCTTTTGGCCGACTATATGCTGGAGGTTGACGGGAAAACGGTGCAGTGCATGAATGACGGCGAGGTGAAACTATCGCTCTTCATCAGTAATCAGAAAGGCTGTGGAAAGCAGTTGCTGCAGGCTATGATGGATGAGTTCCAGCGCAGAGAACTGAAAAATCTTTACCTTTGGACCGACACCAGTTGCACCCACGAATACTACCCTCAGCATGGTTTCACACTGGTAGGTCAGTT
>CACXIM010000128.1 GCA_902767725.1 uncultured Bacteroidia bacterium | reverse complement strand
GCTGAGCATCATACCCTCGGGATAGGCCGGGTTGATGACACGGAGCATCACGGCGAAAATGCCGATGAGCAGGCCATAGATCCACTTGCCTGTGTTGGTCTGGGCCGCTGTGACAGGGTCGGTGGCCATAAATACCGCACCGAACATGAAACCGCCCATCAGGTAATGGTAGTAGAACGGCACTTGCATGTATTCATTGGCGCCGATGGCATTGAATAACAAGCCCATGAGACCACCACCAAGGACGACAGAGAGCATGACACGCCAACTGGCGATACCCGTGAACAACAACAGAATGGCACCTAACAAAATGGCTATCACAGATGTCTCACAGGTAGACCCTGGAATTGTTCCGATGAACATATCCAAGGCGGAAGCCGAAGGATGCACGCCTGCGGCCAATTCAGCCAAAGGCGTGGCGCTCGTGATGGCGTCGGTGCCCCAAAGGTCGGCGGCAATCCAAACGTTGTCGCCCGACATCCTAGTGGGATAGGCGAAGAATAGGAAGGCGCGCGCCACCAGGGCGGGGTTGAGGAAATTCATGCCCGTGCCGCCGAAGACCTCCTTGCCGATGATGACGGCAAAGGCCGTGGCGAGGGCAAGTTGCCACAAAGGTGTGGTGACCGGCACAATCATCGGGATGATGAAACCTGTGACCAAAAAGCCTTCGTTCACCTCATGGTGACGTATTTGCGCGAAGGTGAATTCGATGCCCAAACCGACAATATACGACACTGCCAACATGGGCAGCATCCTCAAAAAGCCGAACCAGAGGCAATACCACCAACTGGCCACTGTGCCCAACTCGTAAGGCCAATCCGTGGCGTGGAGCGAAGTCTGGTAGCCGATGTTCCACATGCCGAAGAGCATGGCAGGAACGAGGGCGATGACAACCATGATCATGGCGCGTTTCAAATCGATGGCGTCACGAACGTGGCTACCGCGCTTGGTGACCCGATTGGGCGTGAAGGCAAAGGTTTCGAAGGCCTCAAAAGTGCTTTGAAGCCATGCGAATTTTCCGCCCTCCACAAAGTTCGGCTTGATTTTGTCAACAAAACGACGTAGGTTATTGAACATTACAATCCCTCCTTTCTCAGTTTTTCCAAAGCCTCTCGGATGATGGCTTGGATGTCGGTTTTGGATGTGTCGATGAACTCGCAAAGGGCGAAGTCTTCGGGTTCGACCTCGTAAATGCCCAAGTTCTCCATCAGCTCGATGTCGCCGATGATGCAGGCCTTGATGAGTTGCGTGGGATAAATGTCGAAGGGGAAAACCCGCTCGAAATTGCCCGTGAAGACCAAGGGACGCAAGTCGCCGTGGGTGTTGGTGTCGAATTTCCATAGATTTTCGAAACGCGGTAGCTCGATGCCCATGGGCTTGAAGGTGCTTTTCGGCATGAAGCCACTGAGGAAGGTACGCGAGAAGCTGAACTTCCTGAGACCGGGCATCATCCAGCCCATGAAGTCGTAATAGTCGCCTTCGGGGAGGATGCTCACCAAATCGTCGTAGGCACTCAGAAAGCCATCAGCGGCGATTTGTGTGCCGCTCAGGATGTCGCCCGAAATGACACGGTTTTCCTTTGTGGCATCGTTGGCATCCATCTTAGGATATTCGTTGTTAAGCAGTTGCGATTTGGTAATCTCAGCCAAACAAGCCCCAAACCTTACTCGGTAATAATGTGGGTTCTTGATATTGGGCCCAGCTACGGCGACAACGCGCTCAGGCTTGTAAATGCCCGTGGCAACAAATTCACCCAACACGGCAACGTCTTGCAGGTTCATCGTCCAGACGATTTCTCCTTTATTAATAGGGTCAATATGGGCGATTTGGGTGCCGATGTTTCCAGCAGGGTGAGGACCTTTTATAAAGTGGATGTTGAACTGTTGATTGTTTAATTGTTGAATTGTTGAGGCAAGAGGCTGATTGGGACGGAAACAAACATGGACTTTTCCGTTCGTCAATTTTGCCAGCGCCTCAAGGCCTTTTTTGAGAGCCTCTTCCCTACCCCGCATGACGAAATCATAATCAGGTGCCTGAGGTGCGCTGCTGAAGGCGCTGACGAAAATGGCCTTGGGTTTGTCGTCGGGGTTGGCGACGGTGCCAAAAGGTCGTTGACGCAGTTGGGTCCAAAGGCCGCATTGCAGCATGGCTGCTTTGATTGCATCTGCATCCATCGGAATTGGCGAGGATTTGCCATCCGAGGCTACCGAACCAGTGGATTTGAAATCCGCTTCCACAACCACCTCCAAAAGCTTGCGTTTCTCGCCTCTCACGATGGCTTTTACCTGCCCGCTGACGGGCGAAGTGAAGCGAATGCGTTCAACGCTCTTGTCGCAAAACAAGGCGTCGCCTACCTCCACCATATCGCCTTCCTCGACCAGCAATCGCGGCGTGAGGCCCACAAAGTCAGTGGGCTTTATGGCGTAGGTCGAGATGCTGCGCGCATCGGTGAGGCGTTTCTCAGCCGCTCCACTGATGGGCAGGTCGAGACCTTTCCGTATCGTTATTGTCTCAGACATTTTATTTGAGGTTAAGCAAGGGATAGATCTGCTTCACAAAAAGATCCTCGGCATTCTCCTTGGTGACATGATGCAGGAGAAAACCGTCGTCACACAGCGTCATATTCGGCATCTCCTGGTTCATCATGGATCCAGTCTCGCACTTTACATTCACGCCATTGATGCACTCGTTGAAGCAAAAACTAGCTTTCAGTTCAATCAAGTCTTCGACATCGTATTTCTTCAGCAAACTTTTGAATTCCTGAATCACGTCGTAAGAACCATTGAGGTGACACGAACTTCCAGTACAAATCTTTATTATCATTGTTACCTTATTTATTTGTTATACTTTGTCATTATTGGCATTTCTGTACCTTATTTATACAATCAAGCTACCTGCCTGCTAATTCGATATGTTTTTATCGTATCTATATCTCGCTGCAAAATTACGACAATTATTTTGATTTCCGCGAAAAAAAAGAAAAAAAATTCAAAATTGTGATTTTAGTCATGTTTTAACTTCATGTATGATTTATAATTATTTATAATCCAATAGATTAAACCATATTTCGAAGAATAGTTTGCAAATATTTCATTTTTTTTGTTGGAGTATATGATTTCTTTGTACTTTTGCAAACGATAAAAATGTATCGAATAAAAAATAGAAATTATTATAATTAATTGAAAATCAAAACATTTGAAGCTATGACAGCCAAGACAACAAGTAAATTCCGTACCGAAAGCGACCTTCTCGGAAGCAAAGAAGTGCCAGAAGAGGCCCTCTACGGCGTACAGACAACACGCGCTATTGAAAACTTCCATATCAGTGGCAATCTGATGGTCAGTTACCCCAATTTCATCAAAGGTATGGCCATCACGAAGAAAGCCGCAGCCCTTGCCAACTATGAAGTGGGCATGATCACCGTCCAACAAGCCAACGCCATCTGCCAGGCTTGCGACGAACTGATTGCCGGACAGCACCACGACCAATTCCCGATTGACATGATCCAAGGTGGTGCCGGTACCTCAACCAATATGTGCGCCAACGAGGTGATTGCCAACCGCGCCCTTGAAATCATGGGCCATCAACGCGGTCAA
>CACXIM010000127.1 GCA_902767725.1 uncultured Bacteroidia bacterium | reverse complement strand
TGCTACCCTTCGTAGCTTGGACAAGACCTATAGCAAGATCATCAGAATGAAGCGTTCTGAGAAGACCGGTGCCTACTATTTCGAGGAGACCGTCGTTCCTGCCGACAAGGTGCAGGAGTTCCTTGCTAAGAGATAATTTGCGTAAACCGCAGAACAACAGAGCTTTTCCATGACTTTATGGAAGAGCTTTTTTGTGTTTGTATAATCGGACACTAGTCGGCCCTTCGACCCTTCGACAAGCTCAGGGCTCAGGGACCTCAACAATTAACGATTAAACAATCAACAATTAAACATTGTATCATGGGCCTATTCTCATTCCTAACCCGTAAAAAAGAACAAAAAGAAGACCTCGACAAAGGCCTTGAAAAGACCAAGACCAGCGTCTTCTCCCGCATATCCAAAGCCATCATCGGCAAGTCGACCGTCGACGACGAGGTGCTCGACAACCTTGAGGAGATCCTCATTACCTCCGATGTGGGCGTGGAAACTACCTTAAAGATCATCGACCGCATCCAAGCTCGTGTGGCTCGTGACAAATATGTCGGCACCAGCGAGCTCAACACTATATTAAAAGAGGAGATTATGGGTTTGTTGCAGGAGAACGAGTCGGGCGACGGCACCACCTTCGACATTCCTGCCGATAAGAAGCCGTATGTGATTATGGTCGTCGGCGTGAATGGTGTGGGTAAGACCACTACCATCGGTAAGTTGGCTTACAACTTCAAGAACGCTGGCAAGAAGGTCGTGCTTGGCGCTTCCGATACCTTCCGTGCTGCCGCCGTCAGCCAGCTCCAGATTTGGGCTGAGAGGGTAGGAGTGCCTTGTGTCCAACAAGGTCAGGGTGCCGATCCTGCTTCCGTGGCTTTCGACACGGTGAAATCGGCAGTTGCCCAGGATGCAGATGTCGTCATCATTGACACGGCTGGCCGTCTGCACAACAAGGTCAACCTCATGCGCGAGCTGACTAAGATCAAGACCGTCATGCAGAAGGTTGTTCCTGATGCACCGCATGAGATTCTGCTCGTGCTGGATGCCTCAACTGGACAAAATGCCATCGAACAGGCAAAGCAATTCACTGCTGCCACAGAAGTCAACGCTTTGGCTTTGACCAAGCTCGACGGCACTGCCAAGGGCGGCGTCGTCATCGGCATCTCCGACCAGTTCAAGATCCCGGTCAAGTACATCGGCGTCGGCGAAGGCATCGACCATCTGCAGGTCTTCGACAGGAAGGCGTTTGTGGATTCCTTGTTCGAGTAAAATGACTACGAGACTACGAGACTGCGAGTCCTTCGACAGGATTGTCCCGTAGTCTCGAAGTCCCGCTCCCGAAGTCAAAAAAAACAATATGAAAAGACCTTCCTTGAATATCGTGACACTAGGTTGCTCCAAGAACAAAGTCGACTCGGAGCATTTGGCCGCTTTGTTGGAACACCGTTATGTGATCCGTCATGATGACGAACGCCGTTCCGACGTGGTCATCATCAACACCTGCGGCTTTATTGGTGACGCGCAGGAGGAGTCCATCGATACTATTTTGGAATATGCCGAGCTGCGCAAGCAGGGCAAAATCAAGAAACTGTATGTCACGGGATGCCTCTCGCAAAGATTCAAGAAGGATTTGCAAGCGGAAATCCATGAGGTGGACGCCTTCTATGGCGTGGAGAGCGTCAATCTCATCGCTGCCGACCTGCTGAAAGAGGAGGTACAGCCCGATTATTGCAGTCGCCGTGTGCTTTCCACCCCGAAGCATTTTGCTTATTTGAAGATTTCCGAGGGCTGCAACCGTCGTTGTGCCTTTTGTGCTATCCCGCTTATCCGAGGCGGCCATGTCTCCGTGCCCATGGACAATCTCATCGAAGAGGCTAAAGGTCTGGCCAAGCAAGGCGTGAAGGAACTCATCCTCATCGCCCAGGACCTAACCTATTACGGTCACGACATCGACGGTAAGTCGCATATCGTGGAACTGGTGAAAGCCCTTGCGGACATCGATGGCTTCGAGTGGATCCGCCTGCATTACGGTTATCCTTTGGGCTTCCCCGATGAACTTTTAGACCTGATGCGCGAGAATCCCAAGATTTGCCATTACATTGATTTACCACTTCAGCATATCAGCACCCATATTCTAAAGGATATGCGCCGTGGCGTGGATCGTGAGCAGACGATTGGTTTTGTGGAGAACGTCCGAAAGCACGTGCCCGACATCGCCTTCCGTACCACTTTCATCGTGGGCTTCCCTGGCGAGACCGAGGAAGACTTCGAGGAACTCTGCCAATTCATCAAGGACATGCGTTTTGAAAGGGCAGGGGTGTTCGCCTTTTCGCCCGAAGAAGGAACAGCAGCCTACGAAATGCAAGACGACGTCCCCGACGAGGTGAAGCAAGAGCGTGTCGACAAGTTGATGGATATTCAGCAGAACGTTTCATTGGAGATTAATGGACGGCGTGTGGGCAAGACCGAGAAGGTGCTGATCGATCGTCTTGAAGGTGACTATTACATTGGTCGCACACAGTACGACTCTCCCGAAGTGGATGATGAAATTCTCATCCCTGCCGAAAAAGAACTGCAAATCGGCCATTTTTACCAAGTCAAAATCACCCAAGCGGATTATTTTGACTGCTACGGTGTGGTGGTGGGGTAACTATTTTTCGTCCTTATAGTGTTCAATCAACGCCTGCATGCTCTCAAAAGGCGTCTCGTCCATATCTAGCCATTCGTCGTTTTCGTAGCGTTGCATCTTCCATCCCGACACTGCTCCATCCATCATTACGGGCACGACACGTCGGCCAATACCCAAGTTGAATCCTTCCCCAATGAGTCCGTCATAGGTTTTGTTCATCTTGTCTACGATGCCGCTTAGGCTCCCTTTGATTTGCTTGTTTGGCATAGGACTGTCTTCCATTGATTATGTCGCAAAAATAGTAAAACTAATGTATCCTCGGCAATTCTTCATCATCACTTTTCCATTTTATTCTACCAATTTGCGACTAAAGCTCATTATTATATTAATTAAGGTGTCTTCCTCAACTTTGCACTTCGTAGTATGTTTTTTCTTTCAATATATCCTCAAAATGTATCTTTATCCCGTCAAAAAAACTATAAAATGACATCCAAAATCACTTTTTTTTGCCCTAAAAAAGACTAAAAATCGAAATAAAGAAAAGAAAAATGATTTAATTTTTTTCTTGACAACCAATGAGATACGAAAAAGAGAAAAAATAATCGAAAAAAAGTGTTGTGTGTAATGAAAAAAGCTGTACTTTTGCACCCGCTTTCGGAAGGAACGAGAGGCTAGGAAGAGGGGAGACGGGAGCGAAGTTCTTTGAAAGTCTGAGGCCAGCACAAGACCTGCGCCGCGGGAGCGGCGCTAGGGAGAGGAACCTTTTAGAAGGAACACCAAGAGAACATTGAGGCGGAACCCGAGATTCAGAATAGAAATTTAAGAAGTACAATATTACAACGAAGAGTGCGGAACCCGAGATTCAGAATAGAAATTTAAGAAGTACAATACTACAACGAAGAGTTTGATCCTGGCTCAGGATGAACGCTAGCGGCAGGCCTAATACATGCAAGTCGAACGGTAAATGCCCCTTCGGGGGCATGAGAGTGGCGGACGGGTGCGTAACGCGTATGCAACCAACCCCCCTCTCCGGGATAGCCGGTGGAAACGCCGGATAATACCGGATGGGCCGCTGGGGAGGCATCTTCCCGGCGGCAAGGCGGAGACGCGGAGGGGGACGGGCATGCGTGCCATTAGATGGTCGGCGGGGTGACGGCCCACCGAGTCTACGATGGCTAGGGGATCTGAGAGGACGGTCCCCCACACTGGTACTGAGACACGGACCAGACTCCTGCGGGAGGCAGCAGTAAGGGATATTGGTCAAT
>CACXIM010000126.1 GCA_902767725.1 uncultured Bacteroidia bacterium | reverse complement strand
TTCGATCCTACGATTTTGATGTATTTGCTCAGGTCTCTCACCTTTTCCAAGGCGAGGCTGTCGATGGCTTGCTTGCGAGCGTAATCGATTTCTTCCTCTTGAGCCATGGCGCTTCCCACGATGCACAAGGCAATCACTAAAGTGGCAATGATCTTTTTCATTTCTTTATCAGTTCAAGTTCGTTAATCTTTCCGTTGGCGTTGTATTTGATTTCGTGCACCTTCTCGGCCGCCTTCTTTTGGTCCTTCAGGTAGTTGAGGTACTTCTCGATGGTGGTCGGACGGTCGTAGTCGTTGAAGCCTGCGTTTTGCTTGATGATGATGAGTACTGGAACGTTGGGCGACTCAAAGAGACCCAGGGTCTCGTTGATGGTGCGGTTGGCTTGCGAAACGCTGCCCGCACGTGCTATGGATGCAAAGTTTTTCTCAAGTGTGGTGTTGGCGTTTTCCGTTTCCTGTTTGGCGCGTTCCTCTTCTTCCTTCTGAGCGCGTTCGCGAGCCAACTTCTTCTCCACTTGGAAGATGAGATCGTCGACTTCGGCGTTTTGCAAGTTCCAGTCCTTGATGGTCTTTACGCGTGCTTCTTTCTCTTCGAGGCTCCAAAGGGTCTCGTCGTCGAGAATGGCGTTCAAGTCCTTCGTGGCTTGTTCAACTTTCGATTTGTACTCCGCCTCGGCGGCTTCGCGGGCAAGTCTCTTCTTGCTCTTACAGCTGGTGGTGCCTCCCAACGTGATGAACACGGCCAGAAGAACCATCATGATGGTTGTGATTTTACTTTTCATTGTTTATCGAATTTTTTCCTATAACTTCAATTAATGCTAATAAATTGCAAAAGTAGTGCTTTTTTTCGATGTATAAGAGGATTTGCGGCAAAATTAGTGCCAATTTAACCCAATGGGATTTTCTTCAAGATTTTGTAAATAGGTCCAGTGGGTTGGAGGAAGCTTTGGAAATAGATGAGTTCCTTCACATCGGCATGGAGGTAGGTCTTCTGCTCGATGCCTTTGCAGATTTGCAGGAAAAACTGCTTGTCGACCAGCTGCTTGATGCGGCAAACGGTGAGGTGCGGCACGAAGTTCTGCCTGTCACGCAGATAACCTAAATCGTCGAAGGCATCCAAGAGGTCGGCTTCGAGGTCAAACAGGGCCTTGGGTTGGTTGTTCATGCCGAGCCAAAGGATGCGGGGCACGTTGTTGCTCCCGAAGAATCCAGTGCGGTCGAAGTCCATGGTGAAAGGCTGGTGTTTTTTGGCCACTTTCTGACAGGCCTCGATGATGTTGGGAATATCCTCTGCCGGGGTGTCGCCGACAAACTTCAGGGTCAGATGGATTTGGTTGGTTTTCACATAATTGATATACTTTTCGTGCTGGAGGTTTTTCTTCAGTCTTTCCACCATGGCTGGAAACTCCGTGCTGCATGGAATGGAGATGGCGAGGAAGGTTCGTTTTGTGTTCATCATTCAAAAAATTTGATTGCAAAAATAAGTTTTTTCTTTCCAATTCAACAAAACTCCGTATTTTCGCCCATTCAACAAAATCTACGATTATGAACACTTATTCCATAGGAATCGACATTGGCGGCACCAACACCGACATTGGACTGGTGCGTGACGACGGCCGTGTGATGACCAAGAAAAATCTTCCCACCAACAAATATTTCGATGCATCCCTTTATGTGGCGGATATCTTCGAACAAATAAAATACTTAATGGCCGAAAACCACGTTAACACCATCGACGGTATCGGTATTGCGGCACCGGCTGGCAACTACTATACGGGCTGCATCGAGAACGCCACCAACCTCAACTTCAAGGGTATCGTCAATCTTGGCTCGGAATTCCACTCGTATATTGACGTGCCTGTCGTCGTCTCCAACGACGCCAACGCTGCGGCTTACGGCGAACTCGTCTACGGCGGTGCTAAGGGGATGAAGAACTTCATCACCTTTACCCTCGGCACGGGCGTGGGTAGCGGCATTGTTGTTGACGGTAAGCTAGTGCATGGCACGGCGCTGGTGAACTCGGCCACGCCATCCTCATCCCCGAAGGCCGTCCTTGCGGCTGCGGACGCAAAGGCTGTCTGGAGACCTATACCTCCGCTACGGGCATCCGTCGTACCGCCCTCGAGATGATACAAAGCACCCCCGATTATGTCGGCACGCTATCACAAGTGCCGCCCGAAGAGCTGACGAGCAAGATGGTGGGTGATGCTGCCAAATATGGCGACCCTTTGGCCATCAAGGTCTTTGAAAAGACGGGCTATTGGCTGGGCATCGCCATGGCCAATGTCGTGGCCTTTAGCGGTCCCGAAGCCATCTTCCTGATGGGCGGTCCCGTGAAAGCGGGCGAAGTATTGCTGAACCCCGCTCGCGAGTCGTTCAAGAAACATCTGTGCTTCGTTTACGACGGCAGCGTGGAAATTCGTGTTTCCGAACTGCCTGATAATGATGCCGCCATCCTTGGCGCTGCAGCTTTGGTGAAGGCCTAAGGAAACAAATCCTAAACAAATTTATCGTAATATTACGATCGTATTTAAAACAAAAAATGCCGCTCAAAAGCGGCATTTTCGTATATTATTGGAAGTTCTTATTCAAAAACTCTTGTGCTTCTTGCATGCCGCCGTCGCGGGCTTTTTGCATGAGGAGCTTGGCGTAGGTTTGGTCTTGGTCCACACCATTACCTGTGTAATAAAGGATACCCAGGCGATAAAGTGCGCTAGTGATGTTCTTATCGGCAGCAGGGGTATAGAAATCGATGGCTCTGGCCAGGTTTTTATCCACACCAAGACCGAAATAATAACAGTCGCCCATTTGTGCCATGGCGTATGCATTGCCTGCATCAGCGGACGCTTTCCACCAATCGATAGCAGCTTTTTCACTCTTCTCAGTGCCCATGCCGTAATAGTAGCAGTTGCCAAGGTTCAACATGGCTTGGGCATCCTTTTCATCGGCACCTTTCTGATACCACTCAAAGGCTTTTTTGGGGTCTGCATTCACTCCACTGCCCAAGCGATAAAAGTTGCCGAGCTTTGTTCGGCAGCTTTGTTATACCAAGCAAATGCTTGTTTCAAATCCTGATCCACGCCCCAGCCTTTTTCGTAACACACACCGTAGGCATATTGATACGTGGCACTGCCTTGTTCAGCCTTGATGCGTATGGAATCAATCTGGGAGGCGACATGTTCTGCAACAGATACGCCCCCTGTTTGCAGTTGGTTGAAATCGAGAGGTTTGCCTTCTTCCAGTTTCAAGACTGGACCATTGGGATTTCCCATGGCAGTTGGATCTACTCCTCCATTAGTTTGGATAGGTATGGCAGGCATGGGCAAAGAAGGGGCATTCTGTGGAATGACCACTTCTTGTTTTGGGGTTTGTTCTTTGGTCTCTTTTTGTTCGCAGGCGACCAACAACAATGCCATGGCGCCGAGGAAAAGGAGTTTCTTCATTTTGTTCTGTATTTAGGCCGCAAAAGTACACATTTTTTTCATGCATCATGGCAAGGAACGTCATTTCACGGAGGCACGACGAAGCAATCTAGACAATACTTTATAATAGTTTTGTTTTCTAGATTGCTTCTTCCGTTTTCACGGAATGATGCCTCGCAATGACTAAAGGATGCGTTACTTGATTTGGAAGCGAACGCCCAAATAGGCTCGAATGCCCGAAAGCGGTCCCCAAACCATGGAAGCATCGAAATCCTCACTAGTGGGGTTTTCAGCTGAGATGATGGGATGCTCCTGCTTGTAGTTGGTCAGGTTCTCGCCACCGACATACACTTCCCAACGTTCGCCAAATTTCTTGGTGATTTGAGCGTTCATGATGACATAGAAAGGCGAGCGCTCGATGTTCTGACCGTTGGCCACAGCGGTAGCATTGTCGTCCAAGTCGGGCACGCGGCTGTCGCCGTTGAATTGCGTCGTGAAGTCGAACTGCCAAGTGCCTGGGGCATACGACATCGAGACCAAGCCTTTGTCGCGGTTGACAAAAGGCTTCTCACGCAGTGTATCGTTAATCGTCATCTTCACATCGTTGTAGCGGAAGGCCAAAGTTAGATCGAAGTCCTTAAATATCTCGCAGTTAGCTTCGATTTGGGCGCTGTTGGAGTAAGACTTGCCGTTGAGGTTGTAGATACGAATCTGGTGGGCATCGGCATCGCGGTCGAGAACGATTTGGTTGACGAAGTCAGTGCGGTAGAAGTCGGCTTGGAGGACAATTTCACGCCATCCGATGTTTATACTTTTGGCCAGGTTGATGCCATAGTTCCAGGCCTCTTCCATCTTGGGCGTATCGATGAAACGGATTATCCTTGACGAAGCCAACATGGTGGAGTTTTCAGCCAAGATGTTTGGGGAACGATAACCTTTACCTGCTGAAAGGCGTACGGCAAAATCATCGTGTGTTTTGAATCTCACATGCAGGCGAGGCGTGTAGAGCATCTTTTGGTAATAGGTGTTATAGTCGGCACGGAAGCCAGCGATGATGTTCCAATGGTGATCGTCGGCAAAATTGTATTCCACAAAGGCTCCCGGGACTTGTTCGACACGTTGGAAAGTGCTGTCGTTCAAATGTTCATCATACTTGTCGTAGGTATAACTGGCGCCTATGGAATAAGTGTGATGGTCATTCACGAGGTAGGAGTCAAACAACAGATTACCATAGTAAGAGAGTTGGTTGGCGTTGTAGTCGGTAAGGCCGTAATAGGAGTCCATCTTGTGATAAGTCACCTGATGTTGCATTCCGAGGCTGGTGTCTTTACGGTCAAAATGGTAGCCGCCTTTGGCAAAGGCCTCATAGCGCTCGGTATTGATGCCGATGCCATACAGATTGTAGCCTTCGTCAAGGCGATGCTTCAGATCGAAGTCCATTTGTCCGCCGAGTCGGGTTTCCTTTAACGCCTTGATGCCTAACTTACAACCGAAACGGCCCGTATGGGGATGGTTATAACGCAAAAAGACATTGTATTGTGTGGTCATCGGATCGTCAAGAAACGAGTCGGCATTTTCGTCCATTTTCATGTGGCTGTGGCTCACATGGCCGAATAACATGATTCCGTCATTCTTTCCCACTTTTACGCGTCCGTTGAAGTTCAAGTCCGTCATTAACATCGAGTTGCCGTAGAGGTTGACAAACACTTTCTCGCTCTTGTTGGGCATAGGCTCCTTGTAGTCCACATTAATTTGTCCCGTAATGGATTCGTAACCATTTCTTACAGAAGATGTTCCTTTGGAGATTTGGATGCCGTTCATCCAGTTACCAGGCACATAGTTCAAGCCGAAAGTGGAAGCCAGACCGCGAAAATTGGGTATGATTTCGGTCATCATTTGGGTGTAGATACCGCTCAAGCCAAGCAATTGGATTTGTTTGGCACCCGTGACAGCGTCACTATAAGCCACATCCACCGAAGCGTTGTTCTCGAAACTGCCTGCAAGAGTACAACAGGCGGCACGCTTCAGGTTCTCGGAAGTGATTTCCTGAACAGCAATGGCTTTGATTGGGTTGATGAAAGTGGCTTTTTGTCGTGCCTCAATCTGCACTTCATTCAGCATGTGTATGGCTTTGAATACATGGTCGTAATGGGTAGGTTCCATCATGTGGTGGATGGTGTCATTTTCATAGCTGATACAGCTGAACACAAGGCAGCCGATGCGTTCATGAAGCGGGATTTTATAATGTCCATTGGCATCGGTCACCACGCCTTCGTTGACGATTTTCCAATACACGTTCACGCCTGGCAGCGGGGTGCGTTGTTCGTTTTCGGACTCTTCATATACCGTGCCTTCGATGAAGCCTTGGGCGAAAGCGCCTGTGGCGAAGGCAAATAATAATAGGGTTATTAGGGTGAGTTGTTTGGTTTTCATGATGTAAGAGTGTTGGTTGTTTAAGTGTTGAAGAGGTTCCCCTTCGGGGAATGGAGTGATGCATTTATCTTGTTATGCGGCGGCAAGAAAATCCTGCTCAACAAAAGCGCCACAAGCCGCCGCGTATAATATACTGACAGCACTCCATTCCCAGAGGGAATCTCATGGGCTTAGTTCGAGCGTATCAGAAAACCAAAGGATTAAGCTTCAGTGAAGAAAAAAACACAATCCGTTCTCGCCCGGAAAGAAACTTGAGCGTTTTTCTTAAGGAAAGGTTGCTGAAGCTGGTGGTCACTTGAGCACAAATTTCTGACAAATCCAAATGGGGCAGGATGAAGGATTGCAGGCTGACAATCAGGTGTTTGTCAGGCGAAAAAACAAAGTTATCGGTGAATTGGATTTTGCTGTCGAAGTCCTCACAGCAACATTTGGCGTTGAACTGTACGACATCTTGCGGCAAAGAGGCTTCCATTTCGTGCTCATGATGGTGATCCCAGCAATGCACGCATTCGTCGGATGCATTGAAAAGGCTGCCTGTCGTATGGTGCTCTTCGGTGCAATAATGGAACTTCACGTCCCAACCGACCGAGACAAACAGCACGACGAGGGCCATCAAGAGAGAACCGATTTGCAGCAATCGCTTTTTCATGGTGCAAAAGTAGGGAAAAAGGTGGAATTGTGTCGTTTTTTTCTCTAATTTCGCGCTTTAATGGCCATTGGCTTCTGGCAGTTTCTACCCTAGGCGTCATTGCGGGCATAGACCCGCAATCTCCTCAATCTTGGTAGCTGCCAGTAGCCAGAGGCCAAAAGCTAGAAGCCAACCTTGAAATGAAATAACAATGGCAGACGGATATCTTGAAAAACGCTATGAAGAAGTCTTTGGCAAGGGCGCCAAAAAGACTGTGGTAAAGCACACTTCAATTGAAACCTTAATGGAGAAAAACCGCAGTTATCGTGGTTATGACCAAAGTTTTGAGGTAAAGCGCGAGATGCTGGAACGCATCGTGGCGGTGAACACCAAAATTGCCTCGGCAAAGAACCAGCAAGTGCTCCGCTTCAAGTTGGTGACCAAGGAAACGGGGGCAGAAAACATCATTCAAAACATGAAATTGGGTGGGCTGTTACCTGAACTGCATCTCCCCTACCCTGGCACCGAACCCGAGGCGTTCATCATCATTTGCAGTACCGTGCCCGAAAACAAGTTCGTGGACATCGACCTTGGCATTGCGGCGCAGAGCATGCTGCTGAAAGCCACCGAGATGGGCTTGAACGGTATCATGATTGGTGCTTTTAATAAGGCAAAGATTACGGAGGCGTTCGACCTGCCTTACGAGCCGCTGCTCATTTTGGCTATCGGCAAGGGCAAGGAAACCATCAAATTGCAGCCCGTGGATGCAGGCGAAAAACTGGCCTATTATCGCGATGAAAATGGGGTTCAGTTTGTGCCTAAGATTCGGTGGGAACAGTTGGTTTTATAAAAACAAAGGGGCTGCTAGCAGCCCCTTTGTTGTTTATTGCAGTTTAAAAGTCAAAGGCAGCGTATAGTGCACCCTGACGGGTTTGCCCTTTTGCTTTCCAGGCTTCCATTTTGGCATAGCCTTCACCACGCGGACGGCTTCCTCATCGCAGCCACCGCCGATGCCTTTGACAACCTTGACTTCATTGACACTGCCGTCTTTCTCGACGATGAACCCCACCATTACACGACCTGAGATTTCTTTGTCCCTGGCTTCCTGCGGGTATTGGACGTTTTCGGCCACAAACTTCATCATCGCTTGATCGCCACCCGGGAATTGTGGCATCACCTCTGCTTTTTCTAAAACTTTGTCGTTGGCAATTTTCTTGCTTTGTGCCATGGCATTTGTGTTGACCATGAGCAGAAGGGTCAGCACCGATAGGGTTGCCATGAGTCTCCACCAGAGACCGTTGGCTTTTTCAATTCTTGTTTTCATCTTGATTATTTTTTTGGGTTAAACATTATTTTACGACTTTCTTGAACACCATTTTCTCCACACCGATATCTTCTTTCATATCATACAAACTGACTTGGATGGAGCCATCTTTTTCGACAATAAAACCATAAGGTGCCATGGGCTCTTCGCCCAGTTGGCTACCATCAGGATTCGTGGGTTGGATGGAACCCGATGATTTGCCATCGTAAGTATAGGTGAAGGGCAACCCCACATCTTGGAATTCAACCTGTGATTCTCCGTTCTTCTTCTGTGAAGTCAAGGTCATAACGAAATAGCCCGTCGTGTTGCTTTCAAATTCCATCGTCATCTTCATCGTGTAAGTGACTCCGTCTTTGGTGCCCGTTTCCTTGCCCATATATGTGTTGTTGACAAGACCGCTCTTGCTTGCCGCACTCTCATCCAGTTTGAACACGAAAGGCATCTGGAAACTCACACGAACAGGCTTGCCCTTTTGTATGCCGGGTTTCCATTTCGGCATGGATTTGATGACACGCACGGCTTCTTCGTCGCACCCGCCACCGATACCACGAAGGACTTTCACCTCGTTGATGCTACCGTCTTTCTCAACAACGAAACCGATAAACACACGGCCAGCAATGTTTTTGTCTTTTGCTTCTTGCGGATATTTGACGTTGTTGGACACATAATCCATCAAGGCTTTTTCACCACCAGGGAATTCGGGCATCTCTTCAACCATCTGATAAACAGTGTCTTCTTCGTATGTGGCTAAATCTAACAGTTGTTCAAAAAGATGTACGGAGAGGGTGAACGGCTCGATGGTATAGGTAGACGTATCGCCTCTTCTTTCCGTTTCCGTGATGAAAAAATTGTTTCGCTGGGTTCCGTCAGCATCATAAGAGGTGACGGTCAGTTTTTTGCATGGCTCTCCCGTCTCAGGTTGGAAACCATCCGAAGTCTCGAACTTGACGTATGAACCGTCATCGGAATAAATGAGTGTGTCTTTC
>CACXIM010000125.1 GCA_902767725.1 uncultured Bacteroidia bacterium | reverse complement strand
ACGGATCCAGTCCAAGGTGTTCTCTGAAACATCCAATGAGAAAGGATTTTCAAAGGAATAAGCCAACAAGGGGAAAGCGCTGTCATCAGCCGACAACAGTACGAAACAATTCTCTCCTGTAAAAGCGTAGAGATTATACAAACCATATCTTCCCGACAAATTCACCAGCTGTAGATTATTGGTTTTTAAAAATGCAGAAGCCAAATTCATGGCCATATTTCGATCCACTGGCGAAGCTTTCATGGAAAGCGTCAGGAAAACACTTAAAACAATTAACCAAATCTTTTTCATAGTAGTCGTTATTGAATTATTCATAAAGTCGTTGATATTACTCCAACAACAATTTCTTTGTCAACACGCCATCGTCAGTTACAATCTGTAATACATAAACCCCTTTCGCGATACCTTCCAACGCCACTTCTGCCTCTATGGCATCAATCAACCATTGTCGCATCCTCCGGCCGTCAACGGCAACCAACTCCATTTGACGAATCACGCTCTTCGTTCCAACATGAAGTTTGTCCTTTGCCGGGTTGGGATAGACATCAAACTTCAGAGCGGCCAACTCATTCACATTCACATCGGTGGTATCCGTCGGGACAACCTTCACATCGTCGACAAACCAGTCATAGGCCAGCCATTCGCCAAAGGTGTTGTAACCTCTGAAGCCAATCTTAATGTTGCGCCCGATGTACTCATCCAAGTTGATGGAAATCGGCTCGTCGTAAGCGTTGATTTGTCCGTAAGGCATGTCGGCGGCATCCCATTTGTCGTCCCAAGTGCCATTGTAGGCGTCGTACACCCTGACCACAAAACGATCGTAGCCATCGGTGCCATATTGCACCCAAGTCCAGAACTGCAATACGGTGGGTCTTGTGATGGTCAGCACAGGCGTAATCAAAGTTTGGTCTTGTGCCGCGGGATTCTCGCTACTGTCCCATTCCAACACGGCCTGCTTGTTGCCGTGATGCGGATTCACAACAAAGTTGTCTTCATAATAGTCCGTATAGTACACTGTGCCTTGGACGGTCCAATCCCACCAAGTCGGGTTGCCGTCGGTGGTCCAGCCTTCGGGCATAGTGAACATGCTGCTGCATTCCTCAAAGGTCTCAAAGAGCAGCGGGCGTTGGTAATCCCAACGAATCGGGATCTCCTCCGATGTTGCGCTATTGCCCAACGCATCAACGAGTTGCACAGTCAAAGTGCCATGGGTATGGTTGTCGTAGGCAGGAATAGTAGCGGTGTAGTCATAGTTGCCCTTGCCAGCCCTTGTAAATGTCAAATCATGGGCATGTCCCCAAATGGTATAGGTGGCCGCCAGCGTAGCAGGCATCGTAGATGCATCGTGGACACGCAAAGTAAGGTTCATCTCAGTGTCGGCGTAGGTTTGGTTACCGTTGACAGCGATCACCGTGGGAGCCTCATGGTCTTCCGAAGAACTATTGATGAAGATGTCGTCGAGATACAGGTTCCAACCGTAGTCGCTAACGCCCTCAAAAATGATGAAGCCATAGTCGTCGGGGCAGTCGAAAGTGAAGGCATATTCATACCAGTCGTCCACATCGGCGACTACGGGTTCCTTATAGGTGCAGCGATGGATTGTGCCAAGCAGTTGACCGCCTTCCGAACGCGGCACAGCGTTGTAATACACATTGATTCGGTCATCTTTATTGATGTTCGGGTTGCTATTACGGAACATCCAGAAACGGACGATATTGTCATGTTCGTTCAAGTTCATCTTGGGCGAGACTATTTCAGCCGAGCCTCCCGAAGGATTCGTATAGGTATAGAATCGAGCCATATATTGGCTACCTTCATGAGGCATTGCGCTCGGCGTGGAGCCTTCCGTGATGCGGTCGAAGGCATAGTTGCCATTAGTGATGTGGTTTTGCCAACCGAAAGGCACAAAGTCGTTCTCGAAGCCTTCCTCAAGCGGGAAATCAGCGTATGGAGCCAAAGCCGTGATGGCAAAGTCAGCATTTTGTGTCGGGGCAGAATGGCTGGATACGACATCGAAGGTAGCATGGACGACTTCGTTGTTGTTCAGATTCATCGGCAAAGTCGTCTTGGCCACCAACTCCACAGAATTGTTATAAGACACGTTGACTTGGCTCACCTGGGTACCATTCTGGTAGAACTCAATCGGCAGATTGCCCGTGCTGTTGAGTTGATAAGTATCTGACTGTTCGCCAGTGTTATTCAAGCGGAAACGCAGATAGGCAGGCTCGCCGAAATAGACGGAAGTGTCGGCGGTGAGTTGCTCCACGTTGAAGTTATATTGCGCGGTCTGCTCAATAATGATGTCATCGATGGACAAATACCAAGGTCCGTTGTCGGCCACGCTATGGAAACCTACATAATAAGAGCCTGAACTGGTAGCCTGAAACACACCCGAGGTCTGTTCAAACTCCTCGTTTGCGACCACCATCATCGGTACAGCTGTGGCAGTCATCGCCGAAAGATTGGCACTCGCACCGGCTTTCACTTCCAGGTTGAAGTGGTCGACATGCCAAGTAGCATACCAGAACGAAATGCGGTAATAATTTCCAGCCGTCACCTCGATTTCCTTGTATATCCACACATCAGTGTTATAGGTGGCATACATATACCAGTCTCCAGTGTGGGGCTTCCTGCCACGGGCCGTATTGTCGTCTGGAATGGTGATGCCAGCCTTCCAGCCGCCATCGCCAATCCAACCCACAGGGGTCTGGTCTACCGTGTTACCATTTTCAAAAGTCTCGTTGACAAGCACTTGGGCGAAGGCGCTTCCTGCAAGAAGCCACATCGCAATAAAAGCGTACAGTTTTTTCATATTTGGATTTATTTATTTTGCCTACAAAAATAAGGATTGTTTCAATACAAAGTGTTTTAACAAACGAAAAAGCAGGTCCCTGAGCCCGACCGTCTTCATCACATTTATTTCCTTGCTACCACCAAAAAATGTGGACTCATCCCCATCATCTCGGGCTCCGATTCAGTGATGCGGACAATGTCAAGGAGGCGTTCACGGCTGGCCTCGTCCTCCCATTTCTCCGTGAGGTGCGGCGTAAACCAGATGCAGCCTTCAACGGCGATGGCTTTCTCCACCATAAATCCCGCCTCTGCGATTTCCGATTTCATCTCATCAGATGTAGTGAAATATGACTCTGCAATAAACTTCGGGTATTCCTTCGGTCTGATATGGTCACCCGTAGTCATTTCCCCCTTAATCATGTTGAAAAACACAGAGTCATCAAGGAATTCCATGAGTGACGCATTTTTCTTCTCACCATACACCGACAATGCCCAAGTCATGGAGCTGAACTTGGAAATACCCGCCGCCACCAAGAGGCCGCCTTTCTTCAACACTCGGAATGCCTCACGAAGCGACTGCAAACGGTCTTCCCTATCGCGCAAATGGTATTGTGGTCCCATCAGCAGCACCACATCGGCACTCTCGTCGGGACGATTGACTTGCAAGGCATTGCCCGTCTCGATTGGCTTTGGCATATTCCACGGCATTTTCGGCCAACTCAATCAGATGGACTTCATTGCCCTTCTTCGCCAGCCATGCCGCATACATCCCGATGCCGCCGCCGATGTCGTAGATCACCTTACCGCTTTCAATGTAACGCGCCAGGATTTCCTTTGTTCTGTGAAACTCCACGATGCCCAGACCGCGCTCCAGCCGGCCTATCTCGGCACCATTGTTATAGAAGTCGTAGATTTCGCTCATAGTCATTTCTTTATTATGCTTGCTGAAGCCACAATCCCAAAACAGGATCAGCTAATTTAAGTGTTTTGCCTTCTTTGACAATCAAATCTTTCTCTATCAATGCTTTCTTAATAATGGACACATTAGCAGAAGAGCCAAGTTTGTATTCTTGGATTACTTTAGTCGATGAGAATCCATTAGTCACGCCGTTAGAAATGGCTTTAAGAAAGTTCATCTGATACGCAGTCAAGTTCTCCGTCTTACTCTCGAACAAATCGTTACATTGTGCGATCAATTCTTTTAAAGCATCAGAAAGAATGCTTTCCGTGACTTTGGTTTCAGTTCGCTGGAATACATACCACGACAATTGTTGAACGTATGAAGAGTTGCCGTCAACTTGATCAACAATCCAAGCAGCCTGTTTTTTGGTGATGGTCTTGTCAGCCATTTGGAATTTTCCAATAATATATTTTACCCAGTATTCTGTTGGAATGCGTTGCAGATAGATGATATCGCCAAATTTGTAGAAAGGTTTGGACTCGTCGTCAAACAAGGCTTCCATCATGTGCTTTCTGCTTCCAAAGAGGCAGTACGACGTGAGTTCGTGATGTTGCCATACGGAACGCAACTCCGTTTGGAATTGCATAGTTTCAGGATAGCTGCCAATTTGCTGGAACTCGTCAATACATACAACCACTCGAAAGCCTTTGCGATTGGCGATTTTCTCTGGCAATTGAAGCAAATCTTCCATGGAACGCTCCTTGGGTGAAAGATTTATTTTCAAGGACATTTCATTTGTCGGATCGGGTGAGGCATTGATGCCAAAACTGAAACGTCCGAGAAACGTCTTGGCATTTTCTAACCACTCATTTACCTTGGTGGCGGTTTGAGACAGCACAGCTGAGGCAAAACGCTCGCAAAAATCTTCCTTACAACGACACTGTTGCACATCAACATAGACGATTTTCAGTTTCTCACTCTCGGCAAGTCCTTTTACTTTCTTCACCAAAGAAGTCTTGCCCCACCTGCGTGGTGAAACGATAAAGGTATTCACGCCATACTGGAAGTTCGACACCAACTTGGCGGTTTCGTTTTCCCTGTCAGTGAAAGCCTCGCCGCTCACTGTTTTTCCAAATATGAAAGGAGTATTCATGGCACGATATGTAATAAACCACTTAGTAATAATTCACTTACTAATAAACTACTTAGTAATAAAATTATTGCAAAAGTAGAAAGATTTTTGTTTCCATGCAAATAAAACGCGACAAATATTTACAACACTTTTATTATCAGATTATTAAAAAAACTATTCTCATACCTCGAATCATCAAAACATGCTTTTATTCAGCGACGTTTTTACCGCAGATAAAAGGCATTTTCAATCAAAATCAATGAAAAGTAGCGTATAGTAGCTTTATGATTCTTTCTTACTGAACGACGATGCGGTGCTGGTTAACAGAGAACATAAACATACAGTTGTACGCCTCGCTTGCAACCATGAAACCATCCATATTTTTCGGGCGATAAAGCAGAAAGTTGCAAATATCGGTAGGAGTAATAAAAGGATTGTCTTTCAAATGGGTGTGAAAGAGAAATTTGGCTTCTTCACCTTTGTCATTTTTTGTGGGGCTATCTATTAGCGATCGATGATAGCGACGGAAAGCAATTGGTTTCAAATTCTCATCAAAATCAATCGAATAATCATTTCCAAAAGGTATCACATCATGCCTTATTGTACCTTGAAGAAAATACACCCGCGTCAGATGGTCATTCATGCGAACAAAATCAATGTTCGGATTACCAAATGTTTCAGGAGCAAACTTTAATTCAGAGCCATACTTGCTGATGGCCTCGTTAAGCATTGTCTCTTTTCGCTGCAATTGTTCTTTTTCAAAAGTAGAAATAGGACGGATGGAATCCAAAGTCACAGTATTACCAGACTTGATATCAAATCGACATTCCAAAAGACATTTCTCATTGTTTTTATCAAAGAAACAAACCGTCCAAAGATTGTTATCGGCCTGATATGTAATGGATCTGCCAAGCTCGTCCATCCCATACCTTTCAAACACAAGGTCTGTTGCAATCCAATTTGCCCTTTCGGAATAATACAATTGGTATCCTTCCTCAACAATGCTGTCAAGAATCGGCGACACTTCACTCAAAGGAGGCAAATTCTTCGGTGTGGTGTTTCGCAACGACGAGCAAGATGAAAACGCCAATACAATAAGGCAAAAAGCCAATACAAACATGTTTTTTTTCATACCAAAAAGATTTTGATTGCAAAAATAGAAAACTTCTATCATTCAATTCAACAATCCCTTGCCAAAATGTCAGTTTTTCCAATGGCACGCATTTTGACTATGGCCGATGGCCTATAGCCTATGGCTTGCCTCAACTTCAAGGCATCCATAGGCTATGAGCCATAAACCATCGGTCAATCTTTAAATCTTTAAATCTTTGAATTTTAAATCCTACGAAATATGACAACCGGTAACATTGGAGTAAAGACAGAAAACATTTTCCCTGTCATCAAGAAGTTCCTCTATTCGGACCAGGAGATATTCCTGCGCGAAATCATCAGTAACGCCGTGGACGCCACGCAAAAGCTGAAGGCCTTGGCCGCCTCGGGCGAGTTCAAGGGCGAACTAGGCGACCTCACTATTAAGGTGGAAGTCGACAAGAAGAAAAAGACCCTGACCGTGCGCGACCGTGGCATCGGCATGAACGCCGAAGAGGTCGACAAGTACATCAACCAAATCGCTTTCTCGGGCGCAGAGGAGTTCATCGCCAAGTTCAAGACCCAAAGCGAGGCCGAAGCCGCCAACATCATCGGACATTTTGGCTTGGGCTTCTACTCCGCCTTCATGGTCTCCTCGAAGGTGTCGCTGATCTCAAAGTCCTGCAAAGAAGAAGGCACAAACGGCGTCATCTGGGAATGCGACGGCAGCCCCGAGTACACGATGAACGAGATCCCCAAGGGCGACCGCGGCACCGACGTCATCCTTTACATCGCTGACGATGCCTCCGAGTTCCTCGAAGAAGGCCGTATCCGCGAACTGCTCAACAAATACTGCAAGTTCCTGCCCATCCCGATCCAATTCGGCACGCGCAAGGTGCAGGAGGAAATCGAAGGCGAGACCGACAAGGACGGCAAACCCAAGACCAAGGAAGTGGAGAAGCCTTGGATCATCAACGACGTGGCTCCGCTGTGGAAGAAAGCCCCTGCCGACATCAAGGACGAGGAGTACAACGACTTCTACCACACGCTCTACCCGATGAACTTTGGCGAGCCGCTGTTCCACATCCACCTCAACGTGGACTACCCCTTCAACCTCACGGGCATCCTCTATTTCCCGAAGGTGAAGAACCGCTACGAGTTCCAGCGCAACAAGATTCAACTCTACTGCAACGAGGTCTTCGTC
>CACXIM010000124.1 GCA_902767725.1 uncultured Bacteroidia bacterium | reverse complement strand
CATCTCCATCCCGATGTATGTGTGCGCCACGGGTTCCATCCCGATTGCCGTCGCGCTGATGCTCAAAGGCATCACGCCCGGTGCGGCACTCGTCCTGCTAATGGCAGGGCCAGCCTCCAACACGGCTTCCATCCTGGTCATCCGTAAGGTGCTGGGGCGGAAGACGCTGTGGCTCTATCTGCTGTCGATCACCTTGGGTGCCTTTGCCTTCGGCTTAGGTGTGGATTATCTGCTGCCTCGTGAGTGGTTCACCTCTCATCTGGTGCTGACTCACGCCTGCTGCCATGCCACGCCAGCCATGTTCAATGTGATTTGCAGCATCGTGTTGGGCTGCCTGCTGGTCTATGCGCTCATCATGAGATTTGTACCAAAGAAAAAAGATAAGACTATGGAAACAAGAGTGTTCAAAGTGGACGGCATGATGTGTAACCACTGCCGTGCCAATGTGGAAAAGACCTTGCAAGGCTTGCAGGGCATCGACGAATTGACTGTCGACCTCGCCGCTAGCACCGCCACCGTCAAAGGCGACATCACCGATGAGGCCGTCATCAAGGCCATCACTGACATCGGCTATGAGGCGAAGCGGCAATAGGCCAAAGCCTTGGTTGAAAATTTCGGCATTGGCGGGATTGGGACGGTTGAGGAGGATATGAAGAGGTTTGGGATCCTGTAGAATGCGGAATGGTGCAAAGCGGTGTTGGGCTTTTGCGCCATTCTGCATGTTAGTTTGTTTAAGAAAAATGTGTAATCATTTCAGGCATCCATCATGTTGAATGGAAGGGAAAAACTTCCCTAAAAGCAATAGACCAGGATACGTTCCCTGATAGAATACCTCAAAATATTTTTCATTTCTAGGGAGATACCAACTTGCCATAAAACTTGGTGTTGTTATTTTGGGTTTCGAACTGCTAACATCTTTATAAAGTCTTTCTAGTATGTCTTTTTGTTTCTTTACAAAACAATCTACATCATTCATACTTCTGGCTTTATCGCAATATGGTGTGATAAAATGCAATCCTAATCTGATTAATCCTTTGGTTCTCTCTTCAAAATGTTTAACCTCTTTTCGAATGTCTTGTAGTTGACTAACATTCATTGTTTTCCATCTTTGAATAAGTCTTGTATTCGTTGTATCCGTCATAAATGCGTCATAACTATGTTTCATTTCGATGACGAAACTATAATCCTTATAAATGCACCAATAATCTATCCTTCCTTTGGAATTTTCTTTTTCGTATCCCTTTAGGTTACTATCTCTCACAACTGGATATTCCGCTAATACGAATCCATGACATAATTCAGAAATCACAGGTAGTACAACTGAGTCTAATTGCCTTTCCCTATACAAGAAAGGATAATCCACAATATTGTATTTGTTGTCACCATATAACAACGTACGTTTACATACTCTGCAAAACAATTCTTTAACAAATTGATAGGCAACATACAAATCTTCTTTCTCCTTATCTGGACAAGAAGAAAGGATGAAATCTAATTTCTGAATTTTAGTTTTACGAAGTAAAAGTTCCATATAAGTATGAGGGTGTTTGTTTTTATTATTCGTTTATTTCCCAATCACCTCCCACCGACCAACTTTAGCAGGGCCAACGTGCCGAATGATTCCGTTATCCTTCAGCCATTTGATGTTTTTGTCCTTTGCGGTTGTGCTCATGCCTAACAATTCCGCCTCGGTTCTTTGTATTCTATGTTTTGGCTTTCAGCCATAAAGGAATTGAAAATATTGGCAAAGGTACGACTTTTTTGTAATGTCTTCATACTCTATACTCTAAACTTTTTTAGACGCTCTTTCACGGTGTTTCAATGCCAAATCCTGCAAGGCACGGCCCATTTCGTCTTTCTGGGCGAGAAGGAGAATGTCATCGTCCAATTGCAAGGCGTAAAGCACCCGCAAATAAATGCCTATAGCTACCGTGGGAGTTCCTTTTTCAATCCTTGTCACGGTTAAAGGTGAACAGGTGGCCCGTTCCGCCACTTGCGCCACACTCAAATTGCGGCGCAAACGGGCAAGTTTGATTTGCTCGCCTACAGTCTGCATCTTTTGTTCCAGTTTTCTGGGCAATTTTGTACCCATGGTTGACTTGCTCATAGAATTATAACCATAAATTATGGATGCAAAAATACAACTTTTTCTTTATTTTATGATAGGTTGATGAAAAAAATGATGATACTGACTAAACAGCCGCAAGGTATTTCTTGACCTTTGCGGCGGCTTTTCATATCATTTACTCCATTCTTATTGTGAATATTCGTACCTTTGCGCAATCACAAAGGATAACCCATCATGGCAAGCAACCCCGACTTCGTTCAATTTATCGCCGACCAATGCGCTGGTGCGGGCGAGATTACGGTGAAAAAGATGTTCGGCGACTACGGCATCTATTGCGACGGCGTCATCTTTGGCCTAGTCTGCGACAACCGCTTCTACCTGAAACCGACCGAGGCGGGTCGCTCGTTGCTGCGCAGCATCGAGATGCGTCCGCCTTACGACGGCGCGAAAGACTATTTCTTCATCGAAGATGTGGACGACAGAGATTATTTGTCGGCACTTGTCTGCGAAACCTGTAAGGCATTGCCACAGCCGAAGCCGAAAAAGAAAAAAATGAAATAAATGAATTTTTCTCTTGACTCTCAATGAAACGGAAAAGCGGCCACCTCCACTTCCCCGACACATCCACCTTCGACCCGTTTATGGATTGTTTTTATAACTTTGCAGCCGGATTGCGAAACTGATAAATCGGAGTTTTGCGCCGTCTAATCTAAAATTCGCTTGGTATGAAAAAATTCGGTTTGTTTCTGTTGAAAAACAACATCCATCTGATGGCGCTCGTTTTCCTCGGATGGGCAGTGTGGGCAGCGTTCAACTGGTCAGGTCTCGCATTAGTGCAAAAACTCACGCTTGGAATGTATGCGTTGCTGATTATCCATGAGTACGAGGAGGGGTACAAGGGCAGGTTCCTTGACCTGATGGCTGGTCGGTTGCTACAAATCAACTGGCGCGCACTCACTCCAGGTGTAACTCATATCGCGCAGGCACTGTACATCACACTTGCCTTTTCAGCCGCACTCATCTGGCCGGAGAAGTTATGGCTGACATTTGCTGTGATCATCCTCTGCATCTTTGAGGGCTTTGTGCATAACATGGGTATTGTGATCTTTCGGCTACGCAGCGTGACACCGGGATGGTGGACGGCTATGCTGATGTGCGCATACGCTATCTGGTCTATCGTCGTCATCAATAGGAACATTGAGTATGACGGCATTCAGTGGCTTTGGGGTGTGCTTTGTTTCCTCGGGTGTTTTCTTTGCATGGAGATACTATTCCAAAGTATGCTTGACAAGCCGATGGCGGAGAGAATCGCCTCCGTAAAACGATTCATGAAGGAGCGTTTTGGCAAAACTGGTAGTGAGTGATACAGTTTGAGGCAGTTAATTGCAACAAAAAAAGTAATCTTGAGAAATCCGCAACTCGGGCACAGGCTTAGGTTGCGGATTTTTTTTGCGGGTCGTGGTCGGCAGACCCCCTCGGCCTGTGGCCAAACAGGTCCAACTCACAGGAAAACTATGTCCTTGTCAACTGCTTCAAACGCAAAAACATCATCGCCAATCTGCGCAATCAATGTGTTTCCTTCTTTTGTTACAATAATATCCAAACCGAGTTCCGCGGAAACATACTCGCCTAAATAAACGTCCAAGTCCTCCGAAGCGACATTATAGAATTCCGGTAACTCGTAAGGTTTGCCGTAAACTGCGCTTAAAACCGCCTTTTTAATATCTCCGATTTTAAAATTACGCCCGTTACATGTCATTGCATACGAAACATTTCCGTCGGCAAAATGCGAATATACAGTAATAAAACCATCTATTCCGCCCGTGTGTCCTAAACCAATGTTTTCGCCAAAAGGAATTTCGAACAATCCAAGACCGTATTCGTCCTTAATGGTTTTCATGATTTCGAGACTTTCATTAGTCAGAAGTCTTCCGCCAAACAAAGCGTCTGCGAATTTTGTCAAGTCGGTCGGCGTTGACACTATTGCACCAGCCCCCATCGGAACAGTACAGTCCGTTTCGTTTTCAACCACCCAAGAGCCCAAGAAGCGATATGATCGGCATTCGTTGTCGTTAGGATTGGTTTTGCCAAAAACGTATGTGTCAGCCAAACCAATGGGCTCGACAATGTATTCCTGCAACAGGTCGGAATAGGGTTTCGAGAAAATCTTTTCAAGCATGTATGTCAACAGCACATAGTTCGAATTGCTGTAGTCTGCCGTGCTGTCGGGTTCGAAGTCACTGCCGCCGTTCTCAATAATCCCAAGCATTTCTTTTTCTGTCTTAGGCTGTGTGCACCAGGTCAGATAGTCCTCGTTGTGTGTAAAATCGTGTATTCCGCTCCTATGGCTTAGCAAATGCCTTATAGTTATTTTCTGTGAATTTGCGATTGCTGGAAACCATTTGTCAATCGTTTGGTCAAGGTCTATTTTCTTTTCTTCAACCGCCTTTAAAACCAAAACCGCTGTAAACGATTTCGAGACGGAACCAATTCTATATTTGGATTTTTCAGTTGCTTTTATATTGTTTTCGACATCAGCGAAGCCGACTGTTTTTGTGTAGATAATCTCGCCGTTCTTCGTGACGGCAACACTTCCCATAAACTTGTTGTTTTCTTCAAGTATACCAAAGTAATTATCCAACTTTGCCTTGTCGAAAAGATCTTGTGCAAATACGCCGCCACTTACTATTAGTAAGAGCATAAGCGCTAATAATTTACGATACTGTTTCATATAAATTCATATAAATAAACGGGACTCCTTTTTGACATTTTTGCGACGTTTCATCCGATTCCGCCGAAGTCCATTGAACAGAACCAGATGATAACGACACTGCAAAATTACAAAAAAGTTTTTGACATACTGCGCAAAGATTGCAATGCCCCAAGAATCCGCAACTCGGGCGAAAGCCTTGGGTGTTTTTCGGCGAGCGTGTCGGTAGCCGAATCATAGGGTGAATCTGTAAGAACTATGCCAGTTGGACACATGTTTAATTGAATAGATTCTTACGTATGAAGAGAGATTCATCCAATCCAAAGATTCTTGTTGCGACCATCCTTTCGATGTCGTTGTTGACCGTGATGGCGGGAGCCGCCGTCGCACCTGCCTTGAACGCCATCAGTGCCCATTTCGCTGATTCCAATCTGCTGCTCATCCAGTTTGTGGTGAGTATGCCTGCGCTGTTCATCATCCTCACCAACCTCTGTTTCCCGATGCTATGTCGCGTGATGCGCACCCGCACTATCGCCCTTTGCGGCCTGCTACTTTATGTGGTGGCAGGAAGCGGGGCCTTTTTCGCCGACAACATTGCTGTGCTGCTGGTACTCAGGGCCTTGTTGGGCGTGAGTGTGGGTATGATTATGCCGCTTTCCACGGGACTTTTGGCCTACTATTTCCCGCCCGAGGAGCAAGCCCGCCTGATGGGTCTTGCCGCTGCCATGAACCAGATGGGCGGTGTGGTGGCCACTTTCCTCGCGGGAATGTTGGCGGCAGTCAGTTGGAACTACGCCTTCTTGGTGTATCTGCTTGGCCTCATCGCCGTGGTGCTCGTCATGCTTTATCTGCCCAACGAAAGTCTGATGAAAAAAGACTCAACAACTCTAAACTCTAAACCCCCAACTCTAAACTTACTAAAGAAATACCATCCATCGGTCGTGGGCATGTTCCTCGTGATGATCCTTTTCTTCATCTACCCCACCAATTTCGCACTGACGGCCTCTGGGATGCTTTCGGTGACGGGAATCACCTTGGTGATGATGGGCTTGGATGTGGTGGCTTTCTTGGTGGGCTTGGTTTTTGGCGCAATGATGAAACGCTTTGCCGCACAGATGAAATACGCTGCCCCCATCGGCTTCATGGCGGGGTATTTATGCCTTGCCGGAGGGACTTCATTGTCACTTCTTTTGCTTGGCTCGGCACTCATCGGCATTGCCAACGGCATCGGCATTCCCTACCTGAACACCATCGGAAGCGTGAAAGCGGGCAAGGAAGCGGCCACCACCGTGATGCCTTTGCTTTCCACGGCGCTCTATTTGGGGCAGTTCCTCTCCCCACTGATTGTTTCGCCTGTCGCATCGGCGGCTCATCTGTCACCGTATGTGATAGGTGCAATTATTGCAGTCATTTATCTGCTTCAGGCCATCGTTACTAGGAAGGGGCAGATGTTGCCGAAGTAATTTTCGTTCAAGAGGAGCAGATAGTAGATTTCGCCCGCTTATGGATTGTTTTTATTACCTTTGCAGCCGAATTGCGAAACAGACAAATCGGAATTTATATGATTGAATCATACATAACACGACCGACGGTCTTCCCAATGGAGGCAGAAGAACCTTGGAGAATTGTCGAAAACTTATGTGAGAACATCACTCATCTCGTAG
>CACXIM010000123.1 GCA_902767725.1 uncultured Bacteroidia bacterium | reverse complement strand
GATCGCCTGTAAATAGTTGATGTTTTCGACACCTTCGAGGCCGCAGTCCTTGATGGTCTTCTTGATGTCCTCGATCTCGGTCGACTCGGAGTTGATGGTTACCACCTTGGCGCCATTGATGAGCACCTCGCCGAACTCGCAGATGGTGTCGTTGACCATATAGCCAAAGCGGCGCTTGTGGACACGCACTGCGGCCAAGTCGGGATTGGCCTTCACCATGGCGATGAACTCTTCATAGGTATAGGTGTCCTTGGTCAGCTTGGGCATTTCGACCATGAAAGCGGGAAACACTTCCTTTTCGAGCACCTCACGGCTGATGGGGAACTCACCTTTCATGAGGGGATTCCATTGCTCGAGGCCGTCGACGCTCTGCACGAAGGTCTTGATGTCCATCTTGCCATCGCGTATCTTGGTGTTGTTGATGTCGTTTTTGCGGGAGATGATATAGATCTCGTCGCTGAGGCGCTCCCAAACCTTCTCGGGGACGGGTGTGGAGAGGCGGGCCATGCGTTTGTGGGCCTCGCAGAAGCACTGTCCGAAGGAGCGGAACTCAAATCTCGGCTTTGACACTTCGCCGATTTTCATTTCTTCTTTTGCCATCGTTTATGACGTTGAATTGTTGATTGTTTAAGTGTTGAATTGTTGTTGTTGACATCATTGCGAGGCACGAAGCAATCCAGAGTAGAAACTATTTCATAGCCTGGATTGCTTCGTCGTTCCTCCTCGCAATGACGGAGTCAATTATTCCTGGGGGATGTCTTCGCCTTCGGCGGGGTTGGCTTCGCCTGGAGTCGGGTCGGCCAGTTTCCAGTCGCCACCATCGGGAACACGTGAATAAGCATAAGGAGCCACCGAACTAATAGTCACATTCCATGTACCTGAGCCTCTTTCAAAGACATCTCTTTCAGTGCCGTCAGGCATATAAAGAGCAATGCGTAAGGTCTTCTTGGCGGAGAGACCGCTGTGGAAGAAGTAATCCTCTGTCAAGTCGCCATGGTCAATCATGACATCCTCGCTATAGAGAAGGAAATAGCTGTGGGCAGGGACAACCTGGGTGGCTGTGCCAGTCCACTTGATGTCATCTTCCACACCGTCTTTGGTGATATACATACCTTCAAGTGATAAATCGAAGTCCCCTTTATTGTACAACTCGATGTATTTTGCACCATCATTACCATTCAGTTCGTTGAGGACGAGGTTGGTGTAGTCGGGCTCATCCGGGGTCGGAGGCTCGGGAGTGTCGCCACCTTCAAGGCCAAGAACAGCAACAGTACCATCAACATTGACAGCGCCGGGAGTGGCATCGGCATAGTACCAATTGCCATCAGCGTTGAGGCTGTATGAACCAGGGGCGGGAATGTAAGCCGGGTCGTTGGCGTCGATATTGGTCAGGTTGAAATCGTCGATGGAAACACCAGCAGGCGTGAAGAGCTGGATACGGACGTTCTTCTTGGCGGAGAGACCGCTGTGGAAGATCAGGGCTTCGGGGACATCGGGATGGTCGGCGACGACATCTTCGCTATAGAGCACGAGATAGGCACCGGCTTCAATTTTTACCGTGTTGTCGCCAATCCAATTCTGGGCGTCATCCTTCTCGATGTACACACCATTCAGGTTGATGGCATCGGTACCGGCGTTGTAGATTTCGATGAACTTGTCATTACCGTTGAGCTCGTTGAGGCGAAGCACGCTGTAGTCGATGGCGACAGCACCCACTTCATATTCCATGTTGGGCGAAACGGCCGTAACCTCACCGTTCATGGCTTGCACGTAGAAGCTCACTTTGATTCCATCAGGTTGGGCGGGAATGACAGCGGTGTAAGTGTTTTCTTCACCAGCCACCATGCCAAGTTCCTCAGCTTTGCTGGCAGCATCTGTAGAATACACCAACTTGGCCGTGAAGTCCTTGAAGCTGGTGATGGTGGCTGTCACCGTGACGTCGTCGTCAGCCTGGACAGCCGTGGGAGCGTAAGAAACATTGGAGATATTGATGCCCGGATATTGCTTATCCTTGACGCAAGAGGCAAGACCCATCAAAAGAGCCAAAGCCACAATCATTATTTTCTTCATATTATTCTCAATTTTTATAAGGTTATACATTTTGATGGATTAGAAAGCGACCTGGAAACGGGCCAGCAACATGTGGTAGTTCACACCAGCCTTGCCATCGGCGGCAGTGACCTTGGTGAAGTCCTTGGTCGGGTTGCCATCGGCATCGAGGCCGACATAGAGCTTGCCCTTGCCGTTGGCATAGCGGTCGTTGTTAACATACTGGTAGTTGAGACCAATCTTCACATTCTTGGAGAAGTAGAAGTTGAGACCAGCACCATAGAGTTCAGCGGAACCGCCGTAGATGGCTTGCTCGCCACGACCTTCATAGTCGTTCATGTCGAGGAACTCATATTTGCCAACGAGTTCGATGTCGCCCCAGCTGCGGCCAGTGCGCACGCGGTTGAACTTTGCACCATCGGAGTCGTAGCTCTGCTTGCCACCGAGGAGGAGGCAGGCACCTTCGACATACCAACCTTGGAAGTGATAGGGTTTGTCGATGCCGACTTCAGGCTTCATATAGGTCCAATCCGACACCCAGGCACCTTCGAGACGCAGGCCATTGTAGTGACCGGCGAGTTCGGCAGTAGCGATGAGGTTGTGGTCGGTGTTCTTGATATCATCGGTGTCGATGTATTTCTTACGGCTGATGTTGGTGGTGTTGCGGGTGCTGAAACGGGTACCACTATACACGCCCATCTCATCGGAAGTCTTGGGAGCGTCGTACATGACTGCGCCACCGACATGGATGCCGAGATCAGGTTCGTTGATGGGACGCACCACGACCTTACCGACATAGGAAAGGCCCTCGTCCATGCCATAGTCCTTGTTGTTGGCTTCAACAAAGTCGCGAGTCTCTTGGCCTTCAATCTCTTGGAAGAGCACGCTGGCGCTACCGAAGAAATACTTGTTGGTGTATTTGGCGAAGACACCGAGGTGACGGCTAGGAGCAAAGGCGTTGATCACCATCGGGCGCTCCATGAACATGAGGTAACGAGAAGAAGTGTTGCGCGACATGGTGAAGTCGGGCTTCATGCTACCGACAGTGAACTGCCAGTTCTTCAAGCCGTTGTAGCGAACCACAGCGTCTTTCAGCTCGAAGGAACCATTGGCGAGTTCCATGTCGATCTCACCATACCAATCAGGTGTGATTTGAGCCTTGGCAGCAAAGCGGGCACGACGAATGCTGGCGCCTGAGCCAATCGGGTCGGCCCATTCCTGGGCACCAAAATAGTGACCAAAGTCAACCTGCACTCTGGCGTCAAACCAGAACTTGTAGTCTTTTTCCTTGGATTCGAACACCAAGATACCATCGCGACTCGAGGTCTCTAGCGCCTTGACATTCACTGTGTTGCCATACTGGTCGACAGCTTCTTTCTTGTCGGCGTTCTGTGCGAAGGCCATTGAACCCAACACGAGGGCGGCCAACATTAATACAGTCTTTTTCATTGTGAAAAGTTTTAGTTATTAAAATAGGTGAATTTGCATTTTACGAAAGGCAAAGGTAGAAAAAATGTTTTTCAATAACAAAAACAACAAATTTGAAAGCATAAATATGGTACAGCTGTCATGGGATGACACCCCTACAACCTGAATGCAATAAACCTGAAACGCCATCGTTATCCAACCACAATCATAACGACAAACCCATAACAAACCGCATTAATCATGAGAAAAAGCATTTTCATCTTGGCTTTCATGCTGTTGTGCAGCACGGCTTTCGCGCAAACCAACCTCCCATTCACCTCACTAAAGCCTTTCAACAAAGGTAATTTCAAAATCGATGCGAGTTATTCGCGCATGATGCAGAAAGTCCCATTTTCTGACTATCCCGACTTCCGGGTTGGCGTTGGCTATGGCATTACCAATTGGTGCGTGGTAGGAGTTTTCGGCAGTTTCGGCACTCATGAAAGCCTGATGATAATAGGAGGTGGAACTATGTACAATGGCACAGATACCATTTATGAACCACTTCTTTTTGATGGTAAAATGATCGAACGCTACTATCATTATGGCATCGATGCAGAACTGCATCCTCTGACCCTTTTGTTGCCGAATTTTTATTTCGTCGACATTTATTGCCGTGGCGAATTGGGCATGAGAACCGTAACAGAGCAATATAAGCCTGATTACGACAGCCCTTCAACCGAGCCTGTCCGCAACAACTTTCTTTACGGTGGTAGCGTTGGCTTAGCCATCAACCCATCGAAGTATTTCGGTGTCTTTTATGAATTGGCTTTTGACAACCTAAATAAGGAATACAAACCCAAAACAGATGAAATAAAGACCAAAGCCATCCACCGCTTCGGTCTCAACGTTCGATTCCCCGGGCCGAAGAAATGGCAAAATCCAAAACAATGACCAGTGACAATGACTATGACCACTTTAACTAAGATATGAAGTTTCAACTTCTCATAAAGTGGTCATTGTCATGGTCACAAGTCATAGTATAAAAATCAAACTATGAAAGACACATTCATCCTTTTCCTCTTTGCTGCGCTTGCCTTCACCGGTTGCCGCAAGCAGGTCAGCAATTATGACCAACCCGATTTTGACCCTCAACCCACTTTGAACGCCGTGCTTCAGGAAGGCCAGCCCGTATGGGCACAGGTCACTTTTGCACAAGGCCTTGACTCGGTGCGTCCTTCCGCTTGCACCGATGCCGAGGTGTTGCTTTATGTGGATGGGCAGTTCGCCGAGAGGTTACAACACGAGGGCGATGGCCTTTATGTTGGTGAAACCTCCACCGAGGCCTTGCACGAATATGCCTGCAAGGTGGTCATTCCCGGCTACGACACGCTCTTTGCCCAAACCGAGATGCCGGAGAAGCCCGTGGTGACTGGGGTTGAAATCATGGAAAACGCCACCGTTGATGACGAAGGCCGTCCTTGTCCCGCATTCTTGGTCACTTTCAGGACCGACCCCAACCGAAACTTGTATTACTGTTCCAATATCTACGCCAGTTTTATCAACTATTACTTTGATGCAGAGACCCATGCACATCAAGGCTACTCCACAGAAGAAGGCACGATGAGCGCGTCCATCAACACCGACGACCCCGTG
>CACXIM010000122.1 GCA_902767725.1 uncultured Bacteroidia bacterium | reverse complement strand
CAACGACCTCGCTGGTGATGGTACCACCACCGCCACCGTGTTGGCCCAGAGCATCGTGGCCACGGGTCTGAAAAACGTCACCGCCGGTGCCAACCCGCTCGACCTGAAGCGTGGTATCGACAAGGCTGTTGCCGCTGTGGTCGCTTCGCTGAAGAAGATGTCGGTGAAGGTCGATGGCGACAACGAGAAGATCAAGCAAGTGGCTACGATTTCTGCCAACAATGACAGCGAAATCGGCGGCCTCATCGCCGAGGCTATGGGCAAGGTGAAGCAAGAAGGTGTCATCACCGTTGAAGACGCCAAGGGCATCAACACCTATGTCGATGTCGTCGAAGGCATGCAGTTCGATCGTGGCTATATTTCGCCTTACTTCGTGACCAACACCGAGAAGATGGAAGCTGTCTATGAGAATCCTTACATCCTCATCTACGACAAGAAGATCTCCGTGATGAAGGACTTGCTGCCTGTGCTCGAGAAGACCCTGCAAACCGGTCGTGCCCTCATCATCATCGCTGAGGACATCGACGGTGAAGCCTTGGCTACCTTGGTCGTCAACCGTCTGCGTGGCTCGCTGAAAGTCGCTGCCGTCAAGGCTCCTGGCTTCGGTGACCGTAGAAAAGAAATGCTGGAAGACATCGCCATCCTGACCGGTGGTACCGTCATCAGCGAAGAGAAGGGCTACAAACTTGAGGATGCCACCCTGCAAATGCTGGGTCAGGCCGACAAGGTCAGCATCAACAAGGACAACACTACCATCGTGAACGGTCACGGTGCCAAGAAGGATATCGAAGGCCGCACCGCCCAGATCAAGGCCCAAATCAAGACCACCACGAGCGACTACGACCGCGAGAAACTGCAAGAGCGCTTGGCCAAGTTGGCCGGTGGCGTGGCAGTCATCTACGTGGGTGCCGCCTCTGAGGTCGAGATGAAGGAAAAGAAAGACCGCGTCGAAGATGCCTTGAACGCCACCCGCGCTGCCATCGAAGAGGGTATCATCCCTGGCGGCGGTGTCGGCTTCATCCGTGCCATCAAGGCCATCGAGAAGATGAAAGGCGACAACGAGGACGAGACCACGGGTATTGCCATCATCAAGCGCGCCTTGGAAGAGCCGTTGCGCCAGATTGTTGAGAACGCCGGCTTGGAAGGCTCGGTCGTCGTCAACAAGGTGAAGGAAGGCAAGAACGACTTCGGCTTCAACGCCCGCACTGAGGTCTATGAGAACCTCCTCGAAACGGGTGTCATCGACCCTGTCAAGGTGTCGAGAGTCGCCTTGGAGAACGCTGCTTCTATCGCTGGCATGCTGCTGACCACCGAGTGCGTCATCAGCAACCACAAGGAGCCTACGCCTCCCACACCTCCTATGCCCATGGGCGGCGGAATGGACGGAATGATGTAATCCTGAAACGCGGATAATCATTGAACACGGATAGCACGGATGACACGGATGGATTACCGTTAAATCCGTGGGATCCGTGTTCCTAAATAGAAAACGAGCAAAAGACCTGCCTCGAAAGGGGTGGGTCTTTTGCGTTATTGACCTTCAGCATCAAGGCTGCAGTGGACATGTCATCCCTGCGCTGGCAGTGCGATGGCTTGGGATCTATGGCCGCTGCAGACAGTATCTTGTTTCATCTTTTCTCTTGAAACCAAGAAAAAAATAGGGACAAGCCAAAAAACCGATTTTTCATAAACATTTGAATTTCAATACATTGAAAATCTCAAAACCGAAAATAATAGGGACAAAACTGTTTTAGGGCTTTACAGATGGCTTTTTTGGTGATTTTTTGAATAATTTTGCGCGTATAACATAGAAAAACACTTTGAAATGAAAGCAACAAAATTATACACCTTGTTTGCGCTCCTGCTGATGGCGGGAGGGGTGGTGCATGTTCAGGCGCAGAAACCGTTCAAACTGGAAGTGGGTGCTACGGGGTATGCCACCTGGGTGAGTCCTGATTTTTTTGAACAAACCGTTTTCGACTTTAATGATGGCCAACTGCCTGAAGGCTGGACCATTTACAGCGAAGGCAATATTGTGGAGCCATGGCGTTTTGAGTCGCCTGCCACCAATCCGCAACTCAACTTTCCGCCTGACGGTTCTACATACCTCTATGCCCAATCCAACCAATTGAACAGCACAGATTACATGGAAGAGTGTTTCCATTCGCCCGCCATCGATTTGCGTGGCTACAAAAGGGCTTTCGTCATGTTCGACTATGATTATATGGAGGATTGGAGCGATACCGAGGGCGAGTGTCAAATGAGAAGTGATGGCGTGTCTTGGTTATGGAATAGTCTTTTCGGGCCTTGGAACGCCCAGTCAGGAAGGTTCCTTGGCGAAATAACCGAGATGATTTCACATCATTTCGAGATGCGTTTCCGCTTCAAGAGTCGCTACCCCCAAGACCATTTTGCCATCGACAATGTGTGCATTATTGGTGAAACGGAAGAACCTGTTTCCAACAACATCCTCGGTTTCAGGTTGTGGCTGGATGATGTTCTGATTGGCGATATTATTGAAAACGAGTACCAAATCGATACGGACACTTTGCAGGATGGTCACGACTACACCCTTTCGGTGGCCAGCATCCTCACTGACGGCATCTCTGACACAACAGCGTTCACTTTCACTTATTCTTCCTGCTCCAATTTTGATGGCGTTTACGAATTTCACGGCGAGTTTATCGACTCGACCCATGTGGAACTAACTTGGGACACGCCGTATAATTTCAAAGCCAAAGACGAGGAAAGTCAAAGATGGTTTATTGGTTTGCCCGATGTAGTCACTCACCCGGGTGCTGGATACAACGACGGCTGGGATGTCAGTGCCTTGCATGACGGCTTAACAGCTTACGGTTTCAACGCCGATAAAGAAGCCGGTTTCAAGGTAATGGACAAGTTCTCTATTCCTGAAGCAGCTCCCACCAGTTTTGCCGGCCTTCGCTTCTATGTTTACGAAGGCCCAACACCGACTTCAACTATTACGGCTGCCTACCTTACCATTTATGACGGCGACCCGCTGAATGGAGGAAACCTTATTGGCGGTTCAGAGGCCATCAACTGCCTTTATCAAGGTTGGTTGGACTGCTACGAATGGGCACACATCTATCGCACTGGCGAGGACGATTTCTCGGATGTCAGTCGGCCTGTATGTTATGCCCTTGCCAATTTGGAGTATGTTGGAATGGGAATGCAATTGGAGCCAAATCACACCTATTGGTTTGTGGCATCGTTCAAGGGGTCGTTGCGCGACGATGTGCACGTGATTCCCGTCACTCGATTGGATGAGACCACCACGGGTGAGGCTCGCATATATTCCGAGGCTACGGGTTGGCAACCCATCCTTGACCCTGGGACGCAAACCCAACAAGGCATTGCTTTCGACATCATTGGTTATATACCTCTTTATTTCGGCGTGGCCTATAGCGACATCTTCCGCGATGGCGAACTGATTGCCCACGGTGTGAACCAATGCTATTATATCGATGAGAATGTTCCTCACGGCATACACACCTATAGTATCCAAAATGTCTATTACGACCACCTTATCTTCGACTATCCTACCAAAGCCTGCCTGCAAAGCATTGAGGTCAGGCCATGTTATCCCCCAAAGAATTTAGAAGTCAGCACCGAGCCTCTGAACGGAACGGACGAACTCAACCGCCTGACT
>CACXIM010000121.1 GCA_902767725.1 uncultured Bacteroidia bacterium | reverse complement strand
AGATGAAGGAAGCGATGGGCAACATCGAAATGAAAGAATTGGCTAACAACATCAAATAAAGAAGAACATGGCTGAAGATTTTTTCCAAGGATATTGGGGCGCCTCGCTTGAGGTGCTCAAGAAATATAACTGCCGCGTGTGGAGTCAGGCCGAGTGCCAGACCACGGGTGGCCTCTTCAAAGGCACGATTCTGCCTCGCGCCGCCTTCCAGGACGACCAACATATCGTCATGAAGGTCAACACGGGCTACAACATTGGCGTCGACATCAGCACCATCACGGGCATGGTGGAGACCGACTACAAGAAAGCCAACTACCACATCCCGGAGAAGGAATTTCCTTATACCGAGGGACTTCCGCATGTGAAGCTGCTCGGCACGGGTGGCACCATCGCCTCGCGCTTGGACTACCGCACGGGTGCCGTGATTCCCGCTTTCTCGCCTGGTGAGTTGTATGGCGCCGTGCCGGAGTTGGCCGACATCTGCAACCTCGATACCGAGAAGGTGTTTGCCGTGTTCTCAGAGAACATGTCGCCCAAGGAATACATCGCCCTGGCCAAGAAGATTGGCGAGGAGATCCAGAACGGCATTGACGGCATCGTCATCGGTCACGGTACGGATACTTTGGCCCACACCGCCGCTGCCCTGACTTTCATGTGCCAGAACCTGCCTGTGCCGATTGTCTTGGTCGGCTCGCAGCGTTCATCGGACCGTCCGTCATCCGACGCCGCCTTGAACCTGATGCACGCCATGACCGCTGCCGGTCACGGCGACGTGGCAGAAGTGATGGTCTGTATGTTTGGCCCCACCTCCGACGAGTACGGCTTCCTGCACCGTGGCACGCGTGTGCGTAAGATGCACTCGAGCTACCGCAGCACCTTCCGCACCATCGGCGACACGCCCGTGGCTACCGTCGACCGCAAGCGTGGCGTGGTGCCGATCAAAGAGGTCTATAACCACCGCCGCAACGACCGCGACGTGAAGATCATCCCGACCTTCGACGACCGCGTGGCCATCCTCTACTACTATCCTGGCATGAAACCCGATGTGCTTGACGCATTGGTCGATAACGGCTACAAGGGCATCGTGTGGGACGGCACTGGCTTGGGTCACGTCAACCGTGGCATGTTCGACGCCATCCAGCGCGCCACCGACAAGGGTGTACACCAATACATGACCGTACAGACAATCTGGGGCTATGCCCACATGTTCGTCTACGACACAGGCCGCGACCTTATGGACCGTGGCATCATCCCCGCACAGAACATGCTCGCCGAGACCGCTTACATCAAGTTGGGTTGGGCCTTGGGTCAGACGCACGACCGCGAAGAAGTGAAGAACATCATGCTCACACCTGTTAACAGCGAAATCACCCCGAGAGAGCCTTACAACGGCTACCTTGTCTATCAAGGCGGTGTGCCTGAAGTGGAAGAGTTTGTTCGGAAGGTGCATAAGTAATTATGAATGTGGAATTATGAATTCTGAATGGCGCAAAGCGATGAGAGGCTTTGCGCCATTTTATTTTAAAATTAAAATAATCCGTACCTTTGCACTCGCAAAACCAAGCATAAAATGCTCTTCAATTCCATTCAATTTGCAATCTTTCTACCAATAGTCTTCCTACTCTATTGGTTTGTCTTTGACCGCTTCATCAGCAAATCAAAGCACCAACTGAGGTTGCAGAATGCTTTTGTGTTGGTGGCGAGTTATGTATTTTATGGCTGGTGGGACTGGCGCTTTTTGTTGCTTATCGCTTTTACCTCTTTCTGCTCATGGGGTAGTGGATTGCTTATTGGGAAGGCTGAAACAAAGGGGAAGGCCAAGACATGGATGTGGCTGAACATTGTCCTCAATCTTGGCATCCTTGCGTTGTTTAAATACTATGACTTCTTCGTCACCGAGTTTGCCCAACTATTCCACATCTCCACGGATGGTTTACTATTAAAAGTGATACTTCCCGTGGGCATCTCATTCTACACCTTCCAGGCTCTCAGTTATTCCATCGATGTCTATCGAGGCAAGATAGCATCGACAAAAGACATCGTCGCCTTCTTTGCCTTCATCTCTTTTTTCCCGCAGTTAGTGGCTGGTCCCATTGAGAGGGCAACTAACCTTTTGCCACAATTTTTGAAGAAAAGGGAGTTCCTCTACGACAATGCTGTTGATGGCATGCGGCAGATACTATGGGGCTTGTTTAAAAAGATTGTGGTGGCTGACAACTGCGCCGTCTATGTGGACCAAGTGTTCTCCACTTATGCTGAGCAGAGCGGAAGCACTTTGCTGATGGCCGCTATCTTCTTTACTTTCCAGATTTACGGCGATTTCTCGGGTTATTCCGACATTGCGATAGGCACTGCAAAACTGTTCGGCATCAAACTGATGCGTAACTTCAACGTACCCTATTTTAGTCGCAACATTGCTGAATTTTGGCGCAGGTGGCATATTTCACTAACAACATGGTTCAGGGACTATGTTTATATCCCACTGGGTGGCAGCCGAGTAAGTAAGTCGAAAGTCATCAGGAATACCTTTATCATCTTCTTGGTAAGTGGCTTTTGGCATGGCGCCAACTGGACCTTTATCGCTTGGGGTGCATTTCATGCAATACTCTTCTTACCATTGATATTGACTGGCAAGAATCGTAAATACACTAATCAAGTGGCTGAAGGACGATTTCTGCCTACGCTAAAGGAGATGGGACAGATACTGCTGACTTTCTTTTTGGCTACGATTGGGTGGATCATCTTCCGGTCTGCTACCATATCGGATAGTGTTCATTACATTGTTGGGATATGCGATGCCTCATTGTTTAGTGTTCCGTGGATGAAGACAGTCAATTCGTTTGTTCTTTTGGTGGGTTCGATTTTGATGATGCTAGTAATAGAGTGGCTACAACGCAATAACGAGCACGGATTGTCACTTAATAAAACACTAACACATCCATTGGTGAGATGGGGTTTGTATTTGCTTATCACATTGATGGTTTTTGTGTTGCAATCTAACAAAGCGGTCCAATTCATTTATTTCCAATTCTGATGATGAAAAGATTTTTGCTCAGACTACTGTTTTATGTGTGCGTGTATGTTTTACTGCATATTGTCGTGGTTTGTGCAGTTGGTCCCCTTGTCACCTTTTACCGCCCGGAATCTGGAGGGCATTTGTTTAGCAGAACGAAAGAGATACCGAATTATAAGAATCCAGATATACTATTTTTAGGCTCATCCCATGCATATCGAGGATTTGACACTAGGGTTTTTGACAAGGCGGGAATCGTTTCATTTAATCTGGGATCGTCAAGCCAAACACCGATCCAGACAGAAGTTCTTCTTAAGAAATACTTGGATGAGATTCAACCGAAATCCATTGTTTTTGATGTTTTTCCTATTGTTTTTCAATTGGATGGCATAGAATCGACGGCTGATTTGATTTCGTGTGACCATATTGATGACAACATATGCAAATTGGCATTCAAATCGGGGAATGTTAAAGTCATCAATACCCTGATATATGGATTGTATCAAGAATACGTCCGTGATATCAGAAATACGCTCAATGAAAGGAAAATCATTGACGGAGATCAATATGTGCCAGGAGGATATGTTGAAAGAATGACCGATTCCACGTATTTGGACGACGGCTCAAATGATTCAAGATAGAGGGATTCCTTTTCTCTTGGTACAAGCACCTTTACCCCAAAGAACATATCATAATTTATTGAATTACAATGAGTTTAAAAATACGATATCTACTTTTGGCAACTATATCGATTTCAATGAAGTGTTGCAGTTAGACGATTCTTGTTTTTATGATGAGGATCATCTAAACCAAAAAGGAGTAGAGTTGTACAATCATTGTCTGATAGAGGAGTTTATCCGCGAGGTGCATAAATAAGGGGCATCATTATAAAAGTCGATTAAGCGAATCGTAGGGTTCATTGATTTGAAGGAGCGACTTCGCCCCTTTTTTTATAAAGTACAAATTTCATATTGGAAACCCCAGAAAAAGTTTGTACCTTTGCACCGATTTAATAAATACGTATTTTTTAACAATCAATTATTCGAATAATTATGCAACCCTCTCACATTGAACACATTGGAATCGCCGTCACAAGCTTGGACGAGTCCATTCCTTTCTTTGAAAAATTGCTTGGCACCAAGTGCTACGCCATCGAAGAAGTCGCCGACCAGAAAGTGAAGACCGCTTTCTTGCGTTGCGGCCAGACCAAAATCGAGCTTTTGGAACCCACCAGTCCCGAAAGCACCATCGCTAAGTTCATCGAGAACAACAACGGTCGCGGTGGCATGCACCATATTGCTTTCGCCGTGGAAAACATCGAAGGTCACCTCGAAGAGGCCAAGGAACTGGGCATCCGCCTCATCGACCAAGCCCCGCGCGGCGGTGCCGAAGGCTTGAGCATCGCCTTCCTGCACCCGAAATCGACCTTCGGCGTGCTGACCGAACTGTGTGAAAACAAGAACAAGTAAGACCTAAACCACGGGACTAACACCACCCCTTACCGTCATTGCGGGCGATAGACCCGCAATCTCCCAAACAGAAGAGCGTCCTCTTCCTTTAGGAGATGGCGGATGTTCCTCCGCCATGACGATAAAAAGGACCTGTGTTGAAGGTCAACAAAGATATAATAATCATAACACACAATACTATGTTAATAGAACAGAAAATCCAGGAATTGTTGGAGAAGCGCAACGAGGCCCGTCTCGGCGGTGGCCAGAAGCGCATCGACTCCCAACATGC
>CACXIM010000120.1 GCA_902767725.1 uncultured Bacteroidia bacterium | reverse complement strand
TTATTGGTTGTTGAAAATCCTTTTGTTTTCCGTAATAGGCTGATTTCTTCTTATTTCGATATTTTTTTATTGATTTTAATTATTAGGTTTCTTCTCTTTGGTTACTATCAATTGATTAGTTTTTGTAAATTGTATGGATTATTTGATGTTGTTCAATTTATTGGCAAGCTGTTGCGACAGCACAGCGAGAGAGGAGGGGAGGTTCTCGTTTTTCACGAGGATGCCTTTGGGCACATTGAGTAGGGTGAAGGCAAAGTTCCAGATGGCAAGGATGCCGCATTCCACCATTTGGTCGCACACGCTTTGGGCTTGGTCGGCGGGCACGGTGATGATGCCGATTTTGACACCAGTGCGTTTGATGTAGCTCTCCATCTTTTCCATGGGAAGAATGTATTTACTACCAATTTGGAGACCAACCAGGTCGGGATCCTTGTCGAATCCTACAGCGATGTCTAAACCCATGCTCGAAAACTCTGTGTTGGTCAGAATCAGTCGGCCGAGGCTACCCACACCAACCAGGATGGCTTCGTCCACTTTGTTGTAACCCAAAAACTCGCTTAAATCATTTAATAAGGTATCGATTTCAAAACCTGAGCGAGGCTTTCCTTCCACGCTGCTCACACCCGACAGGTCTTTGCGAACCAAGACGGGGTTGAGGTTGAGGCTTTGGGCAACGGCAGCAGCCGAAACATATTTTTCGCCCTGCTGCTGCATCTTGCGGATGTGGCTATAGTAGAGCGGCAACCGACTCAAGGTCGATTTCGGGATTACCAAGGAAATGTTGTGGTGCGTTGCCATTCGATACAAATTTATCTATTTGTTTGATTCCGCAAAAATAGTGCATTTTCCGATACGAGGTATCAAAAAAATGCACTATTTTTAAAAGTATTCTGTAAGGAGTTGTATTTTAGCTTGATAAATAATCAAGGTACCAGCTCAAACTCGATGCCGACGCTCCATGGTGAGGGACTGATGTCACATTCACCATCCGGATGAATGAGGTCGTCAGTGTCTTTGCAGACAGGCGACAGGCGATAGCTGCCGTAAATGCCGATGTTGAGCATATTAGCGATGCTGTAGCTGATGCGTGTGAAGGCACCGTATTCAAAGAGATTCATTATTTTAGCATTGTAATAGGTCGTAACCTTCTTTGAATAGTCGTCGTTTGAGATGTGTTGGCCAATATCATCGGTAATGTAGGTCTTGTCGGTGATGCGCACACGGCGTGTGATGTTGATACCACCATAGCCACCGAGGTCCCAGTTGATGCCCCACAGGCGGATGACGACGCGTTGCATCAATTCGCCACGCAATTGCATGTTTCTTAACATAATTTGATCATGAAAGGGATGGGAGTCGCTGTCCTTGTCATTGCTTACAAAACGGTTCCAATCCAAGCCGAGTCCCATACCTATTTTATATGACTTGCCATACATCCAGCGGCGACCGAAAGCGAAATGACGATTGAAACCATTCCATGTAGCATTGGACAAATTGTAGTCGTATTGGAAGTAGAGTGAATTTTGCCAGCCTTCAGCTTCCACCTTTTTAAATGTGCCGTTCTGGCTGTTTCTGTATTGGGTCAGCAGGTTGATGTCACCACCGTTGCCAATGATGGGGCAGGAGTCGTAGAAACCGTTGTAAGACACGTTGAGTTTCTTGCCTTGGCCAAAGTCCTTGTTGTCCAGTTTGATGCCTGTGGAATCGGGATGAACCTTATAATAACCTAACAGCACGCCATCGGCACCTTCCACGTTGATGAATACATCCTGGTTTTCGATGACCTTTGGGACGACAATCTTCACACCGTCCTTCTCCTGCACGAGGTTGAAGGAACGCTCGGCGGGTTTCAGGTCACCCGTGAAATAGGCTGCTTGGGGCACACCGTAGCCAAAGGCATAATCATAATAAGGGTAGAGGTCGCACGACTTTTGTATTTCAGCCTTCATCTGTAAGGCGGTCAAATCGCGCTTGGTCTGCCAGGCGCAGGCACAGAAACCAGCGGTCAGTGGGCTGGCAAACGATGTTCCGAAAGCAGAGGTGAAGCCACCGCTGGGGTTGGCCACTTTGGCTTCGCCGAAGGCCACCACATCGGGTTTGCGGCGTTTGTCGGCCGTTGGTCCGTAGGAACTGAAGGATATGTGACGATAATCTTTTAGGTTGGCATCGATGCCGCCCACGCAAATCACATTCTCAGCATCCGCAGGCGTGATGATGGTCATCCAACGGCTGTCGTCGCCTTCGTTGCCGGCAGAGTTGCAGATGAGGATGCCCTTTTCGACGGCTTTGTTGGCGGCTTTGGCCACGTAGGAAGTGCCGTCCATGTCCTTGGTCCAGTGGCGGTCCTTGCCGTAGCCCAGCGAGCTATTGATGATGTCAGCACCGTTTTTGTCGGCCCATTCGGCACCTTGCGCCCACCATACCTCTTCTTTAAAGGGCTCCGGGTCGATTTCGGTGCGGGCCAGGAGGAACTCGGCGCCTGTGGCCAGACCCATCTTCTGTCCCTTGTCGTTGATGCCAGCGATGCAACTCAGCACCATAGTGCCGTGGGTGCTCCAGCCGTAGACGTCCTCCTTTTTGTTGGGGAAGTTGTAGGTCTTGATAATCTGATGGTTATCGCGCAGATGTTGGAAAGCGGGGTGGGTGTTCACTTTAGGGAAGCCACCGTCCATGACACAGATGCGCAGTCCCTTGCCGTCGATGCTTTTGTCGATGAAATGCTGGCCACCGAAACGTTTCAGCTGGTCTGTGAGGATGTCTTGGGTTGCATCACTGGATTGTTTCGTTCCTCGCAATGACGGCGTAGAGGCCGTTGTCCCATTGGAAACGATTTCCTGCACGCGTGCCACGAAAGGCAATTGGGCGATCAAACTGGCATTGTCGTCTGTGGCTTCGATGCCGATGGCATTCAGCCAGCGCGATTCGCCGAAGACCTCAGTAGAGTAGGAGCCCACCATGCCGACGTAGCTGTCGTTCAGCGGATAATTACTGATGTCGTATAGGTCGGCACCGCATTGCTGGTAGCGTTCGATGGCCTTGGCATCAAAATAGGTGTAAGGGTCGAATTGGGTGTCGTTTTTGTCGGTGAAGAACACCCAGAAACACTTGTCTTGTGCCATAGCCACGCTGGAAATCAAGGCAAAAATGGCAATGAATAAATTTTTTCTCATAAAATTTGAAATTTGGTGCAAAGGTATGGTTTTATTTTCTACTTTTGTGCCATAATCGGATAAAACTATACAACTATGGAAAACCTTACCAAAGAAAAGTTTGAGATTTTCATGATGCTTTGCGCGTCGGGCATCGATGGCAACATTTCCATGAAAGAGTTGGAACGCATTTGCATGCAGTTCGACGAAAAAAGCTACAATGAGGTCTTCGAGTCATGGAAGTCGATGACCAGCCCGGCTTGGTTGAGTTTCTTTAAGGAGCATAAGGACGAGTTTTTGAAAACCCAAGAGGACAAGGTGGCTTTTATGGCCGACATCAACGACATCGTTGCTGCCGAGGAAGGCGAAGTCAACCTCAAGGAGAAGAACTTCATGAAAGTCCTTGAGATGCTTATCAACGACGAGCTTTAAGAGATATACACATGTGATATTATGGCTTTCCGATCGACAATAGTCGCTTCGGAAAGCCTTTATTTTTTTAAAATGATGCTTCTTTCTAAATTAGAACGATTCTAATTTACGTTTTGGATGGTTTTGATGTTTTTAATTAGCTGAAATACAGGTAGGTACAAAAATTTCAACTCTAGAAAAATCTTTCTTGATAATTTGGAATGAGCCGTTATTTTCCCTAAATTTGCAGCGTTTTTCGGGAGGGGTATCCTTTTGGAAGACAAACGAGAGAAATCAACTCAATAAATAACCATAAAAAATAAGCATTCTATGGCAAAAGTTAAGTCTTTAGCAGAACTGAAAGCTATGAGAGAAAAGCTTCAGTCCACCCTTGACCTTCGCGAGAAGAGCAACGATCCCGAC
>CACXIM010000119.1 GCA_902767725.1 uncultured Bacteroidia bacterium | reverse complement strand
CGTGAAGACCATCGGCGACGCCTCGTCGGGACTGCTCGTGCGCGGCGGCACCAACGACCAAAACCTCATCCTCATCGACGAGGCTCCCATCTACAACCCTTCGCACCTCTTCGGCATGATCTCCATCTTCAATCCCGAAGCCGTGAACCAGGTGACGCTCTACAAGAGCAACATGCCCGCGCAATACGGCGGTCGTGTCTCTGCCGTCCTCGACTGCAAGATGAAGGAAGGCAACATGAACCACCATGATTTCTCGGTGGCGTTGAGTCCCTTTGCCGCCACTTTGACCGCCAACGGCCCGATCGTCAAGGAAAAGGCTTCTTACCTGATTTCAGCGCGAAGAAGTTTCATCGACTTTTTCGTAAAGCCTAATGAGGATATGCCACTTGTGCCGAGATTCTATGACCTGAACGCGAAAATCAACACCAAAATCGGGCAGAACGACCGCATTTATCTCTCGTTCTATCGAGGCCACGATGTCATTGAGTCGATGGGCGGCATCGACCATTCCAATGGCCTCTATAACACTTGGGGCAACACCTCCGGCACCTTGCGCTGGACGCACAACTTCGGCAGCCGATGGTTCCTCAATACAGCCTTCATCGTCAGCGATTACAGCAACGACATTGATTATCAATACAAAAGGCGAAAATACAATTGGCGCACTGGCATTTCCGACTTCAACCTGAAAGCCGCTGTGAGTTATTACATCGCTCCTGATTGCGAACTCCGCATCGGCGCAGGAGCCATCCGCCATGCTTTCACGCCAGGAGAATCCGACAGTATCGGGATGAGCCTGCCGCATTATCAGGCGATGGAGTATTCCGTCTATGCGCTGAATGACTGGAAACCCTTGTCGTGGTTAGGCTTCAACTACGGCCTGCACCTGTCGGCCTTCCAGCCCTTGAACAGCGACGAGAAACTGATGGTCTATCCCGAGCCTCGTGTGAGCATGAACGTCATGCTGAACGAAAACACCTCGCTGAAGGCCGGTTACGCGCGGAACGTACAATACATCCAAGTCCTGCAAAACACCGCCTTGGACTATCAATCGCTTGAAACTTGGTTCCCGTCGATCAATGGCTTGAAACCTGTCATTGCCGATGTGGTTTCGGGTGGCTGTTTCCTCGATTTCGGTGGGCAGTATTCCGCCTCGGCTGAACTCTATTACAAGAAAGGTCAAAACCAAATCGACTTCATCGACCATGCGCAGCTCATCAGCAACCCGAATGTCATCAACCAAGTGAGGAGCGGTAATTCGAAGGCTTACGGTCTGGAACTGAATCTTTCCAAAAACGCAGGAAAGTTCACGGGAGTGATGAGTTACACCTATTCGCGAGTGATTTACACCATTGACGGCATCAACGACGGCAATCCCTATTCGGCTTTGTCAGACATCCCGCATGACTTCCGCATCAACGGCTGCTACCAGTTCACACCGCGTTGGAGCGCAAGTGCCGCATGGCAGTATTCGAGCGGGCATCCCGTCACCTTGCCCGTGGGCTTCTACGAGTACATGGGGCAGACCGTCCCGGTTTACACCGAGCGCAACGCCAGCCGCACGCCTGCCTATCACCGTCTCGACCTTTCGTGTGCCTATCACTCGCCGAAATACAGAAACGGCTTCAACTGGAGCGCAAGTGTCGGAGTGTTCAACGCTTACAATCGCCTGAATCCGTTGGGTTATCAATTTGAAACTGATATTGAATCAGGCGAGATGCGGGCATACGCCTATTCGATGTTTGGGATTTTGCCTAATGTTTCGCTGCGGGCGGGGTGGTAAAGAAATGATTCCTACTTCACCAAAAACAACCCCGGCGTGATGTCCAGCCAATGCAGCACCGTCTCGCCCCAGACGAGGATGAGCACCCATGAAATGGTCATCATGGTGATGCCGAACTTGAAGGCATCGGTCTGGCTGTATTGGTTGGTGTTGTAAAGCAATGCGGCAGGCTTGCTGTTGAAGGGCAGCACATAGCAGTGCTCGATAAGCATGGCCACGGGCAGGCTGAGACTCATCACAGGGAAGCCGAAACGGGCCTCCACACCCAAGGCGATGGGCACGAAGACCATGGTGCGGATGGTCTTGCTTTGAAAGACCAAGCCCGAATACATCATCAAGAAGGTAAGGATGACATACAGCACCCAGAAAGGCGTGTTGGCGGTGATGCCGAGGCTGTCGAAGGCCGCATTGACCATGGTGTTGGGCAAGTCGGTGGCATTGAGACCAGAGCCCAAGGTGTAAGCACCGGCCGAGAAGAGCATCAGGTGCCAAGGGATGTCGACGTCGTTCCATTTCACAACACCGATGCCTGGCAGCAGGGCTAGGACGGCACCCAACAGGGCGACGATGGTCTCATCGATGTTGTGGAAGGTGCCCTTCGTGACCCAAAGGACGAGCACCAACACGAAGATAGCTACGGCTTTGTATTCTTCGGCTTTCATCTTGCCCATGGCCTTAAGCTCTTCCTTCAAGCGTTCCAAGCCGCCTTCGATTTGAGGCACCTGCTCCTCTTTCTTCATCGGGAAGAAGACATAGATGCCGAGCAGCAGACCGATGACCAAGATCAGCAGACTCATCGGACCGCAAGAGATGAGCCAGTCGGCATAGCCGAAGTCGCAGCTGCCGACGAAGCCGGCAATGAGCGAGATGGCAAGCAAATGGGCACCGCTACCCGTATAGAACGCATTGGCGCCGATGTTCACCTGGAAGAGGTTCTGGATGACGAGGTTACGGCCGAAGTTGTTGCGGTTGCCATTAGAGGCACCATAGATGGCACAAACGGTCATGAAGATGGGCAGCATGATGGTGGCCTTCACCGTGGTGGCCGAGATAAAGGCCGACAACACCAAATTAATGATCAAAAAACTCCAAAGGACACCTTTGGCGCTCTTGCCGAACTTGATGACGAAGGCCAAAGCCAGTCGCTTGGCGAATTGTGTCTTAACCAACATACTCGCCAAAACGAAGGAAAGGATGTTCAGCCACATCACAGGGTGACCGAGTTGGTTCAATGCCTCCTTTTGGGTGGTGACATTACAGAGCACAATGCCGAGGATGATGAACAGCGAGGTCAGGTAGTTGGGGATGGCTTCCGTCATCCAAAGGATGAGACCCGCGACAAAAATGGCGAGCATGGCGTAGTTGGTGCGGATGAACTCCTCGAAGCCGATGTCGTTGCAACGCTTCAAGGCCTTCTCAGTCAGCATCTCGGTATTCAGGTTGTCGATGAAACCGATGTGGCAGCACCAATAAATCACAACGAAGGCGATGATGGCCAAGGGGCCGCCGAGGCGTGCCATCCAAATCTCAAAGTTGGATTTCTGCATCTTGGGCAGTTTCTCCACTTTGTAGTTATTCATATCTAGCGGATCGAAAGTGCTCATAGGAGGTTTTGTTTGAGTCGAGACTGAGCCTTGACCGTCATTGCGGGCTTGACCCGCAATCTCCTGAAGCAAAAAGTGTCGTCTTCGCGCTTAGGAGATGGCGGATGCGTCTCCGCCATGACGGTAAAGGCTTAAGGGTTCCGCAACCCAGTCTCTTTTAGGTTATTACCAGTTCTTATACGGATTCTTCATCAACATGGAGTTGAAATACTTGGGGTCGCCAGTGACCTCTTCGCCGAGCCAACCGGGCTTGTCGAAGGGTTCGTTCTCGTCGGCAAGCTCGACTTCAGCCACGATGAGGCCGTCGTTGTCGCCATAGAACTCATCGACTTCCCAAGTGTGCTTGCCGTCGGTGTTCTTGACGAGATAGCGGGTCTTGTCGATGACACCAGGCTCACAGATTTCGAGGAGTTGTTGCACCTCCTCGACAGGGATTTCCTTCTCCCACTCAAAGCGGGCGGCGCCAGAGGCGTTGCCGATGCCCTTGATGGTGATGAAGCCCTTATCGCCCTTCACACGCACGCGGACGGTGCGCTCGGGTACGCTGCTGAGATAGCCTTGGGTGATGCGCGTGGCCTTGAAAGCCTCGGCCTTGAAGTCACCCTTTACCAAAAACTTTTTTTCAATCTCTTGTGCCATA
>CACXIM010000118.1 GCA_902767725.1 uncultured Bacteroidia bacterium | reverse complement strand
TTCATCATATTCGTATTCAACCTTCCAGCTCTCTGTCCAGTCTCCTTCCCAATTGCTTTGTAACTGTTCTCGGCAGAGACCTTCGGCGTTGTAATAGTAATCGTTTCTTGTGAGTGGATTCCAGCTGTTCTCGCCATGATAATAATAGATGTCGTTCTGAAGTTTTCCATCCTCGTATTCCCATGTCATCTTGTTTTCCGCCACCCAATCCTCTTCAACAGCATAACCTATCGATAGCACCATGTGACCGTCTGCATCGTATTCGTAGGTGTATCATATAGGAATACTGATTTACTGGCATGGCCTTCGGTGCTATCCATGATCATCGTGATACGGTCTTGCTCATCATAAGCATACTTCTCGGTATAGTCGTGCATCCAACCGTCATCAAACCAGTAATAGTCGATTTTCACGCAGTTGAAGCGCTCGTCATATTCAAACACACTTTTTTGGAAGTCACCATAAACGCTATCTAGTTGCTCACTGAAGGTGTTGGCATAACGGTTCCATTTTTCAACCTGCCTGATTTTGCTTTGCATCTGTTTGAGCAATTCTTGTCCATCTCTGGTTTGTTGTGCAAAGGCTGACACCATGCAGCACATGGAAACTACAAATAATACTATTTTTCTCATTGTTGTTATCATTATTTAATGCTATCAGTTTATTTAAACATCTCCTCCTTCAAGATAAGCGTGTAAGTCCTGTCTTTTTCCGTCTCGCCTTCGGGGGTGCAGCTCCACGCTTCGCGGGTGAAGAAATAGCGTTGTGCATCCGTCGCGTTCTCATCATGGCGGTAGGTGATGGTGGAGGCACCATCTGAACGGCGGGTCAGTTTCACGCTGTCGTAGTCATTGCACAAACTGGCGAAAGCCTGCTCCACTGAAATGGCGACTGAAGGACCGCCCATACTGCCCGCAAGACTTACTGTTACATGATCCATGGTTTGCTCCCATTCCTGATCTGGCCGATTGGTGTATGGTGTTGTCATATTGACCACTGGTGTCATTGGTGGGGTTTTCGACGTTAAAATAGACATCTACAAAATACTCGCACGAAGTCAAGCAAGGAAGGGCGAAAGTCATTGCCGCCAAAAACATTAGCAGCGTTCCGAATCTGAATTTTCTGTTGTTCATAATACTTTAATTTTAGGTATTGATAATTTGATTTAATTTCATGATGCAAAAGTATAGCAAATTTTCGCTGTTTTTTCAAGTCCAAAGGCCATTACAAACATTTGCAAAGTCACTTCTTTGTTTTACAACATGTTGCAATTCCTGATTACAACATTTCATTTATCGCTCTCCCACCTGCTCATCCCGCCATGCAGCACATGCCACCGCCGCATTTGCTCATCGGAGGCCTTCACCGAGTCCTTTTTCAGGCTGTCGGTCTGCTCCTTACCGCTTTGGATAAGGGTTTTGGCAGGCTCCTTTTGGTCACTTCGCTGGCATCCTGCCAGCAGCAGGGCGGCCAAAGCAACCACTGTTACCGCGAGAATCTTGGATGAAGGCGAATTTTTCATGGCTTATTTTATCACCGTGACAAGTTCCGTTTGCGAAACTCCCTTTGCATCGGTAATCCTCACCAAATAAACCCCTTCCACCAAACCAGCCACACTAATTTCATTTGAGTTTCGCACCGTCTTCACCAACTGCCCAAGGGAATTGTAAACCTGAACTTCGGCTACTTCAATGCCGTCTATCGTCACCTTTTCTTTGGCAGGGTTGGGATAGCAAGTCACTTGAACAAGGCTCGTTTCTTCCTCATCTACCGACATCAAACCGTCCTCGATGAAATTGGTGAACTCGTTCCAATATGGTGCGCTCTGATAGTCGGCAAGCGTCCCGACGGGGATGTGGACGGGTATATCACGCGAAACCCCACTAAAAGCGCTGTACCAACACTCAGGCGGAACTTCGCAATGGACTTTCAGGCAGTTCAGTCTGTTGCAGTATTGGAAAACTCCCGATCCAATACTGTCGACCTCCGACTGGATTTCCACCATTTCCAAGCGGCTACAACTGTAAAAAGTATTCCCTTCAATGGTTTTCAGCGATTTGGGAAGATGGATTTCCGAAAACCCTGAATTGGTAAACGTATATTCGCCAATAAAGGAAACACCGTCAGGAATGTACAATGCCCCCGTGCAATAGGAGAAATAAAAGGCGTATTTCCCAATGTACTGCAAGTTCTCGGGAAGGTTCAAGGTGCCGGTGAAGTGCGCATATTTGAAGGCCTCGTCCTCAATAGAGATAACGGATTGAGGAATGACAAGGTTTCCTTTGTTCTCGACAGCCTCAAACGCCATCGCTCCAATAATGGTAATGTCTTCGGGGATGACAGTGGTCTTTGTGGCCTGCACCAGTCTCTTTGTCTCGCGCTCGATAATGGCGTTGCTTTCGGAATAATAGACCGGATTGTTCTCATCGACTTCCAAGGTGACGAGTTTTTCGCAGGCCCAAAAGGCGCCAGGCGCAAGATAGGTGACCGACTCGGGAATCCTTAATGAGGTGATTTTCCAAAAACTGGCAAAAGCCTTTTCTCCTATGGCAACCACCGAATTGGGGATGTTGACACTTGTAATGTCATTCATAGAATTGAAAGCCATTCTGCCAATGATGGTTACTCCATCAGGAATCTCCAAAGACCCCGTGAATCGATAGCAACCATCGAAAGCATAGTATCCAATGAAGGTCACTGTATTAGGTATGACCAAGGTGCCTGTCATTCCGCTACAGAACCTAAACGTTCCGTCATCGATGACGGTAATAGTGTAGGTTTGTCCCTCGTGGGTCACTTCCGAAGGAAAAACGATGTCACCCGTAGGTTTGTCGTAACCCTCCCAATAATCCAGCGTTACATAGCTATAAGGAGCGGGATGTGTCAATGCCACCTCGTAATTGACAGAATCTATGATTCTATAATACAAGGTCTGCCCTGTTTCGCACTCGGTGCTGAAGTCATAACCAGTCCAAGGACTATAAAAGTCCCAAGGCTCAATTTGTCCGTAACCCGCCGCCGCCATCACCATCAGGCAGCAAATCATCATAAATTGTTTTGTCGTTTTCATAACTGTAAATTTTGAAATTTAGATTTGAAATTTTCGGCAAAACTACAGCCGTTTCCCCACACCTGTCAAGAAAAACAATGTGCGGATTTGTGCGGGTTTTTAGCTATCGTACCGATAATCAATTAGATGCAAATTCCTCAAAGTGCCATCAAATTCATTTCTTCACAAATTTGACGATACAGTCGATGCAGATGGGAAGCGAGGTCACCTCATCGATAAACACATTGGCGGGGTGCATATCCTCTAAAGAGACATGGTTCAGACTATTTCCCAATAGCTTGGGCCTCCTTGGCCGCTTCCAGCATGGCCACTTGCTGTAAGGCTTCTTTCAGCGTAGCTTGCGACGAGGGTCGCCCCGATGAAAGCCGCGCCTGCCTTGCAGACTCCTGAATGCTCTCGAAGATTAAATCGAGGAAGGTCTGTGGATCCATTTTCTATCTGGTTTACAAGTTCATCGATGATATGAAGTGTTGACTGTGTGAAGCCGTCATTAGCAATTGCCTCATATAGGTCTTGAAAGCACTTCATCGTTTTTCATTTGTGCAAAAATACACATTATTTCCAAAACCTCAAAAAACAATGTGCGGATTTGTGTGGGTTTTTAGCTATCGTACCGATAATCAAATGGATATGGATTGTTCCAATTCTCATCTTATCTGGCCAAGTATAGTTTCAGGAGAAGTTCCCATCAATGTAATGGCAGAAAGTTTCCGCCCCATATCTTTTAACGAGTGACCACAATGATATAGAAAATCATCTATAATCAGCCAACGGTCATGCGATGGTTTTGACCATAAGTGCGTTTCTATCAACCCAGCACTAGAAGAAGCGTTGTGGGTATTCCTTAAATTGGTCAAGTCTTTGCCTGAATAGATGTCGGCGGAAACACCTTGATTGCGCACATCAAGCATCTCGAAAGTAGCGGCATCTATATACCCATCAATGATGACAACCCGTTTTTGTGCGCTTTTGATGAGTTTTTCAAGCAACACACGGGCTTCGAAAAATTCTCCTTCGAAAAACACTTGCTCCACTGGCGGCAAGTTTGTACGGACGAAAAAATCAATCTTTTCTTGATGTTCTTGTAAAACATTCTCATGTTGGGCAAGCCGCCTGTCGATGCGTTCTTCCATCGCAATCAGCCGCTGGTTTAACGCATAGCCTTTCAACATGTATTCTTTTAAAACAGAGGTCGCCCAGCGGCGAAACTGCGTCGCGTTTGCACTATTAACCCGATAGCCGACAGAGATAATCATGTCAAGGTTATAGAAATCGATGTTGCGGCTTACTTGTCGATTTCCCTCTTTTCGAACTACTCTAATTTTTTGAGTAGTTGCTTCAGGGTCGAGTTCATGGGTCTTGAATACACTCTGTATATGGTAGGTTATGTTGTTTTCTTTTACATCAAACAAGACAGCCATTTGTTGTTGGGTCAGCCATACTGTTTCATTCTCCAGTTTAACTTCCAACGAAAGTTGGTCATTAGGCTGATAAAGAACTATTTCCCCTGTATTTATCTGGGCTGGTAAAAGAGATATGTTTTCAAAAATACTACAAACCTAAAGAAAAAGCAACAAGAAACTAAAAATTCACACAGATGCGGCAAAACTTCGCATCGTGACAGCAATCGGCTCCTCGCTGCCGAAAATGCCTTTCAATTTGCGGCTGCGCTCACTCACGGTGTTGTAGGCGCGCTGCATCAAGGCGGAAATGTCGGCATCCGAAAGCCCGAGCAAGTAGAGGCAGCAATAGTCAAGATCGCCCTTGGTGAGGCTGGGATAAGCCTTGGCAAGACGGCTCGTGAACTGCCCGAAGTGGCGGTCGGCAGCCTCGCGCAACGCCATCACCTGCTCCTTGCCCAAGGCATAGTCCTGGTATAGCTTGCAATCCATCTGCGACTTGAACTGCCCCTCGTTCACCCGCTCCATGATCAAGCGGCAAATCGGCTCCTCGGCAAAACTCGCCGCCTGCGTTTCGGGCTTCGGTGTCGTTTCGTTCTGTTGCCGCACTTGGTCTTGCAACTCGCGCAAAGTCTCGTTGCTCCGTTTCAGCCGTCCCGAAAGCGCCGCCTGTTCCATGCGATGGCTTTGGCGTTCCTCCTCCAACCGCCGCTGCGCGTCCGCCTCTTGTGCCGCCAAGCGTTTTCTGTGTCTGCGCCGCATCACGATGGCCACCGCCAAACCAATGGCCAATAGTAGCGGCACTAATACCATAAGCGTCAGCCTCACCGCCTTCCTTCGTTCACGGAGCGAAGCCGCTTCCTGCTTCTCCTGCAAGTAGTTCTGGAACAGGTCGTTCAGTTTCGAGACTTGTGCTTGGTTTTCGGCTGCTGCGGCTACATCTTCTATGAGGAATTGCGCATATTGGTTGGCTTTCAGTGTGTCGCCTTCGCTAATGGCAATGTCATGCAAAGTCTTTGCTGCAAGTTTTTTATCAATGGCCTTCTCTGCAAATTCGAATACAAGTTCCTTATAAACCTTGGCAGAATCGAGTTGTCCTGCATCATTATAGACATAGCCAATGGTTGAATATCGGGTTATTCTTTCGGATTCGCTTTCGGCTTGTGCCACCATGCTTTTCAGACTGTCCAAGGCTTTTATGGTATCTTGGAGATCACAATAATCAAACAATGCTCGCGAAGCCATCAAATCCCTGTAAACAATAGTGTTTCTATCATGCAAGGCGTTTAATGCCGCTTCATAATAGAAAACCGCACTATCCTTTTCTCTCAATATATCATGTTGTAATCCAATCTGATACAGGATATTGGCTTTGGCGTTAAGCGAAGTCGGAGCAATCTGGGTGTAAACCAAGGATTGCCTGGCACAATAGATGGCTGGTTCTGGCATAAGTTGGGCCTCGAACAAATCCAACAAACGGTTATAGGTCAACGCCATAAACCGTGCCTTCTTGCCCACCAATTCATTCTCGTCAAAATGGCTTTCCATAATCCGCAAGGTGTTGAGGTATTCGGCACAGGCGTTCACCAAATCCCCTTGTTCATAATAGCCTGCACCATTAATATAATGCGCCCGTGCATCTAAGAATGGTACGGACACACCGCGTGTGTCCTCTTTACTGCGTGCGTCCGCTCCACGCAAATCCACAATCGAATCAAAATACCCCACCGCCCGCAGCACCTCCGTCCGGTTGCTCTGTGCATAGTCATTCTTAAACAGCAACTCCGCAATCAGCACCTGGCAATAATGCCCCTCAAACTCGCCAAGGCTATCCGCCTCCGTGCTCCCCGCAAACTCCATCATCACCGCCAAGGCACTGTCGGGGTGGTGCCACATTAGGGTGTCGATTTGAGATAATACTAGGGTCGGCCCTTCGACAGGCTCAGGGACCTCAACTTTAGTTGGTTTGGAGCAAGCCACCAGCATGGCCAGCCCAAACAAAAAGCTCACTATGTGCAAACACCATTTCACGCGGCAAAACTACTCAAACTTTTCCCAATCAATCTCCCTGACTTTCTGCGAGATGAACTCTTTGATGTCGTTCCAATCTGCCTTGATAAACATGGGAGGGCATTCCTTGTTTTCCGCATCTTCAAAATAGGTCAAGGCCATTCGTGTCCTGAACATGGAATAATTGGGATACTTTTGAGCATAAAAACCAAGTATTTCCTCAAGAGTGAAGTGCTGCAAAAGGAAGTACATGTCAATGAAATCCTTTCGCGAGCCTCGGTTTTGTATTGCATAGGTTTTCATAGCGGCAATGTCTTTCGGCGAAGCCAATCGCAAACCATCCTCAATAACCGCTTCATCTAGCCAAGGATAACGTGAATAATTGACATAATCCACCTTGATTCCATTAACAATGAACGATTTGATGTATTTGGAGGTCATTTGGCCTTGTATTTGCCCGAAGCCTTCCAAAATGTCCTGCAATGCAGCATCATTGTCGGGAATCACACCAAAAACGTCCAAATCCACCGACGAGCGATGTCCGTATTGCAAAGCCAAAGCTGTCCCACCCACGAGACGGCAATCTTTCAGATAAGGCTCTGCCATCAAGTATTTCAGGAGTTCCAAAGTGTGGGGCTCGATTGTGCGATACGATAGCATCTGAAGTCCTCCTTTTTAGCACCAGAAATAAAGCTCAAAAACGAACGTGCAATTGGATTTAGTGTTCTGAAATTCAGGGCATAAGACACAATTGTATCAACACCAAAATGCTTTTCGATGATGTTCCAATCGCTCATCTGCCCGTACTCCAGCACCCTCTGGATAAGCCACGCAGCATTCTTGTCGATGTCGAACTGGGTCGTATCGAAGTCCCAAAACAAATATGGGCTGAGGCCGTGTAGCTTATCCTTGTCTTCCATGATTATTCGACTACCACAAGATAATAGTTCTTCTTGCCCTTCTGGACGAGAATATACTTGCCATCGACCAAGTCGTCGGTAGTGACGACCTTGTCCAAAGTGACCTTTTCCTTGTTGACGCTCACGCCGTTGGCCTGGGTCATCTTGCGGGCCTCGCCCTTTGAGGGGAAGATCTGCGTATTGACAGCCATGAAATCGACAATCGGAATGCCGGCTTCAACGTCGGTGCGCGAGACGTGTTCCTGCGGCACACCGTCGAAGACATCCAAGAAGGTCTGCTCGTCGAGTTTCTCCAAGCCTTCCTTGGTCGACTTGCCAAAGAGGATGTTGGAGGCCTCGATGGCGGCATCCAAGGCTTCCTGTGAGTGCACCAACACGGTGACTTCTTGGGCCAAACGCTTTTGCAGCACGCGCATGCCCGGGTCTTTCTTGTGCTCTTCAATCAAGGCATCGATGGTTTCTTTATCCAGTGAGGTGAAGATCTTGATGTACTTCTCAGCATCGTCGTCGCTGACGTTGAGCCAGAACTGGTAGAACTTGTAAGGCGAGGTGCGTTTCGGGTCGAGCCACACGTTGCCGCTCTCGGTCTTGCCGAACTTCTTTCCGTCGGCCTTGGTGATGAGCGGGCAAGTCAAGGCAAAAGCCTCATTTTCGAAACCCAAGGTGCGACGAATCAGTTCCGTACCCGTGGTGATGTTGCCCCACTGGTCGTTACCGCCCAACTGCAATTTGCAGTTCTTATGCTGGTAGAGCCAGAGGAAGTCGTAGCCTTGCAGAAGCTGGTAGGTGAACTCGGTAAAGCTGAGGCCGTCGCGGGCGGTACCGTTGAGACGTTGCTGCACACTGTCCTTGGCCATCATGTAGTTCACGGTGATGTGCTTACCCACCTCACGGGCGAAATCGAGGAAGGTAAAGTCCTTCATCCAGTCGTAGTTGTTTACCATCTCGGCGGCATTGGGTTCCTTCGAATCGAAGTCGAGGAACTTGGCCACCTGGGCTTTGATGCACTCTTGGTTGTGACGCAAGGTCTCTTCATTGAGCAAGTTACGCTCTTGGCTCTTGCCTGAAGGGTCGCCAATCATGCCGGTGGCGCCACCCACCAGGATGATGGGCTTGTGGCCGCAGTGTTGCAGATGGCGCAGCATCATGATGCCGCAAAGGTGTCCGATACCATTTCTTTCTGGAGGAGTTCTTCCGTGCCTGGCATGATCTGTGCCAGCATTCCGCGCCAGCGGAGTTCTTCAACAAAATTCTTCATCGTTGGGTTTGTTTTGAGGTGCAAAAATACGAAGAATTTCAGCTTTTCCGTTTTTTTTCATAAAAATTCAAAATTTGCACTATTTTTGCGGTCACCTAAGAAGAATATGTTCAAAAACTACACATTATTAAACTTTAAAATTTCAGTGAAATGAAAACACGCATGCTGTTATTAACCTCTGTAACTATGATTCTTATGGCCATCATCCCCAACGTATCAAAAGCACAAGATCCCTTCAAGAACCTGACGAAGAACGAAGCCGTCCGCACCTTTAAAGTGCCTGATATCGTTGATTTTGTCACCGTCTATTTGAGCGAAACGGAAGACGAATTAAGGGGCAACATCGCTCCCGAATGGCAAAAATACCTGAAAAACGAGAAACTGGGCAAGGGCGTCACCTTCACCGTGGACAAAAAAAACGGTTATATCCGCTACGAAATGGACTATGACATCGCCTACCCTGAAGACAAGACGGGCGAAAAGAGTTGCGTGGAGTTCTGTTACTGGAACTGCGCCGATGGTCTTCACAAACTCTTCGCCGAAAATGTGTATCTCACCCAAAAAGGGAAACCCATTTTCACCGAATTCTCTGGCCTTTACATCTATGCCTACGACAATGCCACCCAGAAGCTCTATATGATCGACCAGGATTTGCTCGGCTTGGGTGAAGAGACCCATGATATGGTCACCTTCAGCCTGCCTCGTCAGGGCAAAGACATCGAACTGACCTTCAGCGACGGCTCAAAGAAAAAGCTCGCTTGGAACGGCAAAGGCTTCACACTGAAATAATAAAACACAAAAAAATATGAAAAACCTTACGAAAAGCAGTTTTGCTAAACTTGCACGGTTGATTTTCGGCTTCAACATTACAATCTGTCTTGCAGCCCTCACTTGTGCTTGCGGCCCTGCTTCCGACTCATTCGGTAAAGACCATCCCATACCTCAAGGCATGGCCTACGAAATCCCTCTGTCGGAAAACGCTCCGACACCTGCCATCGACAGCATGTCGGACGACAGCTATCTGCAACTCTGGAATGGCATTCAAGGCGGCGTCTACAATTACAGCCTGTATTATCCCGAATTGCCCGACGGTGAAGTGTATCTGCGTTGCTTCGAGGCCACGGAAAACATCGAATTGTCGGCCTCACGCCTTCGCGGAGCTTCAACAGTGGTAGTTAAAAACCACAATGCCTTCGGTTTGGTTGCCGATAAACAACAATTCTCCATCTATGAAGGCGACTGGGATGACTATTATGCCGCCCGCATTGAGGTGTGGCACAAGGATGCCAGCACTGGAGTAGAAACCAAACTGATGGAAAAAGTTTATCGCGTCGAGGGTTGGATGAGGTAAAAAGCCTCCAGCCTACATCTCATATTCTCCACTACGTTGCCTCCAAACAACCAGGAGTCAGCGAAGTGGAGATTTCCTTTTGGAAACATCTGCTCGTAGGCCGGGATGAAGACCATCTCAGGATCGAGATCGGGACAAACCGTGTTATGTTTGTAGAGATAAGTCCTTGTTGGGCAGGACACTATAAGGACGCTGTCGCGGGTCTCGTTGTATTTGGCCATGCCCAAATGGGACTCGGCGGTAACGGTGTCCGCAGCCATCGTCCAAGTTGTAGGGTTGACACCAACCACATCACCGCGCGAAACCAGGCCGATGGCCGTTGTATCGGTCACGGAATTGAAGATTACCAAGCCTTGCATCGTGCTGTCAGCGGCGGGTTTCAAAGCTTCAGGATAGGCAGCCAGTTCTTCTGCACTAACGTGATAACCAATGCAATAGGCAGCAACCATCAACTTTCGTTGCTCCTCGGTCATGCCATGTTTCAACAATTCGATGAGCATCTGTGAGCCTTGGCTGTGACCCATTAGGAAGAAGGGACGGCCGTGGTTGTAGTGTTCCATATAATATTGGAAGGCATCGTAGATATCCTTCGCCGCGATTTGAGCCAACGAGTCCAACATCGGGGAAGGCTGGCTATACGCCTCAAAAATCATTTGTCGGTAGTAGGGCGCATAGAAATTATACTCGCCATAAAGCATTTTGTTGAAGCGTTGGTTGCCGTTGGCTTCTTCCCTTACTTCGGGCAGGTTGATGTCGGCAAACCACGAAGAGTCGTTATCAACAAAAGATATCGTCGATACGGTCGGATACACATAAAACACATCGGCAGCTTGGGTGGTGTCGCCATAACTGTACCAGTAAGCGGGGTCGGAATAGTCGACGGAGGTAATGACGGTTTCTATCGTTTTTTTCTCAGAACAAGACATGAAGAATGAGACCAAAACGGCCAAACTTAAGGCGAATAAACGAAGGTTTTTCATATCGTAAACCATTTTTCGGGCGACAAAGGTAGTAAAAGTTAGATTTTTTGTCGAAGACTCAATTAATTTTCGCAACTTTGCAGCGGAATTAGACCAAGTTTATGGTCAATGGCTTCTGGCAGTCCTACCCCTAGGACGTCATAGCGGACTTGATCCGCTATCTCCCAAGCATAAAGAGGTATCCCTTTCGCATGGGAGATTGCGGGTTTGCACCCGCAAATCCTCGATTCGACGATGCGAAGCAAGTCAATGACGGTAAACAGTGGGACAGTCCCAAAAACAAAATGAAAAGAGACGAAAAAATCTTTGATCTGATTCGCCAAGAGAAAGAGCGTCAGATGCACGGAATCGAGCTCATCGCTTCGGAAAACTTTGTCAGCGAACAAGTGCTGGAAGCCATGGGTTCTGTCATGACCAACAAATACGCCGAGGGTTATCCTGGCAAGCGTTACTACGGCGGCTGCCAAATCGTCGACCAGAGCGAGCAAATCGCCATCGACCGCGCCTGCCAACTGTTCAACGCCACCTTCGCCAATGTGCAGCCCCACTCGGGCGCACAGGCCAACATGGCTGTGATGCAGGCTTTGCTTGAACCCGGCGACACCTTCATGGGTCTCGACCTCTCGCACGGTGGTCACCTCTCACACGGCAGCCCGGTCAACGCTTCGGGTATGCTCTACAAGCCCGTCGCCTACCACGTGGCCAAGGAAACCGGTCGTGTCGACTACGAC
>CACXIM010000117.1 GCA_902767725.1 uncultured Bacteroidia bacterium | reverse complement strand
CTAAAAACGACAAAGCAATGACAGAAGAAATTATTATAGCCGGTTTCGGCGGACAAGGTGTCTTGTCAATGGGTAAGATCCTTGCTTACAGTGGTATCATGCAGGACAAGGAAGTCAGCTGGATGCCTTCATACGGCCCCGAAATGCGTGGCGGTACGGCCAACGTGACCGTCATCGTCAGCGACGAGCGCGTGTGCTCCCCCATCCTCAACGCTTTCGACACTGCCGTCATTCTGAATCAGCAGTCGCTCGACAAGTTTGAGGACAAAGTGAAGCCCGGTGGTTACCTCATCTACGACCCCAACGGCATCACCCACAAACCAACCCGTAAGGACATTCACATCTACAGCATCGAAGGCGCACAACTCGCCTCCGACATGGGCAACAGCAAGGTGTTCAACATGATCATCTTGGGTGCTTTCCTGAAGGTGCGCCCCATCATCGACAACAAGAACGTCGAAGAAGGTTTGCGTCACAGCTTGCCTGAACGCGCCCACAAGCTCATCCCGCTGAACATGCAGGCCGTCCAGGTCGGTATGGACAACATCAAGGCTGAGAACTAAGCCGATCCTCGGAACACCGAACACGAAAAAAGCCGCCCCGATGGAGCGGCTTTTTTCATGCTTTTCGATTCGGATTAATGCGCTGGGCGCACCCCACGAACAGATAAACCATAGTTGCGGACGTAGTTGCCCATGCCGTAATCGTTCGAATAGATAGAGAATATCCACGCGAAGCTCGGGTTCGTGTTGATCGAACTCGACCAGTAGTAGCCGCCGATGCCGGCGTTGCCGAGGATGCTATTGACGCGACAGCCAGCAGCAGGCAGGAAGAGACTGTTGCCGTTGGCGGCAGTGAAGAGGCGACCGTTCACGCCGTTCTGCTGTGTCCAGGTGACGGTCGTGTTGTTGTAGAGCTCCTGCCACTCTTCCTTGGTGGGCATACGCCAGCCATAGCTCCATCGGATGGTGGCAGCATCATTCTCTGGCTCCAAAACAGTTGGGTTGTAATTCGGGAATAAGTAGGTAGCCTCAGTGTATTCATCCTTCGGGAAGACTTCAGCCCATGCGATGTAGTCGCCGTATTCCTCAGGCGTGTTGGCACCTATGTTGCAGGTAGCCCAACGCAGACCGCTCGGCAGGCCGAGGTCGACCTCCTCGTGGTTGTCGAGAATCGTTATCTCAACAGGTGAGAAGTACTTGATCAGGTTACGATACACTTGAGCACCATGACCTTCAACAACATATATTTCACCGATTTGACAGTCGCCATCATAGATTTTAACAGCGACACCAGGTCTCAAGGTGTTAGGCGGCAACACGGCGTAAAACGCAGCGGCCTCGCTCGCACTGGCCGACAGCGTCACATCGCAGGTGAGGGTAATCATCTGAGTGCCCTCTGAACCGGATTCATTCTGAAAATCAGGGTCGTCATAGGCGGCCCAGAACTCACCGTTCAATCTATCCCAAGGATCTTCGATGGTGATACTGGTCACATGGGCACCGTCGCCATACAGTTGGATACCCAAGCCACCGCAGAGACTCGTGAATTGCAGGTTTTCATCCTCAGCGTAAGCCACCATGGGATTTGCGTCTTGGGCGAAGGTGCCGGGTTGGGTGATGTTTTGCACTGCGGGCACATTGTAGTAGACATGGCCTTCGTCCAAATCAACCTCTGTCGTGTAGGGATAGACCGCCACGTAGGGAGGCACCAGTTCGAATTCGCCAGCAAAAGTGAAAACAGCGTTAGTTGTGTTAGCACCCGATTTCAGGGTAAACACTTGCGACTCGCCGTTGCCGTTGTAGATCTTAATCTTGTCGCCTGCCGACCATAACACTTGGGCTTCGCCGCTCAAAAAGTCCGGGTCAAGATGGGTTCTACCCTGATTCCCCGATTCAATGTTGGCGTAGAAGACGGTCTTGCCGTCATTGTTGTCCTTGTCTTTTTTGCACGAGACGAGCATCATCAAGCCCATCATGAGTGCCATCGTGATTAATGTGAGTTTTTTCATGTTCGTGTCATCCATTTTAATGATTAATAACATCAGCCATGCCAAAAATCAGTGATTTCAGACATGCCCATGTTTGTCGTTCCGGCGCCTTTGTTCGTGACAGGGCTGCCACCCGAGGTACACAAAATGCTCTGGGTCTCGATTTCTATGACCTCCGCCATGGGAGCCTCATAGTGTTTAGTTGATTTTTTCATTTTAGTTGAGAAATTTTGTTGATTTATAATTTAATGGATTATTATCAAGTATTATGCTTATAAAACCGTATTAAAACCAATAATTTACACATATTTTCTCAAATTTAACATTTTATCTAAAATGCAAAAATAAAAAATAAATCCTTTACCCAAAGAATTTGTGTATTTTTTTTCAATAAAAAAAGAAAGGGACGAGTCACCTCGTCCCTTTTGGATTCAATAATCGAATCGCTTATTTCAGGCCTTGCCAAGCACCAATGATGTTCTTGCACTGGGTGTAAACGGCAGGGCAGTTGTAGACCTTGTAGATATCAGTGCCATCAGCTTTGTAGATTTCGACACTGCGTTGGAAGGTATCCCAGCCACCAGGAGCTAAGATGTAGAGGTAATAAACCGTACCATAGCCAAAGAGTTGGGTCTGTTGAGGAGCGTTTGCGGAACGACACATCTCAACAGTGTAAGGATCGATAGGCGTGTAAGCGTTATTGTAAGCAGCACCTTTCAGCGTGGCGGCCGGCAAGAAACGCTGGACATACAGATCGTTTTCGGGACTGTACTGCGAATAGTTAAACTTGGTCTTCAGGATTCGTGTGATGCCAGAAACCGTTGTGGAGCTATTGCAGAGCAAGTTAAGGCAGCGTTCTCCCAAGGTAGCATCGCGAGCATACATCTCAATTGCCATAGGAATCATGGCAGCGGCGCCTTGCATTGATTTGCCCAACAAGCCATTGTAGACGGCTTCAAATTCGGTGTAGCCCGAAGGAATATTGGTGAAAGTGACATAAGCAGTAGGTGATTGGAAATTGGTCTCATTAAGATTGATTTCTCCATTCACAGTGTAGACGTGGTCGCCATATGTCAAGGTATTGCCGTTGACAACAGCCTCGTGTTGGGTCTCATTGATAAGATAGGCCCAAGAGTCACCAGAGGTGGAGGGGCCAGGAGTAGGATCAGGATTGGGGCCAGGAGTAGGATCAGGATTGGGGCCAGGAGTAGGAGTAGGTGTTGGCTCGGGAGTCGGATCATCAGTTTGATTGTTCGGGCATCCCGTCAAAGTCACCAAGCTGATGCCCAGGAGGGCAATCATAAGGGTCTTACCCATTGTCTTGAAAAAGTTTTTCTTCATGATGTTTGGATTTTAAGTTAATAATATGGTTTTATTTAAGTGTATTTAAGATTCTTTTCCGCAAAATTAGAAATAAAAAACAATACAACCATAAGTAAAATTACCTATTTTTTCATTTTTTTTCAAAAAAACACTGGAAAAGCCCGTTTTCATAGGCAAAAACAATAAAAAAGGCTGTCCAAAACGGACAGCCTTCTCCATCTGTATTGAAAAAACATTACTCTTTCGTCTCTTCGACAGGAACCTCAGCGGGAGCCTCGGCAGGAGCTTCAGCCTTGGGGGCAGCCTTCTTGCTGCTACGGCGCGTGCTCTTGGCCTTAGCTGCGGTCTTCTGACCCTCGCGGGTGTAGACCTCGTTGTAGTCGACGAGTTCCATCAGAGCCATCTCAGCGGCGTCACCTTTACGGTTTTCCGGCATGCGAATGATGCGGGTGTAACCGCCGGGGCGGGTAGCCACTTTCGGACCCACTTCGCGGAACAGCTCGGTCACGGCATACTTGTTTTGCAGGTAGGCGAAAACAATACGGCGATTGCTCGAACCGGTTTCGGTGGTGGTGTTGTTCTCAGGCTTTGCCTTGGTGATCAGGGGCTCAACATAAACGCGCAGAGCCTTGGCCTTGGCCGTCGTGGTAATGATGCGTTTGTTCAGAATCAGCGAAGCTGCCATGTTCGAAAGCATAGCCTTACGGTGAGCGCTTTTTCTTCCCAAGTGATTGAATTTCTTATTGTGTCTCATCTTTCTTATTCCTTATCTAATTTATATTTGCTGACATTCATACCGAACT
>CACXIM010000116.1 GCA_902767725.1 uncultured Bacteroidia bacterium | reverse complement strand
AAGCTGATGGCTGATAGCTGAAAGCCGTGATTTTTTATATGCACATTCACTTGTCGCACAAAGATAATACTTTTGGGATTTACACAAGGTTTCCTTCCAATTTCAACAATTCGATTTTGTTGTGCAAACCACCGCCATAGCCCGTGAGTTTGCCATTAGCGCCCATCACGCGATGGCAGGGCACGATGAGGCAGATGGGGTTCCAGCCTACTGCGCCACCTACCGCCTGTGCCGACATTTTTCTTGGTTTCGGAGACGTTTCAGGAAACGTCTCTACAATGCGATTTGCAATTTCGCCGTAGGTCATGGTTTTCCCGAAAGGTATTTCACATACGATATCCAACACCGTCTTGCGGAATGGCGTCAGGCCATCCAAACGATAGGCAGGTGTGAAATCGGGCTGACGGCCTGTGAAATATAGGTCCAGCCAACGATAGGTGTCATGGATTACGGGCGGTAGAGACGTGGCTTGCCGCGTCTCTACAACGCCCAATGGATGTTTGTTTTCGTCACGCGAACCTGCAAACCAAAGGCCGGTCAACACCTCGCCGTCGGTGCTCATCAGCAGGTCATCGAAACCTTCTGGGGTCTGATAGCGGAACACGTCCATCGTCAATCCTCCGATGCGAACTTTTTCAAGGCTGTTTCGTCCAAGCGCTGCACGGTCCATTCATCCATCGGTACAGCCCCAATGCTACGATAAACGGTCAGGGCGGGTTTGTTCCAATCGAGGCAAATCCACTCCATGCGGCCGCAGTTACGCTCCACGGCGATGTTAGCGAGATATTTCAACAGGGCTTTGCCATAGCCCCGACCGCGTTTCTCAGGAAGGATGAACAGGTCTTCGAGATACAAACCTTTGCGCCCGACAAAGGTGGAGAAATTGTGGAAAAACAAAGCGAATCCTACGACCGCACCGTCTTCTTCGGCAAAGACCACTTCAGCGGAATGCTCCACAAACAGGGAATGGTAGACGGTAGCTTCGTCGGCCACGACCTTATCGGCGCATTTTTCGTAAACAGCAAGTTTCTTGATGAATTCAAGGACGAGACCTGCCTCTTCAGGCTTCGCTGGACGGATAGTGAATTGATTGTTCATGGTTTGACGATTTCTGAAAGTGCAAAGATATCATTTTTTCAGCATCTTGCCTCTGATATGTTTCAACGCGGCCGGCAGCACCTCTGGCTCCATCATCTGGAGTGCCGTGTTGAACTCTTCAAGGAGTTCGGGGTAGAATTTGCTTTGCGCATAAGTCAGCTTGATGGCCAAAGTCTTCACGCCGATGGGTTGGTCGGAAAGGATGATATTGAAGCAGAAATCGAGGAAGTCGGTGCGAATGCTATCCTGCTGAAACGGAGTCCTTTCCAAGAGATTCATGATGAGACGACGCTTCGTGGTACTCTCGGTGCGCATGGCCTCATCGATGAGGGTGTTCTGCCTCTCGGACAGCCAGGCATCTGCAGTCTTGGGCAGGTGTGTCATCACCCAGGCGGCATTGTCGGAAGTGCGCTTGTCTTCATCAAAGAGCAACTGAAACAGTTCCTCCTTGAAGTCGCCACTAGCCAAAGCTCGGGCATCGCCTCCGCTGATTCTGCCGGATAATATGGTTTTCAGTTCGGACATAGGCTAAACACACAATTCGCCTTTTGCCACAATGACCGCAGTGCCTCCCACATAGATGGTCCCATCCTTTCGGATTTGTGTGGCCACCACCGAAGGCCTTCCCATAGCCTCGCCGCCGTACAAAGGTCCGAAGTCGCGGACATGGGCTGTGTAGCTGTCGTTGGCGAAGGCAAAGACATGGAAACTGACCGCATCATATTTCTTGGTGATGGCAGTGATGGCCTCCATGTTGGGATTCAAGGCCTGCAAAGTGTCCACATCGGGCAAGGGAATCATCAAATCGGGAAGGCCTGAGTAGGCAATTTGTACAGGCATCGCTGGATGGTAATCACTGACGCCTAATGCCTTATAGATTTCTTCCGTTTCTTCGATAGTAGCCACAATACGCGGCATGGCCATCTGCATCATCACCCTTTCTCCGGCTTCGACAGACAAGTCACCTGAAAGCGTGTGGCAAAGGCATTGACCCGACGCCAACCCTTCATGGTGCAACAAATAGAATGATGCTATGGTAGCATGGCCACACAGCTCCACTTCGGCTTTGGGCGTGAAATACCGGATAGTAAACTCCTTATCTGAGTGTTGCCTGATGAAAGCCGTTTCCGAATAACGAAGTTCGGCAGCGATTTGCAGCATCAAATTCTCTTCGGGGAAACAATCAGAATCGAGCAGCACCACACCTGCGGGATTGCCGCCGAAGGGGCGGTTGGTGAAGGCGTCAACGATGAAGTATCTCATTTTTTCTAATTTGAGTTATTATAGTTTTTTCACAGGGAATGTGAAATAAGTCTCAGGAAACGGCTCATTCTGCAAGGTGAAGTGCCACCACTCCTCGCCGATAGGCTTGAATCCATGTCGCATCATGGCTTCGCGCAATATCATTCGATTGTGGAATTGCTCAGCAGTGATTTTTGCCTGGCCTGTGTACTTTCCAGTTTTGGGATTGCCACCAAAATCGGGATGGCTCTCGCGTCCAAACCAATCGAAAGTGCCTCCCATGTCAACTTCCTTTTCCGTTGCCATGTCGAACAGCGTAAGGTCAACGGTGGAGCCACGAGTGTGGCCGCTCCTTTTCGCGATATAGCCCAGCTCAAAGAGTTTGTCACGGGGCACATCAGGATAGAAATAAGGCTTCATGAGCGTGTCGTTGACATCGGCAGCCCAGCGTACGAAATGGTCAACGGCACATTGTGGACGGTAGGCATCATAAATCTTCAGACGGTAGCCTAGTTTCAACAAATCATCGCTCACAGCACGCAGGCTGTCGGCAGCTTGACGGGTAAGCAGCGCAACAGGCTCCTCATAGCCGTCCACACGAGCCCCGACGAAGTTATAGGTGCTGTAATAGCGGATTTCCAAGATGGCATCGGGGACGGCATCGGCCAGATTCACGAACTTACTGAAGTCGTCGGTGGCAGGCAAGCTTCCCGTCAGCGACTTGTATTCTGTTTGGGCCTTTTCGAGTTGCGCCAAAAACTCATGGCTGGTATGCAGTCGGGCCATACCGATGGCGGCGGCAAGGCGGCTGGCATCCACATCGCTCTGCCAATGAGCGCCCACTATGACGCGGCTCTCTCCATACATGAAGCCACGTGCCATGATGGTGTCGGCCTTCTCGGGGTTGACTTCGGAAAGCAACAAGGCCACAGCATAACCACGCTGACTATGTCCCGAAGGATAGGAGCCTTCGCCCGAGAGATACCGCTCTTCGTAAACAGTGAGCATGTGCTCGCGGAAACGCTCGAAAGGCCGCTTGCGGTGGTAGAAAGCCTTCGGCTCAACACGCATCTGGTCGATGGTGGAGAGACTGTTTACCAAGTATTTATAAATCTCTGGGGTACCCTCTTTCGAGATTTCAAGCCCAAACGGTACAACAAATTCGGCAAACAACGAGTCAAAGTCCCAGGCTGCATCGCGGTAGGCAATGGCTGCACGAGTCGTGTTGTTGCGTTCCACTTTACCCCACATATAACGCATAATGTCATGGGTGAAACCAATCCCGATGGTGTCGGGTGGGGGAGGGAGACACTTGATGAGGTCAGGCATCTCTTCTGCGCCAAAATAGAGAGTGACACCAGCGTTTTGGGCATTGACATGAAGGCCACCGCAGAACAAAACAATGGTAAATATCGTAAGGATAATTCGTTTCATATTAGAGTATTTGAGCCGTGTGGTTTTTAGTATCAACTTTACCGATGGCATCGATGATAATGCCTTCTTCGTCAATGACGTATGTGGTGCGCAACGTGCCTTCAGTCACCTTGCCGTACATTTTTTTCTCACCCCAAGCCTCGTAGGCTTTCAGAATGGTCAGATCGGTGTCGGCGATGAGATGGAAAGGCAGGTTGTATTTGGCGATGAAGTTTTGGTGCGACTTGGCGCTGTCGCGGCTGACGCCCAGCACGTTATAACCCAAAGCGAGGAAACGCTCGTAGTTGTCGCGCAGGTCGCAGGCCTCGGCTGTGCAGCCCGGGGTGCTGTCCTTGGGATAGAAGTAGAGCACCAGTTTCTTTCCGGCGAAATCCGTCAGTTTGATGAGGTTGTCGTTCTCGTCTTGCCCTTCAAAATAAGGCGCTTTTGTTCCTTTTTGTAGCATGGTTTTTATCCTTTTTCGTGTTTTTTGCTTTAACGATTTCTTATGAGTTATTATCCAACTTCTAAATAATTGTCCCTCAGGTCTTCGATGTTGATCATTTCAACAGTTTTTTGTTTTCAACTTCCTCCAAAACCATCATTTGTTGAATGGCTATACGATTGAGTTCCTTAAGTCGGTCCGACTGCGACAAGCCTTTGTTGATAAACACTGCATTGAGATTCTCCATATTAGCCAAGCAAATAAGCTGATTGATAGAAGCATAATCGCGAATATTGCCTTTCAAGTCAGGATTTGCTTCACGCCATTGTTTGGCAGTAATTCCAAATAAGGCAACATTCAACACATCGGCTTCATTGGCATAAATGATGCTTGTTTGCTGCGGAGAAAGTTCAGTAGGAATCAAATTCTGCTTAATTGCATCAGTGTGAATGTGATAGTTTATTTTCGAAAGTTCACGTTTTGCCGACCATCCAAGTTGCTTTTGTTCCTCTTCTTTCAACCGTTGGAATTCTCTCAATAGATAAAGCTTGAATTGAGGCGATACCCAAGACGCAAACTCAAAAGCAAGGTCTTTGTGCGCATAGGTTCCTCCGTAGCGTCCTGCTTTGGCAATAATACCTATTGCATTAGTTTTTTCTATCCATTGCTTAACTGAAAGAATAAACCGATTCAGACCAGCTGCGTTTTTAATTCCCTCGAATTCGGGGGAATTAAAACTAGGATTGTACATTTCTTCCCAAATACCTAAAAACTCGATGGTGTTTTTGTTTCGCAGCCACTTTTCAATCAATGCCAGTCCATTCTCTATCCCTTTTACCATATCGGTTAGCGATATGTAGTCTTTTTCGTCAATCTCTAGGATGGTTATTTCAGTGTCGTTTACTAGTATTTTTGCCATATTTAGGTTTACGATTACTTTGCAAAAATACCATATTTTCTTTAAGTAATAGGTGAAATTTGCCCATCAATCGAAAAACCCGTACTTTTACTGTCAGGAACAACCTCAATATAAACGTCCCTAAAACCCATTCCATTTCCAAGAAGATTCTCGTCGATGCCTAAGTTGCTTTTTGCCACTTCATGGTCAAATACGCCAAGGTGATGGAGATAGACTATTTTAAGCAAAAGCCACAAAAAATAACGGCACCGCACGAAGCGACACCGTTATTTAAAGCGATTATTCTATTCCTATAATTTAATGTCGATTGGCTTAAGCATGTTCTCGGGACGGAGAATCTTGTCGAGCTGTTCCTTGGTGAGCAGGTTGTGCTCGAGGACCAGTTCGTATACGCCGCGACCGGTTTCGCTGGCCTCCTTGGCAATCTTGGTGGATTGCTTGTAGCCAATGATGGGGTTGAGCATGGTGACGATGCCGATGCTGCCTTCAACCAGTTGGCGGCAACGCTCTACGTTGGCAACGATGCCTTCGATGCAGTACTTGCGCAGGGTGTCAAGGCCGTTGGCGAGCAGGTGGATGGACTCGAAGAGGCTGTAGGCGATGACTGGTTCCATCACGTTCAGTTCGAGTTGGCCGTTGTCGGAGGCGAAGGTGATGGTCATGTCGTTGCCGATCACCTTATAGCACACTTGGTTCATCACTTCAGGGATGACCGGGTTGACCTTGCCAGGCATGATGGAAGAACCGGGCTGGCGTTCGGGCAGGTGGATCTCGTTGAAGCCGCAACGAGGGCCGGAACTCATCAGACGGAGGTCGTTGCACATCTTATTAATCTTGATGCAGAGACGCTTCATGGCCGCGCTGTATTGGATCATGCAGCTCGTTGCGCTGGTGGCTTCGATGAGGTTGTCGGCCAAATGGATGCTCCATCCCGTAATTTCGCGC
>CACXIM010000115.1 GCA_902767725.1 uncultured Bacteroidia bacterium | reverse complement strand
GGTGTCGCCCACCTCACCGCCCATCTCGGCATAGAACGGGGTCTTGTCGAGGACGATCTCGAAGTGGGTCTTCTTCTTGGCCACCACCTCGCGGAAACGTAGGATGTGGCTTTCGCAGCTCATGTCAGTGTAGCCGACAAACTCGGTGGGCTGCTCGCTCTCGTTCACCACCACCCAGTCGCCATTGGCTTTCTCGGCTGCTTTGCGTGAGCGGTTCTTCTGCTCTTCGAGGTTGGCCTTGAAGCCTTCCATGTCGACGTTGATGCCCTTCTCGGCGGCCATCAGCTGGGTGAGGTCGATGGGGAAGCCGAAGGTGTCGAACAGCTCGAAGGCGAAGTTGCCGTCGATGTCCTGACCCTTGTGTTGTTCCACATAACCCTCAAAGCGCTTGATGCCTTGCGCCAGGGTGCGCAGGAACGAGGCCTCTTCTTCGCGGATGACCTTGCTGACGAGCTCTTCTTGCGACTTGATCTCGGGATAGTTGTGTTCCATCTGCTGCACCAGGATGGGCAGGAGCTGGCACACGAACGGCTCTTCGAAGCCGAGGAAGGTGAAGCCATAGCGCACGGCACGGCGCAACACGCGGCGGATGACATAGCCGGCGCCGTTGTTCGACGGCAGTTGTCCATCGGCGATGGCGAAGCTCACGGCACGCAGGTGGTCGGCGATGACACGCATGGCGACGTCGGTCTTCTCGGCCTTGCCGTATGCGATGCCCGACATCTTGGCGATGGCCTGGATGATGGGCTGGAACACGTCGGTGTCGTAGTTTGAGGTCTTGCCTTGCAGCACGCGGACGAGGCGCTCAAAGCCCATGCCCGTGTCGACGTGCTTGGCGGGGAGCTCCACCAGCTGGCCGTTGGCCATGCGGTTGTATTGCATGAACACGAGGTTCCAGATCTCGATCACCTGTGGGTCGTCCATGTTGACGAGGTCGCGGCCAGCCACTAGCTTGCGGGCTGCATCGTCGCGCAGGTCGATGTGGATCTCGGAGCAGGGACCGCAGGGACCCGTCTCGCCCATCTCCCAGAAGTTGTCCTTTTTGTTGCCGTAGATGATGCGGTCTTCGCTGACGTGTTCCTTCCAGTAGCCGTAGGCCTCCATGTCGGCAGGTTGGCCGTCTTTCTCGTCGCCGCCGAAGACGGTCACGTAGAGACGGTCCTTGTCGATCTTCACCACCTCGGTGAGGTACTCCCAGGCGTAGGCGATGGCTTCCTTCTTGAAGTAGTCGCCAAACGACCAGTTGCCCAGCATCTCAAACATAGTGTGGTGATAGGTGTCGTGGCCCACTTCCTCGAGGTCGTTGTGCTTGCCCGACACGCGCAGGCATTTCTGCGAGTCGGCGGCGCGTTTCCACTTTGAGGGTTGGTTGCCCAGGAAGATGTCCTTGAACTGGTTCATGCCAGCGTTGGTGAACATCAGGGTAGGGTCGTTCTTGACGACGATGGGTGACGACGGCACGATGGCGTGCTCCTTCGAACGGAAGAAGTCCAAGAAGCTATTTCTGATTTCGTAAGCGTTCATTTATAGTGAGTTATATGATTTTACTTCAAAAAATGATTTAAAAAAACGTGCAAAGTTACGTTAAATATTCTATTTTTGCATCATGTTTTTTGATTTGGGGCGTTATTTATGGTCTCAAGAGGCAAAGCGATGGCCAAACAGAAGCATTACATATTCAACCAGTTGACCCAGGACTTTGAGGTGATAGAGGCCTCCAAGTCAAGGTCGTTTCTGCGTGTGCTGTTGATTTCATTGGCGGTTTTGGGTGCCGCTTTCCTCTTTGCCGTGTTGCTGTTCACTTTTTTGAAGTCACCGAAGGAGAAGGCTCAGGCACGTGAGTTGGAATACATGAAGTTGAAATACGAAATCTTGAACGATCGCCTCGATGATATGGAGGCCTTGATGACCGATATGGAACAGCGCGACAACGACATCTACCGTGTGATGTTTGAAGCCGATCCCATCCCCAGTCAGGTGCGCCGTTCGGGTTTCTTGGATGCCGACCGTTATGCTGACATGTATGGCTACATGAACTCGGGCGTGGTGGTGAACACAGCCAGGAAGTTAGACGTCATTGCCAGTCAGCTCTACAACCAATCGGTGTCGTACGACGAGCTCTTCAAGTTGGCACGCAACAAGTCCGACATGTTGGCACACATCCCCGCCATCTTCCCCTTGAAGGAGTCAGAACTCAAATACATCTCGTCCTATTTCGGCTATCGTCCCGACCCGATCTACAAGGTGGAGAAGTTCCATAGCGGCATTGACCTTACGGCTCCTTTGGATGCCGAGGCCTACGCGACTGGTGACGGCGAAGTCATCGATGTGCAGAGCAACGAGTGGGGTTATGGCAACATGGTGATCCTCGATCACGGCTATGGCTATAAGACCCGTTATGCCCACCTCAACAAGCCGGCAGTGCGCAAGGGACAGAAGGTGAAGCGTGGCGACGTGGTGGGTTACATCGGCGCCACGGGCAAGGCTACGGGCGTCCACCTGCACTACGAGGTGCTGAAGAACGACCAACAAATCGACCCGATCAACTTTCTCTACGGCGACCTCTCGCCTGACAAATACAGCCAAGTCCTACGACTTTCGACCTTACCAACGCCGACGATGGACTGATGTCAGTTGCAGTTAGTCCCGTAGGGACGACATATCAGTAAACAGGCGACGTGAGTCCCTGCCTGAGAACAGGCGACGTGAGTCCCTGCCTGAGAACAGGCGACGTGAGTCCCTGCCTGAGAACAGGCGACGTGAGTCCCTGCCTGAGAACAAGAGTACCAACCCCAGCCCCGTAGGGGCGACAGATATATCAATCATGGAAGAGAACACCCCCAGCAAATACTACTACAGCATCGGTGAAGTGGCTGCGATGTTCAACGTCAACACTTCAATGATCCGCTATTGGGAAAAGGAATTCGATGTGCTGCGTCCGCGCAAGAACAAGAAAGGCAACCGTCTCTTCACCGAGCGTGACGTGCGCTATGTGCATGTCATCTACCAGCTGCTCAAGGTGAAAGGCTACACGCTGGCAGGCGCCAAGCAAGCCCTCAAGGAACGCTTCAGCGACTACGAGGAACGCATCATTATGCTTGAAACTTTGGACAAGACCCGCAGTTTCCTCCTCGATTTGGATAAGGCTTTGGCAGAGAAGCAAAAGAAGTCGTAAAGCCTTATTGGCTATAAGCATTCAGCCGTCAGCCGTCAGCTTTAGTGGATACTAAGCTGATAGCTGACGGCTGACAGCTGATAGCAACCTTTTTTATTCTTCCAACAAGTTCCTCGCTTTCAGATAAACCCTCCATTTCTCAAGCACCTGCTTCATGTCGTCAGGCAGCTCGGAGGTGAACATCATCTCTTTGCCTGTGGTGGGATGCACGAAGCCCAGTTCCTTGGCGTGCAAGGCGTGGCGCGGCATGATCTTGAAGCAGTTGTCGATGAACTGCTTGTATTTCGAGAAGGTGGTGCCTTTCAGGATGACGTCGCCGCCATACATGGCATCGTTGAACAAGGGATGGCCGATATACTGCGAGTGCACACGGATCTGGTGGGTACGACCAGTCTCCAAACGGTATTCATTAAGGGTTACGTAACCAAAACGTTCCAGCACTTTCCAGTGGGTGACGGCGTCTTTGCCATAGTCGCCGTTGGGATAGACGGTCATCTTGCGGCGGTCGTTGGCACTGCGCCCGATGTTGCCCTCGATGGTGCCTTCGTCTTCTTCGAAGTCGCCCCAAACCAAGGCGTTGTAACGGCGATGGATGCTGTGTACGAAGAACTGGTGGGCCAGCACGGCTTGTGCGGCCTCGTTCTTGGCCACGATCATCAAGCCCGTGGTGTCCTTGTCGATGCGGTGCACGAGGTAACCAAAGCGGTTTTCGATGTTTTGGTGGGTCTGCTCGAAATAGTAGGCCAAGCCGTGCAGCAGGGTGTGCTCGAAGTTGCCATGACCGGGATGTACCACCAAGCCCGCCTGCTTGTTGATGACGATGACGTCGTCGTCTTCGTAGACGATGTTCAACGGAATCTCTTCCGGCTTGATGTCGGTCTCGCGTGGCGGATAGGTGAACACGATGGAGATGACGTCGTTGGGCTTCACCTTGTAGTTTTGCTTGACGACCTTCTCGTTGACCAGAATATTACCCGCCTTAGCGGCATTCTGCACGCGGTTGCGCGAGATGTTGGAGAGGTGGTTAGTGAGGTAGGTGTCGATGCGCTCGGGTTGTTGGCCTGGGTCGACGTTCATGCGTATATGCTCGTAGAGCTCGGTGCTTTCTTCGTTTTCAGAAAGCATGTCATCCTCGCGGATTTCGTTGAGGTCGTCGTTCATTTGCGGATGATGAATTTTTGGTTGATGACTT
>CACXIM010000114.1 GCA_902767725.1 uncultured Bacteroidia bacterium | reverse complement strand
CGACAAACCCGTGCTCTACTATCCCCTCGACAGCTGGTTCATCAAGACCACGGCCCTCAAAGACCGCATGATCGAACTCAACAAGACCATCAACTGGAAACCCGAAGCCACCGGTAGCGGCCGTTTCGGCAACTGGCTGGAGAACCTCGTCGACTGGAACCTGTCGCGTTCGCGCTACTGGGGCACACCGCTGCCCATCTGGCGCACCGAGGACGGCAAGGAAGAGATCTGCATCGGCAGCGTCGAAGAGCTCCGCAACGAGATCGAGAAATCCATCAAGGCGGGCTTCATGAAAGAAAACCCCTATGCCAGCAACGACTACACCAAGTTCGACCTGCATAGACCTTATATCGACGGCGTCATCCTCTGCTCCGCTAGTGGCAAAAAGATGTTCCGTGAACCCGATCTCATCGACGTGTGGTTCGACAGCGGTGCCATGCCCTATGCCCAATACCATTACATGGGGAAGAAAAGTGCGGATGGGAAACTCCTCACTCCTCACTCCTCACTTCCAACTCTTCCCTTCCCAGCCGACTTCATCGCTGAAGGCGTTGACCAGACCCGTGGATGGTTCTTCACCCTGCATGCTATTGCCACGATGTGCTTCGACAGCGTGGCCTATAAGAACGTCATCTCCAACGGCTTGGTGCTCGACAAGAATGGCAACAAGATGTCGAAGCGTCTGGGCAATGCCGTCGACCCGTTTGGTGCCATCGAGAAATACGGCGCCGATGCCGTGCGTTGGTATATGATCACCAACTCGCAGCCTTGGGACAACCTGAAGTTTGACGAGGCTGGTGTCGATGAGGTGCGCCGCAAGTTCTTCGGCACCCTCTACAACACCTACGCCTTCTTCGCCTTGTACGCCAACATCGACAAGTTCGACTACAGCCAAGCTGACATTGACATCAAAGAGCGTCCCGAGATCGACCGCTGGATCCTCTCGGAGCTGAATTCCCTCATCCTCGAAGTGGACAATGCCTATCAGAGCTATGAGCCCACCCGTGCGGGTCGCGCCATTGCCGAGTTCGTCGACGCCCACCTCAGCAACTGGTACGTGCGCCTCTCGCGCCGCCGTTTCTGGAAGAGCGAGGACAACACCGACAAGCTGTCGGCCTACCAGACCCTCTACACCTGCCTCGAGACCGTGGCAAGATTGAGTTCACCCATCGCGCCGTTCTTCAGCGAACAGCTCTACCGCGACCTGAACAACGTAACGGGCCGCAATGCCGCTGAATCGGTGCATTTGACCGACTTCCCCGTCGCTGACAAGACCTTTATTGACAAGGCCTTGGAGGAACGCATGGAAGCCGCTCAGCTCATCTCTTCGCTAGTGCTCTCGCTGCGTAAGAAAGCCAACATCCGCGTGCGTCAGCCCCTGTCGAAGATCATGATCCCCGTCGCCAACGAGGAGATGAAAGCCCAAATCGAGAAGGTGTCGCACCTCATCAAGAGCGAGGTCAACATCAAGGAGATTGAGTTCCTCTCGCCCGACAACAACATCCTGGTGAAGAACGTGAAGCCCAACTTCAAGACCTTGGGCAAGAAGTACGGCAAGCAAATGAAACAGATCCAAGCCTACTTCACCAACATGAGCCAAGACGAAATCCATGCCTTCGAAAAGAACGGCGGCACCCACCTCGATGTGGATGGCATTGACGTCGAGCTGACCCTCGAAGATGCCCTGATTTCGACACAGGACATCCCCGGCTGGGCCGTCACCTCACAGGACGACCTCACCGTGGCCCTCGACATGACCATCACCGACGAGCTGATGCAGGAAGGCCTGGCCCGCGAGATCGTCAACCGCGTGCAGAATCTCCGCAAGACCGGCGGCTTCGAAGTGACCGACCGCATCGAACTGCTCATCGAGAAGAACGATAAGATCAACAACGCCGTTGCAAAATTCGGCGACTACATCTGCAATGAAACCCTGGCCACCATCACCGAAGTGGACGCCTTGGAAGGCGTTGAAGCCGAGGAATTGGTGGAAGGCGTGAATGTGAAACTAATGATAAAGAAGAAATAATACAGACGCTTAGCGTCATTGCGAGGAGGCACGACGAAGCAATCTAGAGCAATAAACAAAAGATATAGTCCTAGACTGCTTCGTTCCTCGCAGTGACGAAAAAGCCACACTAAAAAACACGACTATGGACACTAACAAAAAAGAACCCCAAGTGCGCTATTCCGACGAAGACCTTGAGGAATTCAAAGCACTGATACTCGAAAAGCTCGAACAGGCAAAGAACAGTCTGGAGACCTTACAGGCCAACCTCTCTGGCGGCGAACACAGCACCGACGACACCGCCCCTACCTTTAAGGTGCTCGAAGACGGCTATGCCGTGGCCCAGAAAGAAGAGAACGCCAAACTCGTTGCCCGTCAAGAGAAGTACATCCATAACCTCGAACTCGCGTTGATGCGCATCGAGAACAAGACCTACGGTGTTTGCTGCGAGACCGGCCGACTCATCCCCAAGGAAAGGCTGCGCTGCGTGCCCATCACCACCCGTTGCCTCGATGCTAAACTGAAGAAAAAGTGAAAAAAGAAGGCAGCCGCGGCCTCATCTGGTCGTTTGTGGTGATTTTTCTCGTCTTGCTCTTCGACCAAATCCTCAAGATTTGGGTCAAGACCAGTATGACTCTCGGACAGGACACCTCCGTTATCGGGAGTTGGTTCAGGTTGCTGTTTGTCGAAAACAACGGCATGGCCTTCGGTTGGTTGGGTGGCGGCGGCTTCCTTAAGCTGGCCTTGAGCCTCTTCCGCATTGTGGCCATCGTCGCCCTGTTCTGGATTTTGATCCGCCAGGCGAAGAAAGGCACCAAGTTCGGCGTGTTGTTTGGCCTCGCCCTCATCACGGCAGGCGCCATGGGCAACATCATCGACAGCGTGTTCTACGGGCGCATCTTCAGCGAGAGCACCTTCACGCAGGTGGCGACGCTCTTCCCCGACGGGGGCGGCTATGCGGGCTGGCTGCACGGCCGCGTGGTCGACATGCTCTATTTCCCCATCATCGACGTGGCCCGCGAAAATGCCACCTGGCTGCCCGAATTCTTCTTCGGCCCCGATGGGCATTTCATCTTTTTCCGCCCAATCTTCAACTTCGCTGACGCGGCCATTACCATTGGAGTGTTTTATATGCTCCTTTTCCAGTGGAAGTGGCTGAAGACGTTGAAATAATCTGTCAACAGGCTTCAGAAAACATGTCATCCCTACGCTGGCATGTGCGGTGGCTTGGGATCTATGCTTTCTGAAGCCGTCAAATAAAGTTACTCAAACAAATCTCTTCTTTCAGGATTCATAGTATCTATCAGTCTTTCTTTTTCTACTCTAGATAGACTCTTTATCACCTTTTCCTTTTCAATGGCCTGATCTATCAACCCAAATTCTTCATAATATACCAACTTATGGCACTTATACCTTGCCGTAAAAGCAGAACCACTACCTTCCTTATGCTCTCTAACACGCCTGTCAAGGTTGTTTGTGACTCCCGTGTATAAGGCTCTGCCATTAGCGCTTTGCATCATATATACCCAATACGTTTTCATATCTCTTATCTAACCGCCTCCCATAGATTCCAATCCAACACACATGCCCACGTTGGAATGACATGGGAGGCTAGCACATACCCATAAAAAAGGGCGCTCAATTGAGCGCCCTTTCATCATTTTATGCCTGTTTGCGGGCTGCAATCAGCAGATCCAGCATCTTGATGGCCGAATCGCTGATGACCGTGCCGGGACCGAAAATGGCCACGGCGCCAGCGTCGTAGAGGAACTGGTAGTCCTGTGCGGGAATCACGCCACCCACGGTGACCATGATGTCGGGACGACCCAGCTTCTCAAGCTCCTCGATGACCTGCGGCACAAGGGTCTTGTGACCGGCAGCCAGCGAACTCACGCCCAGGATGTGGACGTCGTTCTCCACGGCCTGCTTGGCAGCCTCAGCGGGCGTCTGGAACAGCGGGCCCATGTCGACGTCGAAGCCGATGTCGGCATAACCGGTGGCCACCACCTTGGCGCCACGGTCGTGACCGTCTTGACCCATCTTGGCAATCATGATACGCGGACGACGGCCTTCCATCTTGGCGAACTCGTCGGCCTTGCGGCAGGCTTCCTCGAATCTTGCATCGTTTTTCGTTTCCATAGAATATACTCCAGAGATTGAACGGATTACTGCTTTGTAACGACCAGCGACTTTCTCGCAAGCCATGGAGATCTCACCCAGCGAAGCGCGGCACTTGGCGGCTTCGACGGCCAGGGCCAGGAGGTTGCCCTCGCCCGTGGCGGCGCAGTGGAGCGGTGTTGTCGACTTCCAAGGTCTCGATGGGGTCTTCGTGGTCGAGGCGGTACTTGTTGATACCGACGATGGTCTCGCGACCCGAGTCGATCTTGGCTTGCTTGCGGGCAGCGGCCTCTTCGATACGCATCTTCGGCAGACCCGTCTCGATGGCTTTGGCCATGCCACCCATGGCTTCCACCTCTTGGATGTGGCCCCATGCGCGTTCGTAGAGGTCGCGGGTGAGGCTCTCCACATAGTAGGAGCCTGCCCACGGGTCGACGACACGGCAAATGTTGGTCTCTTCCTGGATGTAGATCTGGGTGTTACGGGCAATACGGGCGCTGAAGTCGGTGGGCAGAGCGATGGCCTCGTCCAAAGCGTTGGTGTGCAGCGACTGGGTGTGACCCAAGGCGGCACCCATAGCCTCGATGCAGGTACGAGCCACGTTGTTGAACGGGTCTTGCTCGGTGAGCGACCAGCCCGAGGTCTGCGTGTGCGTACGCAGGGCCAACGACTTGCTGTTCTTCGGGTTGAAGGTCTTCACGATCTTGGCCCAAATCATACGGGCAGCACGCATCTTGGCAATCTCCATGAAATGGTTCATGCCCGAGCACCAGAAGAAGGACAGACGCGGCGCGAAAGCGTCGATGTCCAAGCCGGCCTTGACACCGGTGCGGAGGTAATCCCAACCGTCGGCCAAGGTGTAGGCCATCTCGATGTCGGAGGTGGCACCGGCTTCCTGCATGTGGTAACCCGAGATGGAGATGCTGTTGAACTTCGGC
>CACXIM010000113.1 GCA_902767725.1 uncultured Bacteroidia bacterium | reverse complement strand
TGAAGTGGAATGACGGCAACACCGACAACCCACGCACGGTGGTGGTCAACGACAACCTCGAGTTCGTGGCTGAGTTCGTCGCAATACCGCTATACACCATCACGGTGAACAGCTCTAACAACGATTGGGGCTATGTCCTGGGCGGCGGCACCTTCAAAGAGGGTACCGAAATCCAAATCAGTGCCTTCGCCAACACGGGCTACATGTTCACCGGTTGGAACGACGGCAACAACCAAAACCCGCGCACCATCACGGTGACCGGCAATGCCACCTATACTGCCCAGTTCGTTGAGAACACAACGACGACCTACACGCTTAACTTGATTTGCAACACCAGCGAGGGCACAGTGAGCGGCGGCGGCGTTTACACTGCTGGCACAGCGGTCATCATCCAAGCCTTCCCGAATTCGGGATACGTCTTCAACAAGTGGAGCGACGAGGTCGTTGACAACCCGCGTATTCTCATGGTGAATAGTGATATGACTTTGGAGGCCTTCTTTGCCACGGGCATCGATGAGAATGCAATGGTCAACGTGAAAGTATACCCGAACCCCGCCAAAGAAAGCATCTGTCTCATTGGCATCGAAACCAACAGCGAAATCCAAATATACAATATGTTTGGTGAGTTGGTTAAAACCGTCAATGCTGGCCCTAATGAGCGTATTGGAATTAATGGACTTGCAAACGGCGTATATATTGTTCGTGTTGGACGTATTAGTAAACGTGTATGCATCATTAATTAGTTACGCATTCTCAACCCGATTCAATTTTATAATTAGACGAATAAACGTTTGTCATGGTGCTGTTTTCTGAAAAAGCTCAAATACAAGAGTGTTACCTTTGTGAGGAATACAATAATCGTTCGAAGCAGGCTCAATACCATTCTATGAATCATCAATGGTTTGTTGATGCGATTCAGGTGATATCAGATGGCATCTTTTCATGCTATGGTACTGGTGGCCATTATTTGCGACAGCAGAAAGAATGCGACTGGGCAACATTGTATGATTTGTTGTCAAAGTTGAATTCTTGTACGGCCACCATACGAATCAAGGTGAAACCTGAGGATTTTTCCCATATCAAAAAACAATACAATATGATAGAGGATGCTATAGCGAAAGGAGAGATTGAGTTGTATGCGCATTGCCTGGATTCGGGAGTGGTGGAATTGTATGAATATCTGAATGAGGACTATGGTGATGAAGATGGTTATGGACGTGAATCAGTCAGCCTTTTAGCCAAAAGAGACAAAGATGGCAATTATGTGTTCCCTTTCCATGCCATAGGAGAGAGAAGTGTATTATAGTCTAGTAAGGCTTTATAGTAGATTATACCCAACCACTGGCCCCAAGAAAATGGCAATGTAAACCAAAGTAATCCAAGGTTGGTATTCGACATAGAACTGTTTGAAGGTCAGGCTCCAAGGATGCTTGATGATGACCCATCCGAAGAGGTCGAAGACGATACAGATGGAGACCCAAATCGCCCCTGTTGTTAAGGCTTCGGACAGCGTAGGGTCGGGGAGGGCTCTCATATACAGCCAGCCGAACAAGGAAAAGAAAATGATGTTGTATAGCGGATGCCATGGCTTGGTCTTCTCGTAGCCTTCGCCCATGCCAGGTCCTTCTTTCATCGAGCTGTATTTCAGCACGACGATGTTAAAGATAGTGTGAAGGATTCCGATAAAGGTCACCACGAAATAGGCCAACCAAAACCAGAGCATGGACATCCCAAAATCCTGCATGGTTGTTGGCCTTTATTCCACCATGATCTTAAGGATCTCCACGTCGGTCTCCTTCATGCCGAGACGGCCGAGGCAGCCGATGTGGTCGATGGTCTCTTCGACGTCCTTGCCGATGATGCCGTCACCGCCGAGGAGGTTGCAGCCCTGCTTGCTCATCTCGTAGCCGAGGATGCCTGCCTCCACGGAGAGGGCGATCTTGCCGGCACACGAGGGTTTGGCGCCGTCGCATACGATGCCCGCTGCCATGCCCAAGGCATTCTCCAGGGTGTGCTCGATGATGTTGAGCGGCTCACCCAAAAGGTAGGCGATGCCACAGCCCGAGGCACAGCCCGCGCTGACAGCACCGCAGTAGGCCGATAGACGACCGATACCCGTCTTTTGGTGGATGGCCACGAGGTTTGACAAGGCCACGGCACGTATCGTACGCTCCTCGTCGATGTTGTATTCTTCAGCGTAGGCAAGGATGGGCAGGCTGACCGTCATTCCTTGGTTGCCGCTGCCTGAGTTGATGATGACAGGCATCTCGCAACCGCTCATGCGGGCGTCACTACCTGCCGCAGCCCAAGCACGGGCTTTGATCCTCACGTCTGTTCCGAAACTCAATATGGTGCTGCCGATGTTGGCACCCCAGCTGTTCTTCAGGCCTTCCTGCGAGATGGCTTTGTTGCATTCGATCTGCGGCTTGATGATGGGCTTGAGGTCTTCGATGTCGACGGTATTGGCGAAGTCGTAGATGTCTTTCATGCTGAGGCAGCTGCGGTCGGTGAGCTTGGTGGCGCCGCTCTCGGCATAGCCTGAGTCAAACAGCACCTGGTCGTCTTTCTCCATCCTCACGATGTTAGTGTGGAAACCCGCGATGCGCACACTGGCGGAGTGCTCCTCATTATATAAGGTGACCGTCACATCGAGCTGGGCGATGACATTCAGGGGGACGATGGTCATCAAAGTGTTGTCCAAAAACTCGGCGATCTCCTTTTTCTGTTCGGGTGTCACCTCGGCGATGACCTCAAGGGCTTTCTTAGGGTTGCCGGCCACGATGCCCGCCGCCACCGAGGCTTTCAAGCCTTTCATGCCCTTGGTGTTGGGCACAATGACACTCTTCACATTCTTGATGATGTTGCCGCTGGCCTTGATCTCCACCCGTTTCGGCATGGTGCCAAGGATTTCGTGGGCTTTTGCGGCGGCGTAGGCCAAGCAAATCGGTTCGGTGCAGCCCATGGCGGGCACAAGTTCTTCCTTAAGGATGCTCAAGTAGGCATTGTACAAACAATCGCTTTTCTCCATTGAATGTTTTATTTTTCGGCAAAAATACAAAAAAAAGTCCTTTTCTTTTGTTTGGATTAAAATAATGCCTAACTTTGCCAAAAATCTCAACAACTAACCCAATGTAGAATAAAATTGTTTCAATCATGAACGACAGTTTTGAAACCTCTTTGAAGGCTTGGAATGAAAACGAAAAAGCCGCAAATGAACTCATCAACATCGTCGGAAGACTGTGGTACGACAAGTCAGTCGAGCTCATCATGTTGCGCTCGCTGTTGGTCAACCGTGGTTCGGGTAAGATCTTGAACAAGCACCTCCGTGCCGAGAACGTGTTGCACAAGCCCGTTCGCGTACAAGATTCCTTGCTCATCGCCAAGGCACTCCTTGCCGAGAACCTGGCTCCCGCCCGTATCGACCTCGGCCGCCTCAACTCCGAGTGGACGGATGAGAAAGAGAAGTATAATAACAATGTGACTGCCTTTGTGCGTGACAAGCTCAGCTACATCATCGATGCCAACCCGCGCAGCAACAAGGTGCAAGACGTCATCCTCTACGGTTTCGGTCGTATCGGCCGTATCCTTTGCCGTGAGATGACGGAGATGGCCGGTAGAGGCGATGCTCTCCGCGTCCGTGCTATTGTCACCCGTAAGAATTCGCCTGAGGACATTCTCAAGCGTATCAACCTTTTCCGTACCGACTCGGTGCATCGTTATTTCCACGGCGTGTGCACGCCCATTCCGGGTGAGAATGCCATGATGGTCAACGGACAGAAGATCCTCTTCCTTGAAAGCAAGAACCCCGAGGACCTCGACTACACGCAATATGGCATCAACGATGCCTTGCTGATCGACAACACGGGTGCTTTCCGTGATCGTGAGTCATTGGCCCGTCACTTGCAGGCCAAGGGTGTGTCCAAGGTATTGCTCACCGCTCCTGGCAAGGGCGACATCCCGAATGTGGTGTATGGCGTCAACCAAGATACGCTCGACCTTGAGAACGAGACCATCTTCTCGGCTGCAAGCTGCACCACCAACGCCATCGTTCCTGGCCTGGAAGTCATGCTGAAGAACTTCGGCATTGTGAAGGGTCACATCGAAACCATCCACAGCTACACCAACGACCAGAACTTGCTGGACAACTACCACAAGAAAGAGCGTCGTGGTCGTTCGGCCCCGTTGAACATGGTCATCACCGAAACGGGTGCTGGCAAGGCAGCCGCCAAAGCCATCCCCGAATTGAAGGGCAAACTGACGAGCAACGCCGTGCGTGTGCCTACACCTGATGTGTCGTTGGCAGTGCTGGCCCTCGACGTCGAGAAAGCTACCACGGTAGAAGAAGTGAACGAGGCCTTCCGTCTCGCCTGCCTTGAGGGTAACCTCATCGAGCAGATCCGCTTCAGCAACAACACCGAGTTTGTTTCGAGCGACGGCATCGGCGACAGCTGCGCCTGCATCTTCGATGCCCCGGCCACCAAGGTCAGCGAAGACGGCAAGACCGTTATCCTGTATCTGTGGTACGACAACGAGTTCGGCTACAGCAACCAGGTGGTCCGCCTCGCCCGCCACATCGGCCAGGTGAAGAGCTATCGCTACTATTAA
>CACXIM010000112.1 GCA_902767725.1 uncultured Bacteroidia bacterium | reverse complement strand
ACAGAATTTCAACGTTAAGCTCTCGGACATCAGTTGTCAACTTCCCTGCGGCACTATCCGCGATTGGCCCAACTTCTCCTATCGTGGCATGCACCTCGACCCCTGTCGTCATTTTATCCCCTTGGACTCGGTGAAAGTCTATATCGACATGCTGGCCATGCACAATATGAACCAGTTCCATTTCCACCTCAGTGAGGACCAAGGCTGGCGCATCGAAATCAAGAAATACCCTGAGCTGACTGAGATTGGCGCTTACCGTAATGGCACGGTCATCGGACATAATGGGAATTTGTATGACACTATTCGTCATGGCGGTTTCTATACCCAAGACGAGCTTCGTGATCTCATCGCATACGCTGCTGAACGTCATATCAACATCATCCCTGAAATCGACCTGCCTGGTCACATGCAGGCGGCTTTGGCTTGCTATCCGCAGTTGGGTTGCACGGGCGGTCCCTACGAGGTGTGGAAGCGCTGGGGCGTGTCGGAAGACGCGCTGGGGCGTGTCGGAAGACGTGCTTTGCGCAGGCAACGAGGAGACCATGCTGTTTGTGGAGGATGTGCTGAACGAGGTGATGGATGTGTTTCCTTCGCCCTATATCCACATTGGTGGCGATGAATGTCCCAAGGTGCGTTGGGAAAAGTGCCCCAAGTGCCAAGCCAAAATCAAGGAATTGGGCATCAAGAAAGACGACAAATTCACCGCTGAGGACTACCTGCAAAGCTATGTGATGAACCGCATGGCCAAGGTGGTGGAGGCCCGTGGAAGACGTGTCATCGGCTGGGACGAGATCTTGGAAGGCAACGTCTCCGAGACGGCCATCATCATGAGCTGGCGTGGCACGGAAGGCGGCATCGAGGCGGCACGTAAAGGCCACGATGTGATTATGGCACCGTCATCACATCTTTATTTTGATTACTACCAGAGCGAGGACATTGCCAGCGAGCCCATGTGCATCGGTGGCTACCTGCCCGTAGAGCGCGTGTATGAGTTTCAACCTCTGCCTGAGGAACTGACACCCGACCAGCAGAAGCACATCATCGGCGTGCAAGCCAACATCTGGACGGAGTACATCGCCCATTTCTGGCATGTGCAATACATGGCCCTGCCGCGCATGGAGGCCTTGACGGAAATACAGTGGAACAATCCACGGGAGCGTGATTTTGATGCTTTTGTGGAGCGTTGCCGCCACATGGCGCAACTCTACGAACTCTATCATTACACCTACGCTGACCACATCTTCAACCCGCAGGTCTGGGCGGACACGGTGGAAGCCAATCTGGCCACCCACAAACCCATCACGCTGCGCCAGCAGCCTGCAGAGAAATACACCTACGAAGGGGCATCCTTGCTCAACGACGGCAACTTGGGTAGGGGAGCCTACAACTCAGGACGTTGGCTGGGCTTCTGCGGCTATCCTCTGGATGCCATTATTGATTTGGAGCAACCTGCTGAGATGAAGCATGTCCGTTTTCATGCTTTGGTGAACAAAGGTGCATGGATTTACAACCCGAGCCAAGTCAAGGTGTTGGTCTCCGATGATGGAGAGACATTCCGTGAGGTGGCGCAAAAAGACATCCCAATCTCCACTTGGGAAGACAGAGACGGCATCTTCGCCTACGAAGTGGATTTTGAGCCTGTCACGGCAAAGTTTGTCGAGGTTGTGATTTCAGGCTACGACCTGCCCGAAGACCATAGTGGATTTGGCAATCCTGCTTGGATTTTTGTGGATGAGATAGAGGTGCGGTGATTTTTCCTATTTTTGCACCAATGAAACGCATCTTGTTAATAGGGCTTTTGGTTTTTCTTGCGGTTATGGCATGTAACCGATCGGAAAACAGTTTTTTGGTGCCATCTGATGACCAAGATACCGAGTATGCCCTGCTGATTGATTCAGTGGAGAATGTGTATGACGGCGTTAAATATCACGACTTTGCGGATTCTTTGGTAATGCCTGCTTTGGATTTTTACAAAAAGGGCGTTGGGCCTCGGCAATATTGGATGCAGGCCCGTTGCCAATATCTGGAAGGTTGTTTAGCTTTTGATGACAACCATCGTTCAGAGGAGGCAGCGGCTCATTTTTTGGAAGCCATGAACATCATGGATGCCCAATTCGATGCAAGTCAGTTCCCCGTCGGGCGACTCTACAGCAAGATTTCCTTTATCTTGTCGCGCATCGCGCACAATTACTCCGATGAGCCTTGCAGTACTCGATTTGCCCGTTTTGGTCTGGATTGTGCATCTGCCGTTGGCGATACGGCATGGATGCTTCGGTCCATGGCAAATCTCGGGCTGCTATACGAGCGTTTCGGCAAGGCTGGCGAAGGTGATTCTGCTTATTTCTACTGTGGCGAAGGCCTTCGCATCGCAAATGCAGACCGTTTCCCATACGAAACGGCGTTGCTGATGAATTCTTTGGCCAATAGCTTGAGACACAGCCATGATTACGATTCGGCCATCTATTATTTTGAGAAAAGTTTTGCCTTGGTTGACAGCTCCTGCCTTTTGTATCACAAGAACGCGCTTGAAAAGGCCTTTGTCTACTTTCAGGCACATGACTATGCGACGGCTATAGCCAATCTCGAAGTCGCTTTTCGGTCGAAAGACGCAAACCTCAAGACACAATCAGCCTATGGCCTTGCCGATTGCTACGAGAAATTGAGTGACACCCTGAAAGCGATGCCCTATTATGCCATTGTGAAGGCAGAGCAGGAAAAGAATGTCGTGGCAAGCAACCATAACGCCGAGGTCATGCCGATGCTGAATGCCTATTTGAAGGGAAGGGAGCCGCAGAAAGGCGGGAAAACAATGCTTTGGGTAGTGCTGCTTCTTGCCACGGCATCAGTTTTCGCCATTTATCATCGTGTTTATCGCAAAAAGATGAACCAAAAACATGAAGCCATCCAACGCGACCTGCAAGCTGCGCATGGTGCCTTGGAGGCTCAGGCCAATGAGGCCTTGCGGATGAAGGTGCAGGCCATCTACGACGACAAGCGCAACAACACCTTCAACCGTATCCTCGAAGTGTTCAACGAAGCCTATCCCGATGCCTTGATGAAACTGAAGGCTGCCCATCCCGACCTGAGCGACACCGAGCTCGATATCTGTGTGCTTTCCATGTTCCCTTTCCGCACGAAGGAAATCGCCGACATCCTCGACCTGCGCGAAAACACCGTGTCGAAATACCGCACCGCCATCAAGCGAAAGACGCAAGCTGATTCGTTAGAGGTGCTATGGAGGCGGTTTGTCTGGTGACAAAATTCGTTTAATTCGTATAATTTGCCGTTGTTTTTGTCGGCGAATGAAACGAATTTTGCGAATTTATCAAGGATTTCCAACAACTTTTTAGTGGAAAAATTTTTCGTAATCTATTGACAATCAATATTGATTTCCTGAAAAATAGTGGATTGGCCTATGGAATCGATTTTATTTGAGGTTTTTTGCTATACTTTTGCGAAAACCAAGAAAAAATCTAATCACTATGAAAAGAAATCTGCTACTTTTTGTCTTACTCGCGCTCGGACTGGCTTGCGGAGCACAAGCTCCCTGGAACGGCACGGTCGCTGAAGTCTATGAAGGCGGCGACGGTACCTCCGAGAGTCCTTACCAAATCGCCACGGCGGAACAGTTGGCTCTTTTGGCATACGAGACCAATAACGGATTGGGTGGTGATGCCTGCTATGTCCTCACCAACGATATTGATTTAAACGCCGCCGATTCCCTTATTTGGACTCCTATAGGCAATGAGGAAAAGTTTTCGGGCGTTTTTGACGGCGACGGTCATACGATTGGTGGCATGTATCAAGATGGACTTAAGTATTCGGGTTTGTTCGCTTATACAGAAAACGCAACGATCAAAAACCTGCGGATTGAGAAGGCCAACATTGTGGTATATGTGCAGGAATATGTGTATTCAGCCATGGCTGGTTTTATCTCGGCCCAATCACTCAACACCAACATTATCGATTGTTTTGTTGACGGCTGGATGGGCGTGGCAAGCACAAAGCCCGCCGGAGGCCTTGTCGGTACTTTTTTGGTCGATGTTGGTGAAAACGACACCATCTTTATCAAGAATTGCACCAACAATGCCGAAATCTGGGATAACTTGCATTTGGGAGGCTTGGTGGGAGTGTCCCATGTTGAAAACGGCCAACTTCTTGTTGAGAAGTGCGTGAATAATGGCGATTTGACGGGTATTGGCTTTACGGGTGGCATAATAGGCGACGGTGAATTCATCATTCGGCACTGCCATAACTATGGCAAAATCTTTGGGGAAACCACTGCAGGTGGCATGGTCGGACAAGGGGGCTCGTTTGGGCTGATTGAATACTGCATCAATCATCCTTCGGGCGAAGTGACGGGAGGATGTAGTGCAGGAGGTATTATCGGGACGCCGATTTTCACCACGATTCGCATGAGTGGCAACATGGCTCCGGTAAAAGGGCAGGGGAGCGATATGATCCTCGTGGGCGGTATTGCGGGTAGCGATGGCTCCATTTCCAATTGCTACAACACGGGTGACCTCAGCGGTGAATTGACGGACACCGTATATCCAATTGCCCAATTTGGAGGCATAACGGGCTCTCCCACAGAAGGCTTTGTATACAACTTATATAATGCCGGACAGATCACAAAACCCACGAATCCCAATCTGACCAATGCGATTTATGGGCATATTATCCCAGCGATATTGAGTGACACCGCCATCCGCAATTGCTATTATTATGGCAACGTGGACATCCCTGCATACCTCTATAACGCAAGCGGTCCGAGTTATGTTTATCTTCCTGGTTCGTGTGCCTTCAACGAAGGAGCGAGCGCAACCACCTGGACACTTGACGAGGCGCAATACGGCACCACCGACCTGCTTGATGCCTTGAATGCGGGTGCCATGGGCGAATGTATATGGATTGAGGACACGGAAGGCATCAATCGAGGTTTTCCGGTGATTGGAAACATGGATTTGACGCAGGTGAAAGAACACCCCGTGGTGAACTATTTCAGCGTCTATCCCAACCCGACCAACGACATCTTGTTTGTAGAGACGGTGCATGCACCGTCTCTACAGATGACAAATGAATACCGTATCACCAACCTCCTTGGCCAAACCCTGCAAACCGGCAGCATCGGAGGTGAGATGCACCAGATTGACGTGTCGGGCTTGCACAGCGGCATGTATCT
>CACXIM010000111.1 GCA_902767725.1 uncultured Bacteroidia bacterium | reverse complement strand
ATCAGAATATCATCCTTATTTGCATCGTTTGTGCTGATAATCATAGGGCAAGGGATGCAATGCTCAGCCTCAGCGTAATTCTTACCAATCACATTCACCAGGTAATCCTCAACGGTCGCAGCACACGCCACTGCATCAGGCACTTTGACTTCGACTGGAGTGTTTTCCACTTGGGCTTCCTTTGGCTCTTCTTTGGCTTTCTTGTTGCCACAGCCAACCAAACTAACGCCGCAAATCAGGATGGCGGCCATCATCCACATTTTCATTGATTTGTTCATCAGTACCTCTAGTTTTATGATTATTTACAATTATAATGTCGCGAAAATACGGGTAATTCTCCAATTCGCAAAACAATAATTTTGAAAAACAGCAATTGAGCCTGAAAAGGCATCTCTTTACAGTTTCATTCAACGAACAGATAATGACACCGTTTATGAAAATCCGGACCTCCTTCCACACCCATATCCATTCCTTCCTTCTTTATGATGGCTAGGACTCGTTTATCCATGTATTCACGGTCTCTCATAATGGTGACATAGCCTTGTACCTCAATACATTGCAGTCCTATTCGGCCGAGGTTTTGCCTTAAATAATCCTGCACCTGTTTGGATACGCTTATGCAATAATCCCCATAAGGAGAATCCGACGTTTTTGTGACTGAATACTTCACATCCGACAACACCACACTGTCGTTAAAACTGATGCTGAACCTGTTATCCTCTTCAAAAGTAATCGTCACTTCTTCTCCACGGAAATGCGTCTGATTAAAAACGCCTACGATGCCTCCGACATGGGTCTCAAACCATTTCCAAGTCCCTAACAATTCGGGCATTTCTTTCACCAAATCAACGTTTTTAGGAGTCCTATCCAATGTCATGCAAGAACCCAAAACAGCTAAAAACGCAATTATCAATGACAGTTTTTTCATCTCTTCTTTACTTTGTTAACCATTCCAAACCAAAATTATAGAAAACCATGGAATAACCCAGTGTGTCGCCGTCAGACTCCTCCACATAGAGGCCGATGCTGTGGTCGGGCAGGATGCAGAGCGAGGAATAGGCCGCATCGTAGGGCACGATGCACTTGCTCACGGGCCAAGTCTGGCCTTCATCGTAACTGACATACACCGTCACTTTCTCACGACGCTCGGGGCAAGGCAAGGAATGGAGCAGGATGTTCTTTTCTGCTCCTTCATTCACAGACGAATAGCGGATGATATCGCCGTTGCATGCCGTAGCTATGAGGTCGGGCCAAGCGGAGGTTTCGGGGCGCCACGTGGTACCTCCGTCTTCGGAAATGTTATACCATCGCTCGCCCTCATGACGAATGCTCATCAAGATGCGGCCATCGGCCAATTCCACCACCTTGGCTTCATCGCCGCGCTGTGAGGCTCGGCCTGAGATGTGCCAGGTCTGGCCGTTGTCGTCGGAATAGACCGCATAGTTGCAAGCCGCCCACTCCTCAGTGTCGCGCACGGCGAGGACAAACATGATGCGACCCGTGGAGGTTAGCAGGCCGTTTCCCGAGGCAAAGAAGGCCGACCACCAAGTGCGGCTCACCTCATTTTGGCACTTTGCGCCGTAGAGTTCATCGGTGATGTCTTTGGGTTCAGTCCAAGTCTGGCCGTTGTCGTAACTCCTTGCAATATAGGTTCGCAATGGATTCTCAGGTCTCCCTTGCCAGAAGCCGCAACCACCCACAAAAGCTGCCAATAGGCCACCTTCGTCGTTGGTGCGTACCAAGGCGCAGTCGCCGAAGCCCTTCCCCACCCCTTGACCTTCCATCAAGGTGTAAGGCTCGCTCCAAGTGCGACCGCCATCGGTGCTGCGGTTGATGAGGATGTCGATGTCTTCGGGCAGGTCGATGTCGTTGTTTTTCCGTTTGTCGGTGGCGATAACCAAAGAACCGTCTTTGGCGGTAATGATGGCAGGGATGCGGTAGTTCTTTGAGTTGTAATCGCCTGGACGGTAGATTACCGTGCGCAAACGGATGGAATCGGGGTCAGGCTCGGAGGGTTTGACAGGTTGGCTATTGTTTTCACATGAGGCCAACACAAAGCTCAATGCCATGATGAAAAGTGAGATTCGGTGTTTCATAAGCGTTGTATTAAGACTTCAAAAATACAAAATTCTCCGTCCCAACGATACGAGACGGAGAATTTTGATGTTTTATGACCTGCTGAGGCTTATCGTATCACGACTTTGGTTGTCAGGCTCCTGCTTTCGTTGGAGGCCTTCAAAAAGTACAATCCCTTTTGGCATTTACCAAGGTCGAGGACGGAACGGCCATCCATGCGGTTTTCAAAGACCTTGCGGCCTGTGATGTCGTAAACCTCAACGTTCCATTGGCCTGCACCAAGATTGAGATTGAAGGTGCCGTTAGAGGGATTGGGAAACACCTGGGTATTGGCGGTTTCCTGTTCAGAAACAGCTGCAAGATCGATACCCGTGACAAGAGATACCGTTTCAAGGGTATTCTCAAAATACAGCACTGGGTATGCTATAGGATCCTTACCTTCCAAATTCTCAATCACCTCAAGTTGGATGCTTCCTCCTCTAGGAATAACAATACTCACTTCCTCATCAAGTTGGAAAAATAGCCTGTCATATACAAAATAATATAATCCGGCATATTCCTCATCAATAGTAATCTTTGACAGTGTAACTACATCAGTTTCAGTATTGTTAAAGATTGTCAATGTCGCAGAATGCGATACCCACAATGTATCCACATCGAAAGTCAATGTTTCTTCATAATCTCCTACTATGGGATTGGCAATCTCGGCCAAACAAGCAATGTTCATCTGGAGGGCTGTGGTTTTGGTAGTCCTCGAAAGGATAGATACCCATATAGCCGTGGTTATTGAAAGAGGTGTGGTCGCTGTCGCCCTCGTTGAAGTTGACGTGGCGGATGGGCAATTCGGGATAATACACGCTGCCGACATTCATGTAATAGGTACCAATCGGCTCCACCGAGTTGGGATAGATGCAGTCGATATGGATCTGGTCGCCATAAAGGTAGCCGTTCATGTCGTTGTTGAAATAGCCGATGATGTCCATGCCCTGTTCCTGGCAGCGAGACGCGTATGCCTCACTGCCATAGAGCCCCATCTCCTCGCAGCCGTAGGCGCAGTAGATGATGCTGTATTCGAACTCGTATTGGGTCATGATTCTTGCACTCTCGAGCACGCTGGCCACGCCCGTGGCGTTGTCGTCGGCACCAGGAGCCGTGCCACCGCCAAACATGGCCTCGTAGGAGAACGAATCGAAGTGGCTGCCGCACACCACATACGTGTCGGGATAAAGCGTTCCACGTTGGATACCAATGACATTGGGAGCCGCATTGCCACTACCCATCCAAGTACTGGCATAGAAAGGCTGCTGCTCGACCTCGAGACCGAGGGACTCCATACGACTGGCAATCCAATCGGATGCGGCAAAAGCATTGTCGGAGTCCCAAATGCGGCTGCCGTAGTCCTGCAGGTGTTGCACGGTGGCCTCAAGCGAGTCCATGTTGACTTGGTTCAACATCTCGCGAATGGTAGGATTCACTTCCGTCACCTGTGGAAAGTCGCGGGTCAGTTTGGGCAGGCTGGCTTTCTTGTTGAAGATAGCCACGGCACCGTCGTTCTTGTAAGGCATCGTCGGGCCTTTCACTATGACGTAATCCTCATTCGAAAACAGCGCGTCAAATTGCTGTTGTTGTGATTTTGGGCAATACACCAACGTATAGCATCCATTGTCAGAGAAAGCGTTTTCATCAATCATCACCATACTGCCGGCATCGAAACGTTCAGCAGTGGCAAAAACCTCGGAATCAGTGTAGAAATGCACCATCAGATTGGGATCAGAGAAGTGTTTTTCCAGTTCGGCGCGACCCGAATAGGAAAGCATCACAAAATTGCCGGCCATCGTCACCAAGGACAAGGCCAGTGCAAACAATGTAAAAAAGAACTTTTTCATTTTTAGTTATTTAAAGGTTTTGATATCGTTATAGTATATGTATTAGGTGCAAAAATACACAAGAAAACAACAACAGGCTAAAAAAATGCAGAAATTTCAATCACTTAAACAGCAAAGCGAAAACAGTCAGGCTACTGTCGCTCTGTTCAAGGATGAGATTGCCGTTATGCCGCACCATGATTTGCTTCGAAAGGCTCAAACCAATTCCCGTTCCATTCGGTTTGGTAGTATAGAACGGAATAAAGATCTCCTCTGTCTGGCGTAACGGAATGGCTTTTCCGTTGTTGGCCACACGGATGACGGTTTGGTCCTCCGAGTTCAGGTCGGCGGTGATGCGGATGGAAGTGGCGCCTGCCTGCACAGCGTTCTTAATCAGATTGTTGAGCACCTGCATAATCTGTCCCTCATCGGCATAGATGAGCAGGTCGGGCGTATTGGCTTGATAGGTCAAAGTGGCACCTTGCTCGGCTATCTTGGCCTTGTTGAGGAGCAACACACGGTCCATCAGTTCGTCCACCATCACCGCCTTGCGGACGGGCGGCTGGGATTGTGTCATGCTTCGATACGACTCCACAAAACGAATCAAGTCCTTCGACGAGGCCGAGATGGTTTCCAAACCCGCCTTCACATCCACGCCTTCCTCGGTGAGCAAGGCATCGCTCAAGGAAGCGATGGGCGCGACGGTGTTCATGATCTCGTGCGTCATCACGCGAAATAGCTTGTTCTGCGAGGACTCCTCATTGGCAGCGTCGCGCCGCTCAAAGATGCCCTTGATGCGGTTGAGGGCTCGATTGAGGGCCGACTTCTCCTTGAAGTGAAAGTTCATCTCGCCGTCCTCCAAGGCATCCATCATGAAGCCCACCTTCCGGGCATCGTTCCTGCGCACGATAAGCGCCGTCACCACAATCGCTGCGACGACGGCCACCACCACAATCAATATCCAAATCCAAGCACTCATATTCCGTATTCCTTTAGGCGGCGGTATAAGGTCGGACGACTGATCTTCAATGCCTTAGCCACTAGGGTCAAGTTGCCGTTGTAGGTCTTCATCGCATTGCGGATGACTTGCTCTTCGGCACTTTCGAGGGTTTGGTTTTGCGGTTTTGGCTTATCTTCATCCATCAGTTCCGAGGCGCGGAGTTGGAGGTCGGCGGCACGTATGAGTTCCGCCTCGGAATAGATGACCGCCTTCTCGATGCAGCCTTGCAGCTCGCGAATGTTGCCACTCCAACGGCAGCGTTTCAAGAGATTTATTGCCTCGTCGGAAAGGCCTTGTGCCTTGCGGTGATATTTCTCGGCATATTGCTTGACAAACAGCTCTGCCAAGGTGATGATTTCGTCGGGACGCTCGCGCAAGGGTGGCAGGTGCAGCGTGACCGTGTTGATGCGGTAAAACAAGTCTTCGCGGAAACGACCTTCCTTGACCATCGTCGCCAAGTCCATGTTGGTGGCACAAATCAGGCGAATGTTGATGGGGATGGATTTCGTATCGCCCACCTTGGTGATGCTACGGTTTTGGATAACGCGTAACAGTTTGGCCTGCTGTGCCAGCGGCACATTACCAATCTCATCGAGAAACAGTGTGGTACCGTTGGCCTGCTCAAACTTACCGATGTGGTCGGCATGGGCATCGGTGAAAGCCCCTTTCACGTGGCCGAACATCTCGCTCTCGAACAAGGTATCCGTGATGGCACCGATATCCACGCCTACCATCGGCTTGGCAGCGCGATTGGAAAGTCGGTGTATCTCATTGGCCAGCACATCCTTACCCGTGCCGTTCTCGCCCGTGATGAGCACGGTGGCATCGGTGGGAGCCACTTTCTCCACCATCGCGCGCAGTTGCTGCATCGCCTCGCTCTCACCCCAACGCATCATGGGTGCAGGCTGTCCAGAAAACTCTTTTCTACCGACCTTACGATGTTTCATGCAAGCCTCTTCGAGTGTGGCAAGCAATTTGGCGTTGTCCCAAGGTTTCACCACGAAGTCGAAGGCACCGCGTTTCATGCCTTCCACGGCGAGGGCGATGTCGGCGTAGGCCGTGAAGAGCACCACCTCTATCTCGGGGAAGTCGCGTTTCAGCTCCGAGAGCCAGAAGAGGCCTTCGTTGCCCGTGTTGATGTCGGTCTCGAAGTTCATATCGAGCAGCACCACATCGGGCTTGAATGTCCGCATGGTCTCCATCAGCACCTTGGGCGAGGCGATGAGTTCCACCTCGGCGAAGCGCATGGGTAGCAATATCTTCAGTGCCGACCGGATGCCGGCGTTGTCGTCGACGACTAGGATTTTGGATTTGAGTTTGGACATAGCTATTATACTTTATAATGAAACAAGCCAGTCGGCCAAATTGATGATTCGGATACCCTCGTATTGGAATTCCTTCTGACGGGTTCTTGCCAGGAGGATTTTTGGATAGGCATCTTTGATTTTTAAAAGCGCCGAGACTTCGCGTTTAAACGTTTCTTCATTTGTTATATCGTCCGCCACCTGAAAATAGATTTTCTCGTTTTGTTTCATGGCAACAAAATCTATCTCACCGTTGTACAAAGTCCCAACATAAACCTCATAACCACGTCGTAAAAGTTCCACAGCCACTATATTCTCAATGACTCGACCAATGTTGAGGTTCTTGGTTCCGAGTCTTGCATATTTAAATGAATGATCCGAAAGATAGTACTTGTCATCGGTTGTGAGATACCTTTTCCCACTGATGTCGTAACGGCGGATACGATAAAAGGCAAAAGCGTTGCAGAGATAATCAATGTATTTCCCGACGGTCTTGTCGTTCGTCTTGATTTTATTTGAAGTCAAAGTGTCGGATATTTTCCTAACCGATGTGATGTTACCGATATTATCCATCAGAAAATCAACGAGTTTATTGAGCAAGTTCACATTCCTAATTTTATATCTTCTGATAATGTCACGGACAATAAGGGCATTGAATACCTCATCGTTGATATAAGAGTATTTCTCCTTGGTGGTCGTGTAAAGATAAGAGCCAGGCATGCCTCCTTCCTCAAGATATGAATCAAATGCAGAGTTGTAATCTGTAGATTGATAATACCTTACATATTCATTAAATGAAAATGGAAAGAGTTTCAACTCGAAAGTTCTCCCTGTAAACAAAGTCGCCAAATCGCTGCTTAACAGAAAAGCGTTGGAGCCAGTGACAAAGATGTTGTATTTTTCGGAAGCATGCAGGCTGTTGACTGCTTTCTCAAAGTTCTCACACATCTGGATCTCGTCAATCATAACATAATTGTCTTTCCCTTCCTGATAGGACTCTTCAATGAAATCATGAAGATTATGGTATTCCAGCAATGGTTCGAACTTCAGCAGGTTGAAATCAACATGGATGATATTGACGTTGTTTTCTACCGATTCTATCTTTTTGGCAAACATCTCAAGCAGTTTCGATTTTCCACTTCTTCGAACGCCTGTAATAACCTTTATGTCTGGAGTGTTTTTCGTATGCTCCAACTGTTCAAGGTAATTATCTCTTTCTATTAACTTTATGTTAACCATAACTTTACACATTTCTATTTCGCAAAAATACAACTTTTTTGATTTTGCGAAGTAAAAAATGTATTTTTCTATTACCGAAAAACATAATTTGCAGTTTTACTCCTTCTTCAAAGCCTCCGCTGGATTCGTCCG
>CACXIM010000110.1 GCA_902767725.1 uncultured Bacteroidia bacterium | reverse complement strand
TTAAATTATGCCTGCAAAAATTAGATTGCAAAGACATGGCAAGAAGGGTCAACCCTTCTATCACATCGTAGTTGCCGACTCTCGCTCACCACGTGATGGCAAATTCATTGAGAAATTAGGCACCTACAACCCGCTCACCAACCCCGCTCAGATCAACATCAAGTTTGACAGAGCCCTGTATTGGTACAGCGTTGGCGCTCAGCCCACCGACACCGCCCGCTCGCTGCTCAGCAAGACCGGCGTCATGATGAAGTACCACCTGATGCGTGGTGTCCAGAAAGGCGCTATGACTGAGGAACAAGCCGAGATCAAGTTCCAGAACTGGATGAAGGAGAAGGAAGCCAAGATGGCTGGTATCGTGAAGGCTAACGAAGAGAAGGCCCGTGGCAAGAAGAGACTCGCTGAAATGGAAGCCAAGAAGGCTGCCGAAGCCGAAGCTGCCGCTGAAGCCGCTGCTGAGGAAGCTGCCGCTGAAGAAGCTCCCGTTGAGGAAGCTCCTGCTGCCGAAGCTGAAGCTCCTGCTGAAGCCTAATCGGAATATTTCAGAAAACATGAAAAAGCCGCTCAAAAGCGGCTTTTTTTGTTTAGAGTTTAGTGTTTAGAGTTGAGAGTTGTGGAAAGTTGAGAGTGGTAAGTGTATTTCTGAAAAACAGATACGCCTCGTTTTTGATGTAATCTCGCAAGGCGCGGAATTCCTCCATGGTGGTGAGAGCAGGCACATCAGGGCATTCATAAACCGCATCGAAAGCGGAAAGGTCGAAATCCGCGACGTTTTTTGGCCGACAACCCGACAAGTCAATCAAACACTCCTTCATCACCTCTACCGCCATCGGGTCCATGCTTCCCAATGGGAGACGACCTGCCGAGATCACCTCAAGCGAAGGTGAATAGTCGCGCAGAAACGCCGCCGCCATCGGGCCGCAGCAGGCATCGGTTTCGGTCAATACAAGAATCTTCACACCTTTAATTATTGCACTGCAAAGATACGAGAAAACGGCAAAAATGAAGATTTTTGGTCAGAAAATACGCCAATTCAAGGCGATTTACTATTTTTGCACTCTAAAAGTAAAAAATTTAAAAATCTTAATATGGGAAGAGCATTTGAATACCGCAAAGCGGCCAAGCTGAAAAGATGGGGACACATGTCAAGAGTGTTCCCTAAACTCGGAAAACTGATCACCATCGCTGCCAAGGAAGGCGGTCCTGACCCCGACATGAACCCCAAACTCCGCCAGGCCATCCAAAACGCCAAGGCCGAGAACATGCCCAAGGACAACATCGATGCCGCCATCAAGCGCGCCACCGATAAGGACGCTGCCAACCTCGTGGAAATCACCTACGAAGGCAAAGGCCCCTTCGGCATCCAATGCATGGTGGAATGCGCTACCGACAACACCACGCGCACCGTGGCCAACGTGAAGTCGTACTTCAACAAGTGCGGCGGCTCGTTCCTGCCCATCGGCTCGCTTGAGTTCATGTTCACCCGCAAGGCCGTCTTCGAGATCGAGATGCCTGCCGGTATGGACAAGGACGAACTGGAGCTTGAACTCATCGACTACGGTCTGGACGAAATCGTCAGCGAGACCGACGAAGAGGAAGGCACCACCACGACCACCGTCTACACCGCATGGACCGACTACGGCACCATGCACGACGCCCTCGAAGAGCGCAAGATCAACATCGTGAAAGCCAACCTGCAACGTTTCCCCAACCAAACCGTCAGCTTCACTGACGAACAGATGGTGGAAATCGAGAAGTTCCTAGACAAACTCGACGAGGACGAAGACATCCAAGCCGTCTATACGAATATGGAATAAGCGCAAACAAGAACACAAATAACAAGAGAGCGGTATCTTTTTTTGAGATAGCGCTCTTTTTTTTTCTTTTGAGTCTCAAAAAAAACGTATCTTTGCGCATTATTCAAACGACATAGCACAATGAGTTGGAAAGAATCACTAGGCGAAAAGCTCACCGCATATTCGAATGCTGAGTTTGACTATATCGAAACCAAAGACATAAAAGAAGCCTCCAAAATCGACTATGGTTGCTCCGGCATATACATGGAAGCCACCGTCCTTTATTTTGAAATCAAGAACATCTCTTACCTCCTCAAAGAGAACGGCAGACGAAAGACTGCACAAACTTATACCATGTTCAAAGAGGTGCTTTCTTCCGTCACTCAACAAGACGATGCTTTCGTCAATTGCTTTGCTCCCAACGCATTTCTCATCGGATATCCTGGTCGCGACGAGTCTTTAGAGCCCGCCGTCAAAGGGGCATTAAGAATCGTGCACGCCCTCAGTGATGACTTCAAACAACAATTCTCGGGCATCACGGGACTGGAGTTCTCGATAGGCATGGATCATGGACACATCATGGGCACCAAAAACCTCTCTGATAACGGCAACGAACATATCACATGGTTTGGAAGCTGCATTTACAAAGCCATGCGCATTGCCAAGGAATGTTCACGTCCATTCTACGTAGGCATTTCGGGCAGCATTTACCACAGCCTTAGCGAAGACATGCGCATCGCCCAACGCCGCATCTTGGGCATCAAGAAAAACGTAGAGATGTGGACCAAGATCACTTACCAGTACGAAAACGTAAAGAAACACCTGTACCAAACCAACCACAAAATTCCGTTGGACGAAGCGTAATATTTTCGCCTAAATTTGCGTTTTCTCACAAAAATCGCATAATTTTGCGATTGGAATCAACGAGTAAGCGTTCGGATGAGATTACGATTTAGGCAATTACCCCGTATCTTATTGATTTTCATATCAACACTGTTTTCTTGTTCACTAATGGGACAAGAAGGTTATGGTTTTATGACACCTAAAGTCAACTCCATCTGCCAAAACACACTCGAATTGATCCGCATCAAGCAGTCGCTCATCCTTCAACAATATGCCGTCGACAACGACGTCAAGCAAATCCAACACACCATCGACGTCATGAACGTCCATCTCGAGGAAGCCAAAAACGAACGAATAGCCATCAACAACGAATTAGAGGCCATCAATCGCCATATCGACTCACTTACTCCTAAAAAACCAGAAGGGCCACGACCCAAAGAAAACATCATCGACATCCTTTACGAACGGCTCTCTTTTCATGGCAACTACGGACTGAACATCAACCAATTGGCATTATCCAACTGGGCAGCTGGCGGAGAAAACTCATGGGCTGGGAAGGCCTTTGCCAACTTCATCTTACTCGATCACAAGAAAGCCTTTGAGCAGAAACTCACTGGGTCTTTTGCCTTTGGCATCTCGCGCTTTGCCGACAAACGCATTGAGAAGCAGGACGACAAAATAGACCTCACCTATTCCCTATCACTCAACAGCAAGACACAATGGAATATCACCATGGTCTCCACTTTCAACACCCAGTTTGCCAACGGCTACAAATATCCCAACGACTCCACCGTGATTTCGGGCTTCCTCGCCCCGGCCTATTTCACTGTTTCAGCAGGTTATTCCTACAAGACCAAAGACGGACATTTCCAGGTTTACATGAGTCCATTGGCAGGCAAGGTAACTTTTGTGATGAATCAAGAATTGGCCGACAAAGGAAGCTTCGGCGTCAAAAAAGGCTATTATGACCAAGACAGTATCTGGATTCCTGGAGAGAACATCGTCCCTGCTATCGGTGTGAATGCCATCATCAACTATAAGCGCCCCATTGGCAAAAGCATCACCTACACCACGATGCTCAACACCTTTTATAATTATATTGAGCGTCGCGACGACAATCGTCTGCCCCTCGATGTCAATTGGGAGAACACCTTTGACTTCATCATCACCAAATACATCCGGACGATACTGTTCGTCCACCTGAAATACGACCATAACACCACCTTCCCCGTCCATGAGACTATCGAAGGCGTGGAGACCGTGGTCGACAACGTGCCCAAGCTTCAAATCAAGGAGTCGGTGGGCATCGCATTCGTACACACGTTTTAAACCAATTGAAAATGAATATATTAGTCACAGGTTGCAAAGGCCAATTAGGAACGGAGCTACAGAAAATTGCTGGTGTCGAGCATCAGTGGTTTTTCACCGATATCGACACGCTCGATATTTGTAACAAGGCCGCTGTGGAAGCTTGTTTTGAGGCCAACCGCATAGACGTTTGCATCAACTGCGCCGCCTATACCGCCGTAGACAAGGCCGAAGACGAGCCACAGCTGGCCACTCTCGTCAACACGTTCGCACCGAAAGTGCTGGCTGAGGCCTGCAAAAAACACAATGCCCTGCTCGTCCATATCTCCACCGACTACGTCTTTGGTGGCGATGCCACCAAACCTTACAAAGTGGACGATCCCATCAACCCGCAGTCGGTGTATGGTGGCACCAAGGCCGATGGCGAGCGCGTCATCCAAATGAGTGGCTGCAACTATATGATCGTTCGCACAGCATGGCTCTACTCCTCCGTGGGCAAAAACTTCGTGAAGACCATGCTCATGCTGGGCGACACGAAAGACGAAATCAACGTGGTGGCCGACCAGAAAGGTTGTCCTACCTGGGCACATGACCTGGCCGTGGCGTTGATGGCCTTGCTTAACAAAAACGGCAAGAATGAAGTCCACGAGACCTTCCATTTCACCAACGAAGGGCAGATCACCTGGTACGACTTCGCCACCGCCATCATGGAAATCGGCGGAAAGAACTGCAAAGTGAATCCGATAACGACTGACCAATATCCAACAAAGGCCAAGCGTCCGGCATACAGTGTGCTAGATTTGAGCAAGATTAAGGCGTATGCTGGGATTGAGATTTCGGATTGGAGGGAGAGCTTGGTGAAGTGTATTGAAGAAATAAGCCCTGGATTGCTTCGTTCCTCGCAATGACGCAAAGCGACGTTGGAGCCCAGCCCCGTAGGGGCGACAGCCGATAAGCAGGTGACGTAAGTCCCCGTCAGGCGACGTGCGTCCCTGCCAGGCGACGTAAGTCCCTGCCAGGTGACGTAAGTCCCTGCGCATCATGACAGAACAAACATCAACATAATATCAACAATATGGACCCTAAAATCATCGAAAGAGCAAAATCGTGGCTCACCGAGCAATACGATGAAGAAACGAGAAAGCCTCGAGTTCGGCACCGGCGGTCTGCGCGGCATCATGGGTGCCGGCACCAACCGCATGAACATCTACACCGTGGCCATGGCCACCCAAGGCTTCGCCAATTACATCAAGAAGATGAATCCTGGTAAAGACCTCAGCATCGCCATCGCCTACGATGGTCGTAACAACAGCCCCGCCTTCGCCAACGTCACCGCTGACGTGATGTCGGCCAACGGCATCAAGGTCTACATCTTCGACTGCCTCCGCCCCACCCCTGAGCTTTCGTTCGCCGTGCGCGAGATGAAATGCGACGCGGGCGTGATGGTCACCGCCTCACACAACCCCAAGGAGTACAATGGCTACAAGGCCTATTGGAACGACGGCGGTCAGCTCGTCAGCCCGCACGACAAAAACGTCATTGCAGAGGTGGAAAAAATCACCGACCCCTCGATGGTCAACTTCAAGCGCAATCCTGAACTGATCACCGTTTTGGGTGAAGAGTTCGACGACATCTATTTAAATAAGGTGTACGGTCTCTCCCTCTCCCTCGACCTCATCAAGAAGCACAAGGACATGCGCATCGTCTACACACCCATCCACGGCACGGGACGTCGTTTGGTGCCCGAGATCCTGAAACGCAAAGGCTTCGAGAACGTCTACTGCGTTGAGGAGCAGATGGTCGTCGACGGCAACTTCCCCACCGTAAAGTCACCCAATCCCGAGGAACCTGCCGCCATGGCCTTGGCTGTGAAGAAAGCCCAAGAGGTGAATGCCGACCTCGTCATGGCCACCGACCCTGACGCCGACCGCGTGGGCATCGCCATAAAGGACGACAAGGGCGAGTTCATCCTGCTCAACGGCAACCAAACTGGCAGCCTCTTCGTCTACTACCTGCTGACCCGCTGGAATGAGCTGGGCAAACTCACAGGAAAAGAATTCATCGTGAAGACCATCGTCACCACCGAGCTAATCTTCGAGATGGCGAAGAAATACAACGTGGACCGCTACGACGTGCTGACCGGTTTCAAATATATCGCCGACAAGATTCTTGAACTCGAAGGCAAGAAGCAGTTCATCGGCGGTGGCGAAGAGAGTTACGGCTACTTGGCCGGCGACTTCGTGCGCGACAAGGATGCCGTCATCGCTACCAGCATGATTGCCGAGGCCGCAGCTTGGGCTGCCGAACAAGGCAAGACACTCTATCAGCTGCTCATGGACATCTACAAGGAGTTTGGTCTCTATAAGGAAAAGCTCGTCTCGCTGACCAAGAAAGGCATCAGCGGCACCGAAGAAATCAAGGCTTTGATGGCCAAGTTCCGCACCACCCCGCCCACCGTCATCGCTGGCGAGAAGGTGGTCGAGACCCGCGACTACAAGCTTCAGGAAGCCAAAGACCTGGCCACTGGAAAGGTCACGCCTATCACCTTGCCCAAGAGCGACGTGTTGCAGTTCTTCACCGAGAGTGGTTCGAAGATCACCATCCGTCCTTCAGGCACCGAGCCTAAGATCAAATTCTACTTCAGCATGAAGGGTGATGCCTCTAATGGTCTCGAAGACGCCATCAAGACGCTCGACACCAAGCTCGAACAAGCCGCCAAGGAACTGACAGAATAAGGTTTGGAATTGCCTAAAGGCAAGAAATCAAAATAAAATCATATTAAAAACCTTCTATGATTTTGGCTGATTTCGGAAAAGATTTTCAAAAGATTTAACTTCGTTGAATATTTCATATTTCTTGTCCGCAGGACAATCCAATAAAAAGGAAAGGCTCGTCGAAAGGCGAGCCTTTTTGCAAATATGTCTACTTTTGCACCCCGAAACGAGGCGGGATAGCTCAGCAGGTTAGAGCGTCGGATTCATAACCCGGAGGTCTCGAGTTCAATTCTCGATCCCGCTACCCAGAAGCAAGGCTTAGGTCTTGCTTTTTTCGTTTTTGGGGACAAAAACGTCTTTTTTCTTGCCGATTGCCTTTTTCTTCGTACCTTTGTAGGTCATTTCGTCATAATACACACAGTATATGAAAAGATTTTGGTATACCACAGCTCTCACGATTGCATTAGGGATAATGTGCTATTCGTGTGGAAGTAAAGAAAGCAAGACCCCTACCCCAGTCGAGACAGAACTGACAGATAAAGACGCCGAAACGGAAGTCCAAACCATTGAAGACGTAGATGACGGCGACCCCAACATTAAGGCTGCTTCTGTTGACCACATGAAAATGGTCGTCGACAGCCGAGGAAACGTTGTAGGAAGATATGTCAGCACTAACCAAACCACCTATACTGTTTCCGTTCAAGATAATATAGAAGTCCCCAAACTTGGGCATAAAATCGTGGAATACAGTGCAAGAAACGGACAAGGCATTGTCTACACCCACCGAACGAACGTCAACGTCCGCACTCAACCCGACCTAAAATCATCCGTCATTTGCCAAATCACGACGAAAGCAGGAGAAATGCCTTTGGCCTACCCTTGTCTCGGAAAGACAAAAGGTTGGTACAAAATCAGAATTAGAAACACAGAAGGCTATGTGCGCCATGACCTTGTGATGTGGGACGGCATGGACAGTTTCTAAGCCCAAAATCGACATTGGGGATGGCAATGTCCGAAACTCAGATTGCCATTGAATCATCATGACAAAAAAAATTCACTCAAAACTCCATCCAGTATCCAAAAAAGTTGTATCTTTGCAGCCCGTTTAGAACAACAAATTTAGTGTAAAAAGAAGAAAATTATGTACTTAACTGCAGAAAAGAAATCAGAGATTT
>CACXIM010000109.1 GCA_902767725.1 uncultured Bacteroidia bacterium | reverse complement strand
GCAAGCCAAGAAGCTCACTTCGCCCAAGTTGGGGATCCACTCGGCGAAGACCTCGGAGACGATCTCCAAGAACTCCTTGCTGTTGTACTTGATGTTCTGGCGTGCCTCGTATGCGTCGGTGTCGGGGCTGGCGCAGCCGATGATTTGGCCGGTGTGGGCCCACTGCTGTCCGTAGACGGCACTGAAACCCTTGTAGTGACGGCGGTCGATGATCATGTCGAGCGGGCCACCATTGGGTCCCATCATGGGCAGACGGCGCGTGATGAAGGCCTGGTGCTTCACTGGGTAGAGACCTGTGTCGAGGCCCAACATGTCATTGAACTTCTCGGCACCCCAACCCATCGCGTTGACGAAGTGGTCACAAGTGTACTCGATGAACTCGCCCTCGTGGGTGCGCACCAAAGTGACGTAGTGTCCACCCACCTTCTGCACATGGAGCAGCTCGCAGTCCTCAAAGTAGCGACCGCCTTGCTGTACACCGATCCAACGGATGTAGTCGATGACACGACCAGGGGTGGCCTGCCAGCAATCACGAGTAATCAAGGCGTGGCTGTAGGTGTCCTTGCTGTCGTCCCACAGCGGCGAAATCTCCTTCTTGAAGTCCTTGCGCTCAATCATGTAGGCATCGCTCCATGCCCGTGAGGCATCAAGCGAGTTGTAGGTGGCTTCGTCGTGCACTAGGTTGACGTAGTGCGTCAAGTGGTAGTTGATGTTGTGCACCTTCTGCATGTTCTTGAAGATCTCGTGGTTGTGCACGGCGATGTCGGCGATGTCGGGGTTGGAGAAGGCCGGACGACCGCCACCGATGCAACGCCACGAAGCGCCACGGCTGTAGTTGATCATCACGGGCTTCTTGCCGGCTTCCGAGAAGTAACGGAACAAGGCACTGCCCGCGATACCGCCACCCGCGATGAACACCTCGACTTGTTCTTTCTTCACGTCGTTCATTTCGGGGAAGATGAAGGTCTCTTTGGTGTGCGGGTTGTAGAGGTCGCCAAGGCTGACTTGGTTTGACAGCGGGGCACGTGGTGTGGCATCGCCCACCAACTCGATGCCGTAAGAACGCAGGATCTGACGGGCGCGTGGGATACAACGCTTGCCACGGCAGGGACCCATACCCATGCGGGTGATGTGTTTCAGCTCATCCACGGAGATGGTCTTGCGGTTGCCGATGACGCGCAACACGCGGTCCAATTTGATGTCTTCGCAGTGGCAGACGTAGGTCTCGCCTTCGCCCTCGGCACCTTTCCTTTGGGAGAGAGGCGTGGTGAGTTCCTTGTTGGCATTGTAACGATCTTTCAGGATAAAGCCCTTCACATCCGTTAACTCAAATACCATGCTTGCCTCTCCAGAGGGGCGAGAGGAACGGGCTTTCACCCTGGCCACGTTGGTCTTGTTCGACTTCTTGAGGATCTTCTCGATTACACCTTCGCCAATCTTCTGGCCGTCGTTGTCGACGAGATACACCTCAGCGCCTTCTTGTGCTTCGTATTCGATGGGGAGGAAGCAGGTCGACTTCTTCACGTCGTAGCCGAAGATGGCCAGACCTGGGCAGCTGGAGACGCACAGCATACAGCCGATGCACTTGTCGTAGTCGATAGTTGGCACAGTGTTGGTCGAAGGCTTGCTGATGGCGCCTTGCGGGCAGCTGAACGAGCAGGGGTTGCAGGCGAAGCCATAGAGGCAGTCGGCTTGCACGAAGGCCTTGAGCTGCATGCGCTCGGGCGTAGGCAGGTTGGGCTTCTCCAAGATGCGCACCGGATGTTGTTGCGAGTCGATATATTGTCTCGAAATCTCGAGATAGTCGTCGTAGTTAAAGCGCACGCCGATGGCTTGGGCAACCTCGTAGGCCACTTGCTTGCCACGGAGTACGGCGCTGGTGCCTTCACCGATGCGGATGGCATCGCCGGCACCGTAGGTGTTGAGGCCGAAGACCTCGCGCCCCTTGACGAGCAGCTGGCTGTCGGGAATCAATCCCGTGCAAATGTTGATGATGTCGATGTCGTCTATGACTTGCTCAGTGCCAGGGATGGCCTTGAAGTTCTCGCACTTGGCGATGACGGCACCAACGACGCCAGTCTTATCCTCGTTGGGAATGGCGCGCACCAGCGTGTAGCCCGTCATGATCGGGATGCCGAGACGGCGCACTCGGTTGGCCTGCACGGGGAAGCCGCCTTCGCGGGGCATGGCCTCGATGATGGCCTTGATGGTGGCACCCGCCTGCATGCCTTGATAGGAGGTCAGGTAGCCGATGTTGCCAGCACCCACGGTGAGGACTTTCTTACCCAACAAGGTGTGCTCTTGGTTCATCATCTTCTGGAACACGGCGGCGGTATAGACGCCCGGCACGTCGTCGTTCTCGAAGGTAGGCATGAACGGCACAGCACCAGTGGCGACCACAAGATGTTGCGCATCGATGTAGCCAATCTCACCATTGACGATGTTCTTGATGGCCACGCGACCACCTTCAAGGAGGTCCCAAACGGTGTTGTTCAGCAGGATGCCTTCGTGGTTGTCGCCAGCAAGGGTCTTGGCGATGTCGAAGCCACGCATGCCGCCGAATTTCTTCTCCTTCTCGAAGAAGAAGAACTGGTGGGTCTGCATGTTGAACTGTCCGCCGACGCGGGCGTTGTTGTCCACAACGATGTTGCTGATGCCAAAGGCATTCAGCTGTTCACGGCAGGCGAGACCGGCAGGACCCGCGCCGATGATGGCCACTTGGGTCTTATAGATCTTGACCTCACGCGGAAGCTGTTCCTTGGGTTCGGGAAGGATATTGGCTTCGTTGTTGATGGACTTGACTTCCTTCACGCCGTCGACGAGGGTGATGCAGATACGGCGGATCTTGCCATCGACCAGCATCTCGCAGGCGCCGCACTTGCCGATGCCGCAGTTGAGGCTTCGGTTGCGGCCGTCGAGGCTGTGGCTATGGACGGGATAACCGGCTTGGTGAAGGGCGGCGGCGATGGTCTTGCCGCGCTGACCTTTGATGGTCTTGCCTTCATATTGGAATTCCACAAGGTCTTCCTGCGGGATGTCCAAGATGGGGTGTTTTTCGATTTTGTACATATAGAATGTGTTTTTGAGTCGTAAAAAGCGACCGCAAATTTAGGAAAAAGCAAAGAATGTGTATTAAAGTATGGTGATTTTGTGAAAAAAAGTAGAAAAACACTTTTTTCTTCAACGGACAACACTAATCCAGAGCCGTCATCGCGGACTCGATCCGCGATCTCCTGTGCAAAAGGATCCCTTATGCGTAGGAGATGGCGGATGTCCCTCCGCCATGACGGCAAGGGTTATGTCTTGTCCAGTTCTCTAAGATTATGTATTACCCCAAAACAAACTGCATCGTACTACGACTCCCTTGCTTCACCAAAATCTTTTTCCCCTTGATGAAGTCGTTTTCCAAGCCGTCTTGGTAATGGCGGATGGTGAACAGCTGCAGACCGTCGTTGTACTTGACACTGAAACCTTCTTTGAGGTTGGCTCTCAGTTTTTTCAGCTTCTGCTCGTTGCTGTCGAAGCAGAACGAGAGCATTAAAGCCGAGGTCTGGATCATGTTGGCGTGGATGTTCAAATCGGCGCAGACTTCGAAGATGGTCTTGAGGTTGCGTTCGTCCATGAACGAGTAGTCGCGGGGCGAGATGGAGACCAGCGTTTGGTTGTCCTTGACGATGTAGGAGGGGATGCTCTCGTCATTTTTCCTATGACCACCATCGATGAGCGAGGGCTCGTGTTCGGGGTGGAGGAACGACTGTACTTTGAGCGTTATTCCCTTGTTTTGCAGCGGCTTGATGGTCTTTGGGTGGATGATGGTCGCACCGTAGAAAGCCAACTCAATGGCTTCGGAGTAGGGGATATGCGGCAACTGAATCGTGTCGGCGAAGCGTTTAGGGTCGGCGTTGAGCAGACCGTCCACGTCTTTCCAGATGGTGACCTCTTCGGCATCCAAGCAATTGGCGAAGATGGCTGCGGTGAAGTCAGAGCCTTCGCGCCCCAAGGTGACGCTATGTTTGCCGTCAGCAGTGCCACCGATGAAACCCTGCGTCAGGCATACGATACCTCTGATATGCTCATCGTTCAACTTACTGATTCTGAGTCTCGTCTCGTCCCAATCGGGGTTGGCGGCGCGGTAGTGGGCATCGTCCTCGGCGATGACATATTGTCGGGCGTCGAGCCAGCGTGTCGGGATTTCGCATTTGCTGAGGTATTCGTGAATGATGCTGGTCGAGATGAGCTCCCCGTAGCACACGGTTTGGTCGTATTGGTAGTCGTAGGGCGTGTTGGTTTTTTGCAGCTTCTCCCAAAGTTCGATGAAGAGTCCGGCGATGTTCTCGTCGAAACGTGGGTCGGTGTTGCCGTTGAACAGGCCTTGGATGATGCCGTCGTGATAGGCGATGACTTCGTGAAGGGCATCCATGCCGAGATTGCCGTCATGTTCGCGGAAATTGGCCAATGCTTTTTCGAGGGCATTGGTTGTCTTGCCCATGGCGGAGACCACCAACATGATGTCCTCTTCCTTGTGTTGACTGACAATTTGTGCCAAGTTGCGCACGGCATCGGCGTCTTTCACTGACGCGCCACCGAATTTATAGATTTTTTTAATCATGAATTCCAGTTTTGAAAATGCAAAAATAACGAATAATTTGAATTGCTAAATGGTTTTGGCTACATTATTGATATTCAAAAATATATCCGAAAGCAAACGACAACAAACGACTACTGTCGACTACAAATGTTTAATCAATGGATAGGTTTTGACAGGTTTGGTTTCTTTGCGGCGAGAAACATTAAATCATCATCATTATGGAAATACCTGAATTTGTTTATGGCATCCCAACCCCGAAAGGCAAAAGTAAAGAACGCGTAGGGTTGATAAAAGATTACTATTCAAT
>CACXIM010000108.1 GCA_902767725.1 uncultured Bacteroidia bacterium | reverse complement strand
TGCCCTCAGCTGGCCTGAGTTCGGCAACATCCACCCCTTCGTCCCCGCCGACCAAGCGGAAGGCTACCTCGAACTCATCGCCGAGATGGAGAAAGACCTTTGCGAGATCACGGGCTTCAAGGGCATGAGCTTCATGCCTAACTCGGGTGCCAGCGGCGAATATGCCGGTCTGCTCACCATCCGTCGTTACCAAGAGGCCAATGGCCAGGGTCACCGCAACATCTGCTTGATCCCCGCCTCTGCCCACGGCACCAACCCCGCCTCTGCCGCCATGGCTGGCATGCAAGTGGTCGTCGTCGCTTGCGACGAGCACGGTAACATCAATCTGGAAGACGCCAAGGCCAAGGCCGAGCAATACAAGGACAACCTGGCTGCCTTCATGGTCACCTATCCTTCGACCCACGGCATCTACGAGGACGGCATCCGCACCCTCGTGAAGATCGTCCACGACAACGGCGGTCAAGTCTACATGGACGGCGCCAACATGAACGCACAGGTCGGCTTGACCAGCCCCGGTTACATCGGTGCAGACGTCTGCCACCTCAACCTGCACAAGACCTTCGCCATCCCGCATGGCGGTGGCGGTCCTGGTGTAGGTCCGATCGGTGTGGCCGAACACCTGAAGCCTTACCTGCCTTCACACATCCTGTTCCACTGCGGTGGCGAAAAGCAGGAAGGCGCTGTTTCAGCCGCTCCGTTCGGTAGCGCTCAGATCCTCACTATCACCTACTGCTACATCAAGATGCTGGGCGGTGAAGGCTTGAAGAAAGCCACTATGGGTGCCATCATGAACGCCAACTACCTGAAGGAAAGACTGCAGGACTACTACCCAATCCTGTATACTGGCAACCACGGTCATGTGGCTCACGAGATGATCCTCGACATCAACGGTATCAACAAGACCGTTGGTGTGGCCGCCATCGACATCGCCAAGCGTTTGATGGACTTCGGTTTCCACGCTCCTACCGTGGCCTTCCCGGTGCACGAGACCCTGATGGTGGAGCCCACCGAGAGCGAGCCTATCGCCGAGCTCGACCGCTTCGTCGAAGCCATGATCCAAATCCGCAAGGAAATCAAGGACATCGAGGACGGCAAGGCCGAGAAGGGCAACAACATCATAAGCCACGCGCCATACACCGCCGAGATGCTGATGGCAGACAAGTGGGAGTTCCCCTTCAGCCGTCAAGAGGCCGGCTTCCCGATGAAGAGCGACGTCCAGGATAAGTACTTCCCGCATGTCACCCGCATCGACGATGCCTATGGCGACAGAAATCTGGTCTGCAAGTTCTCTGCTGAATAAGGAATTGTTTCACGCAGAATACGCAGAAATCGCAGATTCAACGTAGTCAATTGTAGAGACGTAGCGTGAGCGCGCTACGTCTCTACTGTTTTAATTGAAAGGAGAAACCTATGAACAATTCAATGTCATTGTCAGTTGACGAAAAGAAAAGACTGTGGATTTTTGTCGCAATAGCCTTCGGGATACCCCTATTAATGAGCGTCCCTATGTACCTTGCCTTTAAACGTGGCATTAATCTAGACATTTTCGTTACCGCTCAAATGTATTATCCTGCATGTGGAGTAATCGTAGGCAAATTGTTGACAAGGAGAGAAAACGAAATGCTTCCTCTTACGGGCTACATTACCATTCTTGTAACAACAGTAGCTTTAATGGCTTTATCATTTTGGTCCATTTGTTCGGATTTGAAGACCATTGAAACGATTTCGGATGTACTTATGGCAATATCCAGTATCATTGTTTATATCGTCTTTTGGGCTTGCGGACAAGAGAAAAGAGAGAATGCCGGAGTCACAAGAAAGAATATCAGGATGAGCTTTCTTTTAGTTGTTTTATTCATGCTACTATATGTGTCAGGCATTGTCTTTAGCACATATTTAACAGGTCTCCGAGACGGAGATATGGCCAGCCAGTTTGCCGAGCTGACCGATCCATTCAAAAAACCAATGACATGGGTGATACTCATTAGCACATTCATTTCATTCCCATTTGCAGTTTCAGCCTTCTTCGGAGAAGAATATGGGTGGAGGTATTATTTGCAACCCTTATTGCAGAAAAGATTTGGTCTTATAGGTGGGGTACTCTTGCTGGGAGTCGTTTGGGGAATTTGGCATTTCAATATCGATTTGATGGGATACTATTCAAAAGACCCAGGAACGTCAGCCATAGCCTCACGAATCATAACATGTGTGGCATTGGGAATCTTTTTTGCTTACGCTTATATGAAAACCCAGAATTTATGGGTCCCAATCATTATGCATTTTTTATTTAATGGTTTTGCTGGAGTATTAATAGGAGGCGATATGTCTGTTATGCAAGACCAAGTAAGCACTTGGAATGATATTCCAATTGAGTTGGTTTCCATGTTGGTATTTGCCATATTCATCTTTGCGCCGATATTCCGCAAAAGGAAGGAAGCCGAGCCAATCGAATAATGTATAGACGTAGCACGCTACGTCTATACATGTTTAATGAAAACGAAACGAAAAAACGCAGCCTCCAGTTAAAAAAGGCTGCGTTTATGTTGTATCGAATTTTGAATCGGCCTTTCGACAGGCTCAAGGACCTTAGCTGTAAATCAGCGTTTCTTCTGTTGCTGTTGCAGCTTGGCCTGTTGTTTCTGGGCCTCTTCGAGACGCTTCATGAAGTTAGATTTCTTCTGAGGTTTCTTCTTGTTCTTCTCGATGGTGGCACGCACCTTGTCCTCGTTAATCATCTTACGGAAGACGAACATCTGGATGAAGGTGATGATATTGACCAACATGTAGTAATAGCTCAAGCCAGCCGAATAGTTGTTGAAGATGGCGAAGAACATGATGGGCATCAGGTACATCATCCACTTCATGGGTTTCATCTGCGGGTTACTCGAATAGTCCATCTGCTTGTTGTTCACGTAAGTGTAGATGAGCGTGGTGATGGTCATCAGGATGGTGAACAGGCTGAGGTGGTCCATGCCGAGGAACTTCGGGAACTCGACGATGCTGTCGTAGGTCGAAAGGTCGTCTGCCCACAAGAAGGGCTGCTGGCGCAACTCGATACTGGCCGGGAAGAAACGGAAGATAGCGATAAGGATGGGGAACTGCAGCAAGGCGGGCAAGCAACCCGAGGCGGGGCTCACGCCAGCCTGTCGTTGCAGGTTCAACACGGCTTGTTGTTTCTTCATGGCATCCTCCTGTTTGGGATATTTCTCGTTGATGGCCTCCATCTCGGGCTTCAACACACGGGTGATGGCCGACGACTTGTAGGACTTGAATGCCAAGGGGAACAGCAAAGTCTTGATAAGGATGGTCAGAATCAAAATGACGATACCGTAGTTCCAGCCGTAGCTACTCAGCCAATTGAACACTGCGATGACACCATAGTTAATCCAACGGATGAGGAAGAAACTACCCAAGTTGATTTGGTCCTGCAAACCGATGCCATAACTACGCAAGGTCTTGAAGTGGTTGGGGCCGAAATAGAGTTGCATCGGGATGGTGTTAGTCTCGGCAGTGACGTTGTAAGGCACCGAAATGTTGGTCGACATCGACTTGAGATAACGCGGATTCTCGTTTTTCCGGGTCCTCACGGTCATCTTGGCGTTGAGGAACTCGTCCTTAGCAACGATGACGTTACAGAAGAAACGCTGCTTGAAAGACACCCATTTCAGCTTGTTGTTGATCACATCGTCGTCGTCCTTCATCACGTCAAGGTGCTCCACCTTCTTGTCGGAGAGCGAGCGGTAGTACACCGACTCGTCGGCAAAACGGTCGTTGCTCTTTTCTTGTTTCATCAGGTCGACATTCCAGTCCAGGCTTAAGTAATCAGCATTGTTGGCGATGACGTCTTTCAGGCCCACGGTGCGGATGTCGAAGTCGAGCATGTAGTTGTCGTCACGGATGGTGTAGACATATTCAACGTACTTCGAAGGGTCTTTTGTGAGCAGGCGCATGGCGAAGGTGACGCTGTCGCCTTCAGCCACGGTGATATTGCCGCCCGAATAGGGTTTGCCGTTCAAGTAAGGCTTGAAATAGAACTGCGAGGTATTGATGACGCGGTTTTGGGCAAAGAACGAAAGGTCGAACTTCGACGTGGCCGTGTCGAACGATATTAGCGGCAGAGAGTCGTAGGTTTTGTATTCCTTCAACTCCACCTGCTTGAGAAAGCCGCCCTTGCTACTGAACTTCAGCTTTTGCAGCTTGTTTTCGACAGTCCAGGTCTGTTCCGCACCTTCTGCCGAAGCAGCGAAGACGCCGAATTTCTCAGTCAAGGCATTGGCTTGTTGCTGCGCGAGAGTAGCCGAGTCCATCTCCGCCATAGTTGTGGAATCGGCGATTTGAGCCAAAGCATCAGCTTCGCGTTGTTCCGCTTGGCGGAGCGAGTCCAAGGCCATCTGTTCCATGCGCACACGGCGGATGGAATCCTGGGCACGCTGTTGCTTGGCCAGTTGCTCCTTGGAAGGCGACATGAAATACATCCAGCCGAAGAGGATGGCAGCGATGAGGAGAAAACCAAAAAGGGTGGATTTATTCTTCATTATCAGATAATTTTTGCAAAATGAGCGGCAAAAATACGGAAAAAAACGTTATGTTGCTAAAGGGGAAGCAAATCTAAACCAAATCTTTTATAAATAAACGGAACACGGAACCTTGGTCCGTCCAAAGTCCCGTGTCCCGTAGTCTTTCAGCTATGGCTCATTTGCTCACCGCAACTCTTCCAGTATGCTCGTAGCCGTCCGTTGCCTTAATCCGTAACAGATAAACGCCTTCCGGAAGACAACCCATATCAATTTCATTTGTGTTTTGCACAGTCTTCACCTTTTGGCCCATGGCGTTGTAGACTTGCACTTCGGCAACTTCAATGCCATCTATCACTATCTTTTCTCTCGCTGGATTAGGAAAGAGTTCAACCTCT
>CACXIM010000107.1 GCA_902767725.1 uncultured Bacteroidia bacterium | reverse complement strand
ACCCATCGGAACGATTTGCTTGCCATAGCCATCGGCGCACTCGTACCACACCACATAGTTGCCGTCTTCTTGGCAAATGTATTTCCCATTGGTGGAATGTTTCTCAAAGAAAAAAATGTCGAATGCTTTCATCTCACTGTTCCTTTCTCTTTCATGGTTCTTACTTCGTCATTCAAATTGTCGTATACTTTGAGGGCATGAGTGTTGATCTTTTTCCATTGGTAAGGAACAAGTGAATGCGACCGGTAGTTATAATCCATAACATTGGTGGTGGTAGAAGCCTTAAATGTGAAAGTCTCTCTATTGTCGAAGCTATGATGAAGTCCAAATAGATGTCCCAACTCATGAGCCAATGTCTCACTATCAAAACTACCATTGGCTTCAATTGATTTTTTAAATAGCAAAATGACATGACTCATATCAGGCATAACCCAACCATTAAAGAATGATTTGTTAGCATAATTCTCCTTTTCAAAATTCTTTATCGATTCCATATACTTATCGAGTATATAAACCCTTACTCGGCCTGCATATTCAGGATATTCATCAAGGAAACGATTGTCAAGAAATTCTGCTATGCTCTTCCCTCCCACCGTGGTTCCCTCAAAGAGAAACACATTCTCCCCACATTCCTCATCCCATACCATGTACCTTGAACAGTTAGAAGGATCGTCCGACGTATCTTCAAGTATGCCGCGTGACTGGTCAACTTCAAGGACATTGATGGAAAGGCCTTCCCCTGTCTTTGTTAATATACAACCGCCTTGAGCCAGAATATCCATGTAATGGCTATCCGAGTCCAAACTCCATCTTCTGTTACCAGGCAATAAGGAGTCGGCGGCATCAATGGTTAAGTCCGTTTTCTTCTTGAAGCAATTGACTGTAATAAAACAAATTTTAATAAAACAAGGAGCTATTATACTGACATCCAGCCGACCAACCACTACGCCTTTCGACTTGGCTGTGATGGTTTCTTTAGGTTCACACAATCCTTTGAGCGTAACCGTAAGGTCATCATCTCTAGTGCTCTTGATTTTTTTTCGACTTAACTGGAGGTTCTTCTCATTGGAAGAAAACAGCTCTATCTCATCAAACTTCCCAAGGATTGAGAGCTTAAGCTCCGCCTGGTCTTTTACATCTTTCTTCCAATCCTCGTTCCTTTTTCCGAAACCCGTCAGGCCTAATGTAGGATAATAATACCAATCCAAGGTGGGAGGATTATCGTTCAAAAAGTTTTTGGCAACAAACTTCTTGCCATCCACATAAAGATCATCCCAATAGGTATGCAGGAATCCATCATCCGTGAATGGCCTTAGTATGACAGGCTCTATAGATTTAACGAAGCCTTTGGGCGTATATTTCATCACTACAACATTCCCTTCTGCCTGTAAAATGGTGGCACAGGTCTCCCCAAATTTATTCACACAAAGTCCTAACAGTGAGGTAAGGATTGTTTAGACAATTGCTATCGAGTTTTATATTTTTCTTGTTTATTCCTTGAACAATATTGTATGCCCCACAATACGAATATTTTTTCGGCTCCAGCTTCTCAGTCTTGCTATTCCATTCTTGTTTGATATGGGTCAACTTGATCAACTTGCAACATTCGTATTCAAAAATGTCGATGCAACGGATAGGACCTTCTTCTCTCTCTATTTCCAACCTTTTGTAGGAGCCGCGATCCACATGGACATTACGGATATGCTTCTCGTCTTTGGGCAGCGATTCTGCATCCATGTTGTAGTTGTTCCATATCCTTTTCACGAAGTCTTGAGAAGTGTGCCATTTCTCCATCACATTCTTGCTGACGGCCTTCTTCCGTTCTGATTTCTTGAAAGTGATGGACTCGGATTTTTCGTCACTGATTATCACCTCCTCCACTTCGCCCTTTTCGTATTCAATGTGGTAATGATAGACCGTTTGTTTCGGCTTCTTTACAGAAGAGGCATCAACATCCAACAATTCAAGCTTCGGTCTTTCTTGATCAGTCGTTTCAGATTGAGATTGGCTTACAACATCCACATCCAACAATTCAAGTGATTCTTTTTTCTTTTCTTCTTTTTTCTTTTTCCCTTTTTTCTTTCCCTCTTCTTTCTTCTTTTCAATTTCAGTGTAAACATAGTCGAACTCTACGGTTTTATGGTAATCCTCACACAAACCATAGTCGAAAAAATACAACGTGCCGTTTTCCTCCAACACAGGGAATATCCAACCATGGTCAATAATAAAACTGGTAGCAAATTTCGACAGTTCCACATCTTTAACGAAATTAGAAGGATCGAAAGGTTGAGACTCTACTGTAAAACTATTCGTGTCTCTCTCATAAACGACAGTGGTGGATTGGGTGGGACCGACATACTTGCCGATATTCGACGGGGAAGGACTCGATTCAGTACCTTTGTCATCAACATACTCCTTCTCAAAAGATTCTCCCATCCTAATCCAATCGAAGCCAAACTCACCTTTCCAACCTTCTTTGGGACGAAAATACACAAGACATTCCTTGCTTTCCTTATCTTGGTTGGTAGAATTGTTGTTGTTGTTTTTATTACCTTCTCCTGATGACATAATCACATACCTTTTATAAAGTTACAATCTTCTCTTTCTTCGCATCCCAAACCATTGCAGTTCTTTATCAGTGCGTCATAAACGGCTTGGGCAATCAGATCGGGGTTGTACTTGGCCACATCCTCGGGATGGGTCAGGTAGAGGTAGTCAATCTCTATCGCATGTTTTCTCAATGGATTGGTCTCGTTCAAGAAAGGCTTGCTCGCCGAGCGGCGCACACCGAGGCACTTCAGTCCCGTGGCCTTGGCAATGCTGTGGCTGATGCGGCAGGCTATACATAGCGTGATGCGCTCATCCGTGGAAAGGCGATAGGCATAGTCGGAACTGTTGAAAATCTTACGGTCGTCCTTACCATCCAAGCTGCCCACATAGCAGCACACGCCCTCGGTGTAGGCATGGTCAGGCAATACGGCTTCATAATGCTCGCAAGACGTCATGAGGCCTTTCAAGGAGCATATCCCTTCAAAATGCGTGCTCGCCTCGTTTTTGCACGTGGCTTCGTCGCAATGGCGGCACGGCGCGGCATTGAAGCGGTGCGCAAACATAAAGAGGTAGTCGTTCTCCTCGTCCGTCACGCCGAGCTTGTCCTTTAGGTCGTAGCAAGGCTTGCCGTCATCTTTCTTATAACACCTATTGTACGCCTCCTCATGGAATTCGCACTCCACCAAACCTTCCTTGTCGGGCAAGCACATCAAGGGTCCATGGTCCAAGGCGTTGTTGCGCTGGCAGACGAGACGCTCGGAGCGAAAGGGGCAGCGGTAGCCTTCACCTCGCGATTTCCATTCTCCACCATCGGAACAAACGAGGTTGCGATGGCAGTCGGGGCCACAGGCGACCAACTTGTCGAGCACCACTTGCACGTTGCTTTTTTTCAACTTACGCAGGCATTGCGGCTCGTTGTAGGCCACGAAGTTCATGCTCGGACGTTTCTTGGATTCAAAGAGCGCAGCCAATTTGTCGTTCAATTGCTGTGCCCATTGGGCTTCGCCAATAGTCACTGGCGGGTCGCCCACGGTAAGCGTATAGCCTCGGTCAGTGCAGCCATAGCGTCCACAATACTTGCACTTTTCCTCATCATAGGCAGCAAGCGTTGTAGTATTGACGACCACCATCTTGGGCTCTGTTTTCTTCGGTATCCATTCCATAACTCGCAAATCATTTATCCGGGAATAATGGTGATCACTCCACCCCAAAGGCATTGTAATGTGTCGGTATTGAGCAAGGCAGGGGAGTTTTCGACCAAAAGGTCGGGCTTACCTGGTTTCCATGGGGCAACAATATTCGGTACGCAAGGCATCGGCGTCAATGCGCCGAAAGCAGCTGCGGTTGCCGCTGCCACCTGTGGGTTGGCCAGCGAACTGCAAACACCAAAACTAGGTATGTTGACAAAAGGTTTGAAATCCATGATATTGCCCATCGGTGGCCCTTCCACAAAGGTCTTTCTTCCAGGCGTCGCCGAGAAAGGTGCCGTCCCTCCCATGGCAAAGGGGCACATCATCTTTGCACCTGTGGCAACGAAAGTACGTCCCACAGGAGTAGGTGTTGGTGGAGCTGGCGGCGGAGGCGGAATGGTATTGTCGAGGCAGGCTTGGTTGAAGGAAATATCGCCTTCCACACTTGCGATTTTCGACTCCAACTTGGCAATGGCGTCTTTCAGATCACCTGTGAAGAACCACTTGTCATCCAATTCTGCCTGCAGCTTATCCTTTTCTTGGTTCAACGAAGCAAGTTTGGCCTTGTCGGCGGCAATTTGACTCTGAAGCTGTTCGGCATAGGCCTGCTGACGATCGGGAAGGTCGGCGGGGTTCTGGTTCAAATCTGCCATTGGGACGCTCAACTCGTTGATGGTTTTGTCAAGCTCAGCAGCCTCTGCCCTTTTGGCGGCGGCGGCTTCACGGTCTTTATCTGCCAGATGTTCCTCCTTGTACACGAGAAGCACGGTGCCGTCAAACTTGGCCGAATCTCCTGCATTCTTGCCCATGTCTTTGTCGATCACCATTTGATACATATCGGCATTATGCTGATGTTGGGCTGCCGATGCATCTAGTCTACCCGCCTCGGTATAACAGTTATCCCGTTGCATAGCCATATCGTTCAAAGGCTTTTCATAACCGGCTTGTGCCTCTGGCGTCCATTCGGAAAAAATCTCAGGTGGTGGCGGTATTTTGCCCATCGTTCGTTCTCCTTCCGATTAGTTGATTTTACACAAAGCAGCCTTGAGGTTGGCTTCTATTTCGCCTTCCATATTGAGTTGCTTGCCCTTGATGCTGGTCTCCAAATCCGACTTCAAGAGAGCCTGATTCTTTCCTCCAGCTCCAAACCGATCCTTCGATTCCAACGCAATGGTACTGTTGGAGTAGACACCTACACCCTCCTTCTCTGACATGGTAATGATATTCTCATGATCCTTTAGTTCAAGATGTATCTTGTCCTTAATCATATGGATATGGGTGTCAGTATCCTTAATCCAAGTGTTGAAATCATTGCCAACACTATTGCAATAATCGTTGCCTTCGCGATCCCAAACGTCGTGGTCGGCAGTACGCTTGATGTCGTTCTCGGCATGGCTCTCGATGTCGTTCTTGGCATCCATAACGATGTTGTTGCCCGCTTTGAGTACGATATTATTGTCCGCCACCAGTTCTATGTTGCCTTTCGACTGCATGCGGATCAGCCTATTGTCAGTATCATAGGTCACCACATAATTATGGGTGGTCTCGTCGTAAATCTTAATGTAACCATGCTCACCCTTGTCGCGAATCTCGATGGTGTGTCCGTTGCGGGTTCGTATGGCTTTGTATTCGTTGTTTTTCACGGAATCCTCTTCAACCCATGACCTGTTGACCTCGTCGACATACCAGTTGTGTACCGTACCCGCGACATAGGGACATTCAGCATTGTTGAACTCGAAGTCCACAATCACCTCGTCGTAGATTTCGGGCACCAGATAACAGCCTTTCAACCAACCGGCGTAAGGTTGGGCGACACGGATCCATGGCGTAATATTATCCTTCATACCTTCATCCTTCATATCCTCTACGACGCCATCGCTATACTTCACCTGATACTGCCAATTCAGGACCACCCTGACGCGACCTATGCCTAACGGGTCCTTGTTGTCGTACACACGGCCATGTTGCGGTCCGCAATGTGGGTAGATGTCGAAATCTCCATAGGTAAGGAAGCCCTGCTCATCGCGTTCGAGGTAAGGAGGCACGGTGGCCTTTTGTGGAATGGCTTTGAAACTATTATCCAACTTGCGGATAGAGTCCTCTTTCCATTCGTATGTAAGATCTATAATTTTCAGAGGCTCATGTTGCACGAACTCGCAAGTGCCATCCTCAAGTTTGGTCTGGTCTTCAATGACAATGACGCTCCCCAGTTTCAGGTCAGCGCGGCAGGCCTCGCCTGAGCATATTAAGGTGTCGGCCATGACGTATTGTTCGAGGATGCGACGTTGGTCGCGCGTCCATAAATCCAGTTCGTTGGCATCGATAGTCTTTTGTTCTCCCTCTTTCCATTTGCCACAAATCTGCTTGGATACGTCTTCGTGCATGATGCGCGCCGTATGGCTTTCGAGAACCGCGTTGTAGCTGCTGTTGAAATAGTCTGTGGCATGTTCAAAGGCCGACTTCGACATCTCATGGAAGGGTTCTATTTTATATTTCCAGTTGTGCACATTGCCTTTCTCCATGCCAGCCATATATCTGTTGCACATGATATAGTCCCATTCGCAGAGTGCAGCACCTGTATGATGGTTCATATTCACGTCGTATTCATAATTCTCAATGCCGAAACCTGTGCGCAAGGTGATGGGGTCGTATTCCTTCATCTTGCCGAAATGGATCTTGCCGTCCTCGAAATAGAAGAA
>CACXIM010000106.1 GCA_902767725.1 uncultured Bacteroidia bacterium | reverse complement strand
CGGTGCGCGGCATCCACTTCCGTGGTGGCACCATCATTGAAACCACCAACAAGGGCGGCCCGTTCAACTGGCCTGTCAAGAACGCCGACGGCACTTGGAGCACCGTTGACCGCTCGGATGAAATGCTCCGCAAGCTGCAATACATGGGCATCGACGCTGTCATCAGCATCGGCGGCGATGGCTCGCAGCGCATCTCGCAAAAGCTCTTCGAGAAGGGCCTGAACATCATCGGTGTGCCCAAGACCATTGACAACGACCTCTCCTCGACGGAATGTACTTTCGGCTTCCAAACCGCCGTGCAGATTGCCACTGAGGCAGTCGACAAACTCGTCACCACGGCCGCTTCACACAACCGTGTCTTCGTTCTCGAAGTGATGGGTCGCGATGCAGGTTGGATCGCCTTGCATAGCGCCATTGCGGGTGGGGCAGAGGTGTGCCTCTTGCCCGAGTTCCCCTACGACATCCAAGTGGTGAAGGAACGCCTGGAGCAGCGCTTCGACCATGACCGTGGCTTCGCCGTGGTGGTGGCATCGGAAGGCGCGCGACCCAAAGACGGACAGCAGGTGTATGAGATCAGCACGGAGGTGGGTTACGAGAACAAGAAACTGGGCGGCATTGGTCGTCGTTTCATCGAGGAGATGAAGGCGGCGGGATTCACCCACGACATGCGTGAGACCACCTTGGGTCACTTGCAGCGTGGCGGCGTGCCGATTGCCTACGACCGCGTGCTCTCTGCCGAGTTTGGCGTGAAGGCCTTCGAGATGGTGCTCAATGGTCAATTTGGCCAGATGGTCGCCTACCATCATCCCGATGTGGTGGCCGTCTCGCTCAAGGAAGCCATCTCCAAGCCCAACCTCGTCACCATCGACAGCGACTTGGTGAACACAGCAAGAGGGTTGAACATCTCTTTGGGTATTTGAATACCATGAAAAAAGGACTTTATTTCTTTGCTTTGCTATGCCTTTTTGTCTCTTGCAAGAAAGACGAACTTCAGCAAGGGGGCAATCCTCATATTCCTAATCAACCTACCTACAATGTCGGCGATTATTTTCGCAACGACACCTTGGAAGGTGTTGTGTTTTGGACTTTTGGCGACCATAACGGACTGATGGTCAGCCTTGACGAGACCTATTTGTCATGGTGTCTGCCCGGAAATATCAACTGCGAGACAGGTGCCACCAATCCCTACGAGGGCTGGAACAACACCAACATCTTGATGGACGTGTACGACATGAACCATTATCCGGCCATACAATGGAGTTACCTTAAAAACACTTGGCATCTCGTGAACTATCCCCATAGGAAGATCATCAACAAGCAGTGGTATGTACCTTCGACGACAGAAATGCGTTATCTCCTACAAAACCAGGAGGCGGTGAACGCCACTTTGGCCTCGATGGGGTATCCAACCTTGGAAGACAAGACCTACTGGTCGAGCACCGAGACAGGCACACGTGGTGCGGCAGCCGTAAGGTTGCAAAACGGGGAATTCGTCATCAGTGACTCGTTGAAGACACTGGAGTTTTACGTGCGAGCAATCAGAAACTTTTAGTAATCTTCTCTACGCAGAGTTGTGCAGGCCTCAACAGGTATGTCATCCCTGCGGGGGTTGGCGGGCAAAGGCTTGGGATCTATAGCTGTTGAGGCCGTCATTTATAGATTTTGTTTTTAAACCGCCTCCTATAGATTCCATGCTCCCCACCATCCTCTGCTGGAATGACATAGGAGGCTTGAGAGAATGACATACATGTTGGGCTGGAGAAGAAGGATTACTTCTTCGCTACAGGGTCGCAAGTCAGGCCGATACCCAGTTTCTTGAAGATTTTTTGGTCCACTTCGCTGAGCATCACCGTGCTATGCACTTGGCAACCATTAAGTTGAGGCAAGCATTCCAAAGCTTTCTTGCAGTTTTCGTCCCAGAGGCTGAGCATGGAAAGTGCAACTAATACTTCGTCGGTGTGCAAACGCGGATTTCTGCCATGCAGTAAGTTGACTTTGGTGGTCTGGATAGGCTCAATCATGGCTTGAGGAATGAGTTTCACCTCGTGGGGGATGCCTGCGATGTGTTTGGTGGCGTTGAGGATTAAAGCGGCACTTGGGCCGAGCAAGTCACTCGTGTGTGCCGTGATGATGGTGCCGTCTTTCAGCTCGATGGCAGCAGCGGCAGCACCTTCTTGTTCCTTGCGTTCCTTGGCGGCAATGGTGGTCTTGCGGTTGGCAGTGCTGATTCTTGCTTGTTTCATTAGCAAGGCAATCTTATTTACCTCGTTTTCAGAGCCTTTGCCCTTCGCCAAGTCACAAAGTGCCGTATAGTAGCGGCGTATGATTTCTTGTTTGGAGGCTTCACAGCACACGGCATCATCGCTTAGGCAGTAACCCACCATGTTGACGCCCATGTCGGTCGGCGACTTGTATGGATTCTCGCCATAAATGCTCTCGAAGATGGCATTCAGCACGGGGAAGATCTCAATGTCGCGGTTGTAGTTAACAGCGGTCTTGCCGTAGGCTTCCAGATGGAATGGGTCAATCATGTTGACATCACTGAGGTCGGCGGTGGCGGCTTCGTAGGCCACGTTGACGGGGTGCTTCAGCGGCAGGTTCCACACGGGGAAGGTCTCAAACTTGGCATAGCCCGCCTTGATGCCGCGCTTGTTTTCATGATAGAGCTGGCTCAAGCAGACGGCCATCTTGCCGCTGCCAGGACCGGGGGCGGTTACCACCACCAACGGGCGCGTGGTCTCCACGTAGTCATTGCGGCCAAAGCCTTCTTCCGAGTCTATGAGGGCAACATTATTGGGATAGCCTTCGATGATACGGTGGTAATACACCTTGATACCCATACGTTCTAAACGTTTGCGATAGGCGTCAGTGCTGGCCTGACCATTATAATGGGTCACCACCACCGAACTCACCATGAAACCACGATTCATGAACTCTTCACGCAGACGGAGCACATCCACATCGTAGGTGATACCTAGGTCGCCGCGCACTTTGTTCTTCTCTATGTCGACAGCACTGATGACGATGATGATCTCTGCTTCATCGATGAGTTGAGAGAGCATTTTCAGCTTACTGTCGGGCTGGAAGCCGGGCAACACGCGGCTGGCGTGGAAATCGTCGAAGAGTTTGCCGCCGAATTCGAGATACAGTTTATCGCCGAATTTCGCAATGCGGTCTTTGATGTGTTCTGACTGGATTTTGAGGTATTTTTCGTTGTCGAACCCGTATTTTTTAGTGGTTTTCATGCTTTTTAATTCAAATTCTTATTCTTTATCAAAACAATCAAAGATAAAACCTAATACCTGCCTTGAGGTTGATTCTTTGTAAACCCTCTTTCGATTTTCCCAAATCGATGGTTTGCACAGGATGAACGCCATCGAAATATCTAACCTTCGATAAAGCTCCCCCAATATACGAGACTTCAGCGCCAAGGGCAATGCTTTTGGTAATTTTATAGTCATAACCAAAACCGATACCGTAACCAAGGGTTCTTCCTGACAATGTGTAGCTTTGATCAAATTCTTCAGCCTTATCCTCATACCCCAAATAGCCTAATAGTAATTCCACATTGAGAAAATGTTTTTGGTTGCGCGAAGAGCTTGACAACATACCCAACGAGGTGCCAACGAATGTGATGGTGTGCCAGTTGCTTATTGTACCTTCGTAGTAGTTGCCTTCATTATCATAGGCATAGCCAGTTGCTTGAAGCCCTTTTGAGAATCGGTCATAATGTAAACCCAAAGTTAGACCTCTTGATAAGTTGAGCCGCACACTTGCTCCTAAGTCAAGGCCATGTGATAGCTTTTTCAAGTATTCTTTATAGTCGTTAGACATATCTTTTGGGAACGGCGCGGTTCTAAAAGCATATCCTCCATTCAATGCAATTTGGACATTAAACTCTTTCTTCTGACTCTCTTCCTTTCGATGGGTCATTTCTACAGGATCGTTAATATAGAAGGATTGTAGATCGTTTGTGGATATTACACTGAACCTTCTGACGCCATTGCGTTCATAGACAAATCCGATATGATTATTGGTTTTGTCCATAACAATGCAAGGGATGGTGTCTCCATCTTTCATGACTACATAATCATGAAAGTTCTCTTTTGCCATTTCTGACAGTTCTACGGGTTCGTTCTCATCGCTGATGTTCAGAATGTAAGCTACAATTTGGTGACAACTGCTGCCGTTTTCACCAGGTTTGCTATGTTGCAAGATCTCCAAGCCGTTACCTCCTGCTTCGCGTGCTTCTTGTTTTGCGGTTTCAATAACGGTTTCCCAGTCGCATTTGGTGGTAGTGCCACCATCCAAGATAGCCACATCGCCAATAACCACCGCGTTTTTAGGAACCAAAGAACTACTATTGTATACAGTCACTTCACTATTATTAGCCAAGGGACTCATTTCTTTGACAATGTGTTTGTGAACCTTCGGTGAGCAAGAACAAAAACCAATGGTTAAAAAGCAAATAATAAGAAGAAGTTGCTTTTTCATAAAGGTCGAGTTTTGATAATTCAATAGCAATGGTCGCCCCAATGGAGCGACCATTAATAACAAGGTGTGAATTGTGATTACCAAGCGAAGAGCGGATAGTCCTTCATCAGCTTGTTGACCTCAGCGCGCACGGCGTTGATCTTGGCCTCCGAAGCGGTCTTGGTCTCAGGATTGATGTCGCTGATGACGTCGTCAATCATGTCGACGATGACGGCCATCTTGTCTTGCTTCAGACCACGGGTGGTGATGGCTGGCGTGCCAACGCGCAGACCGGAGGTCAAGAAAGGCGAACGGGTGTCGAAGGGCACCATGTTCTTGTTGACGGTGATGTCGGCAAGGACGAGGGTGTTCTCGACCATCTTACCAGTGATTTCCGGGAACTTGCCGCGGAGGTCGATCAGCATGGAGTGGTTGTCGGTGCCACCGCTGATGACGTCGTAACCCTTGTCCATAAAGGCTCTGGCCATGAAGGCGGCGTTCTTTCTCACCTGCTGGATGTACTCCATGTACTCGTCGCTGAGGGCTTCGCCGAAAGCAACGGCCTTGGAGGCGATG
>CACXIM010000105.1 GCA_902767725.1 uncultured Bacteroidia bacterium | reverse complement strand
GACCGAAGCCACGAAGGAAGAGATCAACGCCGCCATGAAGGAAGCCGCCGAAGGCCCGATGAAGGGTGTGCTCGAATACACCGAGGACCCGATCGTGAGCTGCGACGTCATCCACAACCCGCACAGCAGCATCTTCGATGCCCAAAGCACCATGGTGATGGGCAAGATGGTGAAGATCATGTCGTGGTACGACAACGAATGGGGTTATTCCAACCGCATGGTCGACCTCATCGAGATGATGAAATATTGATTGTGGGATTTGCCTGCGGCAAAGAATTCCAAAAAAAACTGTAGAGACGCGCCATGGCACGTCTCTACGTTTTTTTTTGTGTTTGTTGTAGAGACGTAGCGCGCTACGTCTCTACCTATTAACCATGATTATTCTTCAGTCTTCTCAAGGCTGAAATCATTTCCGTTCCAGCGGATGAGATAGACGGTGTTTTCGCAATTGTCTTCTTCAACGTTGATTTTGTGACCGATGATTTCTTGATCCTGCAGTCTGACGGTATAACCGTCGTATTGGGCCATGGCTTCGTCCACCTTGTTGCTCAAGGCCGGCTCGGGAGTCATGGTGTTGGTGGCAGGGTCGTAATCGTAGAAAGCCAAGAGTTCGTCATCATCACCCGACTCAGAAGCTTCTTCCATCCAGAAAGCCACGAGGGTATGACCATTGTCGCGTTTCCAGCAACGGCAATCCGTATCTTGGGAAAACTGCGTCTCGGCACGGCACAAGATGTATCCCTCTTCTTTCTGATTGTCAACATTAAAACCATAACCGATTTTCTCCAGATCCTCTTTATACTTCGCTTGGTCTTTGAGATAGTCGTAGAGCACCTTGTTGGGCACATAATTGGAATACTCATTGCAGAAAGAGAGTGCAAAACGCTCAATGTCAGCTATTCCTTCGGCAGGGGCGACCGGAATCGGAGCCAGCTCCCATACGCTACGGACGATTCCAATTGGATCATCCATAATAGCCTCTTCAGGTAGTTCTTCCACAACCGTTTCGGTCTGGTTTTCGGTGTTTTGCTCTTTGTTGGCTTTATTCTCACAGGCGGTCAGCATGAAAGAAAAGGCAGCCAATGCCATCAATAATGTTCTGATTTTCATAGATAACAATATTTAAATTACGTTTTTATTCATTGTATTATGGTAGAGACGTAGCGCGCTACGTCTCTACAGATTTTTAACGGACAATGGTAATCGAACCCTGCAGGTGCAGTGTCTCCTCTCCTGCCTCACCCATGTAGGTGATGTCGGTGACATAGAAATACGTTCCAGGTGGGCAGTCCATCTTGGTCTGCTTGCTCTTGCCGTCCCATTGAATGAGCGGGTCGTCGGTGTCGTGAAGGATGTTGCCCCAACGGTTAAAGATGACCGTCTTGGCACCCGTAATCAGCGACAGGCCTGTCACCTTGGGTTCAAAAACATCATTGAAGCCATCGCCATTGGGCGTAATGACATTGGGCAAGGTATAGGAGAACTCTTCCGTCGGTTCCTCATGCCCGATTCGCACCGTCTTAATAGCGGAATAGTTGACCAAAGGACGCATGACGCCTTCCATGGTGTAATGGCCAAAAGTACGCACATAATAGCAATAGGTTTCGTCGCTTTCCACGTCGGTATCAGTGTAAGTCATGCCCGTCACAGAGGCAATTCTCAAAAAATGGCCATTCTCTTCCTTGAAGACTTGGGTGCTGTCCACAATCCAAGGCACGGCTTCGGTCCACGAGAGGTTGGTGGCATCGTTGCTGCCGTTGGCCGACAGCATGACCGCTGAGGCCGTGGCACTCGTGCCCATCAGCTGCTGGTGGGCATCACGCATCTCCACCTTATAAACCAAGGTGGCAGTTTCTTTCAAATCCAGCGTCGCGTCAAGGAAGGTCGTGTCGGCACCTTCGTAAACAACGGAAGCCTCGCCGTCGAGGATGCGGGTAAGGCTATAGCTGAACGGCGCCACATATTGTGCGTCTATCTCTTTCGGCTTGGCCCAGCACGTCACGACCTGTCCTGAGACAAGGTCAATGCTATCGTTGGTGACGTGGGTCATCAACGGGCTGTCGTTCTTCAGTTCCACACATGCGGCATCGCTGACGATGCTCAAGGCACCGTCGGGGAATTGGGCGAGGATGCGGTATTCGTAAGTAACGCCTTGTGGGAGGTCAAGGTCGGAATAGGAAGTCGCAGAGGCATCATTCAAGGTAGCAATCAGCTGATAACCATCACGGATGCCCGTCTCGCAGGCATCGGGTTCGTAGCCATCACAACCTGCCTTGCGGTAGATAAGCAAAGCAGTGGTACTCGGGCAGGGATAAGCCGACCACGACAAAGTGGCGTCATGGCCATGCACCTCAGCGGCATTGCACCTTGGGGGCCATCACGTTGATGGTCACCGTCTTCACATTGGTCAGGCTGACTGGTGTGCCGTCGTCCTTGGCGTGAATCACCACTTGATAAGGGTTGTTGCGAATGTGTGCGTATGTGGTGTTCCAAAGGAATTCCATCTGTGGCTGCAAGCCAAAGGCCGTCTCGGGGTTGACCATGGCCGGACTAATAGCCAATTCCAGCGGTGCACCCGAAACGGTCAAGGTTTCATTGTCGCCATCGGGGTCAGAGGCCGAGATGACGAAATCGAGTTGCTCACCAGCCACGAGGCAGTACTGGTCGTCGCATTGGATCACAGGCAGGTCGTTGCCGCAAAACCTTCACGCCGTGGCGCCACTCCTCCACCATGATGGCCACGTTATACTCGCCTTGAAGAATAGGGGCATCCCATCGCAACTCGCCCGTGACAGGGTCGATCTCGATGGAATGCGAGGCCTGAGGCAAAGTGTAGCCTGGAATTTCGATGCCATCCTGACCCTTGCAAGTCACCAACCGATAGCTCAAGCTGTCGCCATCGGGGTCGTAGGCCGAAGGGTTGTGGAGATAGAGCTTGCTCACACAGCCTTTATCGACAGGCGCATTAAGCAGCTGCACCGAGTTGTTGTTGCCCAAGAACGGGTTGATAACCAATTCCGTTTCAATGTGCATGGGCACCATCACCGAATTGGGCACGTTGATGACCCCGAAGTTGCGGTTGGCATCCTCCATACTGATGGTGTAAGCACCCGAAGAGGAATAGTTATGGATTTGTTTGTAGACGTTCAATGTATAGTCTTCACCCAAGTTTTGCAGCACCACGCGGGGAATGTATTCCTCCATGCCATCGCCCCACTGCACCAGCAAAGAGTCGCGCTGCAGGCCTGCGGGGCTGGGTGTGTAAGTATAGCAAGTCAGCGTAAACTCGTACGCATTGCCACCGAGCCATTTATAAGTGATTTCGGCCGCGCGCTGGTGCGTCGCCCTCGCAGTGAAGACGAAACAAAAGAGGAATCCTATGACGAGCAAAAGCTTACGCTTCATTGTGCCTATTCATTGAAACTGCAAATGTAGTGTTTTTTTCTAAAAGCGGCCCTTCGACAGGCTCAGGGACCGCAAAAAAAAGCACCCACCCTTCGTTTAGGTGGATGCTTTTCATTTGAGGACGAGCCAAAAATCACTTGTTCTTCAGCAAATCTCGGATCTCAGTGAGGAGTTCTTCCTGGGTCGGGCCAGCGGGAGCGGCAGGAGCAGGTTCTTCCTTCTTCTTCAATGAATTGATACCTTTCACCACCAAGAAGATGCAGAAGGCGATGATGATGAAGTCAAAGATGACTTGGATGAAGTTACCCCAGGTCAGGGCCAGTTCGGGTTTCACCACAGTCTCACCTTCCATGATGGCTTCGCGAATCACCCACTTCCACTCCGTGAAGTTGAGGCCACCCGTGACAGCACCGATGAGCGGCATGATGATGTCGGACACCAAGGCGGCAAACTCTTTAAATTCTTTGAATAATCCCATTGCAATAGGTTTTTAATGGTTAAACAATAATGATTTGATTGCAAAATTAGGGATTAATTGAATTGGTGCAAGAAAAAAGTTGAAAAAATCAGAACTCCGAAGTGAAGTGGAACTCGATGTCGGGATATTTCTCCATGGCCATCTGCAAGGCGTATGGCGACTCGGCAAGGAAGACGTCCCTACCCTCTTTGTCCTCAGCCAGATTCAAGGCCTTGCGCATCTTGAAGTCGGCGAGTTGGGCCTCGTTATCGCTGGTGATCCAGGCCGTTTTGTAAAGCGAGATGGGCTCATAGCGGCAGGAGGCATTGTACTCATGCAACAAACGATATTGGATGACCTCAAACTGCAACTCACCCACCGTGCCGATGATCTTGCGCCCAGTCATCTTACCCGTAAAGAGTTGTGCCACGCCCTCGTCGGTGAGTTGTTCCAAGCCCTTGGCCAGTTGCTTCGACTTCATCGGGTCGGCATTCTCCACATAGCGGAACTGCTCGGGCGAGAAGCTCGGGATGCCTTTGTAGTTGAGGATTTCTCCCTCGGTCAGCGTGTCACCGATCTTGAAGTTGCCAGCATCGTAAAGGCCCACGATGTCACCAGGATAGGCTTCATCAAGAACGGATTTCTTCTGTGCCATGAAGGCCGTGGGGTTGGAGAATTTCAACTCGCGGCGCTGGCGCACATGGAAGTAGTTCTTGTTGCGCTCGAAGCGTCCCGACACCACGCGCACAAAGGCGATACGGTCGCGGTGGTTGGGGTCCATGTTGGCGTGGATCTTGAAGACGAAGCCCGTGAACTTCTCCTCCGTCGGCTCGATGCGGCGTTCCACCGTGTCGCGACCAATGGGCGTAGGGGCAATCTCGATGAAACAGTCCAGCAGTTCCTTCACGCCGAAATTATTCAAGGCCGATCCGAAGAACACAGGGCAGATGTCGCCTTTCAGATAGGCTTCGCGGGAGAAGTCGTCATACACACCTTGCACGAGTTCGGTCTCATTGCGCAAGGTCTCGGCATCCTCGCCAATCATCTTGTCCAGCTCAGGGTTATTGAGGTCGTCGAAAGCGATGCCTTCGGTGATGTGCTGCTTGTCGGAATTGAAGAGATACAGGCTCTTGTCATAGATGCTATACACGCCCTTGAACTTCGGTCCACTGTTGATGGGCCAGCTCAATGGCGTCAGGCGGATGTTCAGCTTCTGCTCGATTTCGTCCAACAGCTCGAAAGGATCCATGCCAGGGCGGTCCATCTTGTTGATGAACACAATGATGGGTGTATTCCTCATGCGGCACACCTCGACCAACTTCTCCGTCTGCGACTCAACGCCTTTGGCCGAGTCGATGACCACGATGACGCTGTCGACAGCCGTCAAAGTGCGGAAGGTGTCTTCAGCGAAGTCCTTGTGGCCAGGGGTGTCCAAGATGTTGATCTTGATATCCTTATAATCAAAGCCCATGACAGAGGTAGCCACCGAGATGCCACGTTGGCGCTCGATTTCCATCCAGTCGGAAGTGGCGGTCTTGCGGATCTTGTTCGACTTCACGGCACCGGCCACTTGGATGGCGCCGCCGTAGAGCAGCAGTTTCTCGGTCAATGTAGTCTTACCCGCGTCGGGGTGGCTGACGATGGCGAAGGTCCGCCGTCTGTTGATTTCATCGATAAATGACATAATATTCGTCAAGAATTTGAGAATTAGAGAATTGCTATTTCTTGCTTGCCTATGTTGAAATACTATTGAATTGGAGAGAAGACCATTGGTCTTCGATGTAGAAAGACAAGGCCGTCAAAAAAAGCGTGCAAAAATAGGAATAAAAACGAAGCCAAACAAATCAGAAGTCACTCGGTGGACTGGTCAAAGTTGGAGAGACGTCCCGAAATGGCATTGTACTCGGTATGCAGCAGGGTGCTGTCGTATTTGGGCAGACTGAAATCATATTCCCCATTGAGATAAGGCACACAGGGCACAACATAGTATTGGTGTTTCCCATGGATAGTGCCAATATACACAAAATAAGGGATGTATTCAGTGGCCTCGACGCGTCCCGTAAAGCGGTTTACCGTTGCCTTGACCATGATGCCGCCCTTGGTCTCCAATCGCTGTTGGTTGGAGATGAAATTGCCCATGGAATAATAGAGCACGACTGGTTCGCCCGATGCATTGAATATTGTATCAGCATTTTGCACCACATGGGGATGTCCGCCAATGATGAGGTCGGCGCCGTGGTTGGCCAGCGACTGGGCACAACGTAGCTGGCTCTTGTTGCCTTTCAGCTCGTATTCATTACCCCAATGCAGCACTGCCACTTTCAGGTCTGCGCCCATCTCGGCAAGCCGTTCCAAGTCGCGGGCCATTTGCACCGTATCGAGCCTGTTCACCACATTCGGCGCTTTTTCCCTGATGCCATTGGTGCCGTAAGTCGCGTTGATGAAGCCCACCTTCAAGCCTCTAACGTCCATAATCAACGGATAGCTCGTGTCGCGGCTGAGTGTGTCGACATAACTGCCGGCATGAGGCATGCCCACACTGTCGAGCATCATGATGGTGCGTTCCACCCCAGGCTTGCCACGGTCTAGCACATGGTTGTTGGCAGTGAAAAGCAGGTCGAAACCGATGTTTTGAACCTCAAACAGCAAAGCGTCGGGGGAAGAAAAGCAAGGATAACCCGCATAAGGTGGTCCTCCCAAAGTGACTTCCAAGTTACCGCAGGCAAAATCCGCCTCCTGCACATAGGGCTCCACATAGCGGAAGCAATCCGAATAATCATATTCTCCCGTCTCAGGATTATAAGCCACTTGGTATTGGGGTGTGTGACCCATGATGTCGCCTGCAAAAAGCAAAGTGACCAGACTATCGGCGCGATAAGCCTCCCATTCCCAGCGTTCCTTTTCCTGCCGTTCCGCCTCATCGAGCATGAAAAGGGAACCCAGCATAATCCAAACGATCAGTACGAAAGACAGCTGATGAAGGAAGGGGGTCGTATTTTCGAATTTACCTTTCATAAACGAAAAGAGCGCAGGCCTTTCGACTTGCGCTCTTTGCGGTCCGGACGAGACTCGAACTCGCGACGCGTGACAGGCAGGCATTCTAACCAAGCTGAACTACCGGACCAGCCTGAAAAAGAACTCTATTGCTTTGCTTTGCGGGTGCAAAAGTACAACCTTTTTCCAAACTGGCAAGCAATTTTTTTCATTTTTTTGAGATAATTTTCGGTATATTTTATAATCTATTGTAAAACAATAAATTAAAAACCTATTTCCATAGCTCCTTCACCGACATTATAATATGGAAGGTGCAAAGTCTCGGCCTGCGACACCCATTTTTCAGCCAAATAGCGCGGTACTGAGCCGTCGATGAGAAGCATCTTGGCATCATAGCCATTCACGACAGCTTGCACATCGGGTTTTTGTTTCCCTGAAACCAAGAGATAATCCACAGGAAGCCGATAGGACAAGCTATCATTGAGCTGTTGGCCGTCCCAAAGCGCCAACAACTTTCCGTCAAATGAGACCAAATTGGACTTTTTGCACACATACTGATTCGCATAATCTTCATCTAGCCCAAATACTTGCGGATGGTGCGACAGGTGCCGTTTACTCCAAGCGCCTTTTAGGCTATAGTCGACTGTGGATTCGTCGGCCATCAATGTGGAGTCGGCCAAAAGGACATGCTCCCCTCCCCTGACGAAATCAATGGCCGTGTGGTTGCGCAGGCTGAATGCCGTCATCCATTTCTGTTCATCGGAGCCATACAGCCTGATGGCCACCGAAGCCATCACGACCAACAATGCCGCCAACATAGCGATGAACAGACGCCGTTTTCGCAACATAAAAGTCAGCATGAGCAGCAGCAAAGCCACAAGCAACACGGCAAACTCAAAATCGTTGACGTACAATCCCTTGACGATGGAATACGGGATACTTTCAATCTTGGCCACCACCCAGTTCATCACATACACCGCGCCCCAAACCAGATATCCGACCAAGGTGTTGAGATAGGGAATCCACGACACCAATAGCAATATCATTCCACTAATGACGACGATAAAACTAATCGGGGTCATGAACAGGTTGCTAAGCCAGAAATAGGTGGTGAACTGGTGGAAATAGAACAAGGTGAAAGGAATCGTTGCGATTTGTGCCGACAAGGCAACTGCCGTAATCTGCCAGGCCTTGTCAAGCAGTTTGTTCTTGACATACAGCATATTGTAAATCGGCCTTTGCAACACCACGATGCCCATGACAGCCGCATACGACAACAGGAAACCGATTTCAAACAAGTTGTTCGGGTTAATGCAAAGCAAGATGAAAGCCGATGCCGCTATGGAGTTGATGATGAACCCCTTACGACGAATCATCTCTCCAATGATGACAAAACTAATCATCAGCGAGGCGCGCAAAATGGAGGGCGAAAGGCCGGCGATGAGGGCATAAAACGAACGAAGCCAGGAGGAAAATGATGCCCACATGCATGCCCGAAACGCAAAGGATGTGCATGGAACCTGCCGCCACATAGTTCTTACGCACTTCATCGGCAAGATAGTCGTCATAGCCCAAAAGTATGGCAGCGGCCACGCCAAACTCATCGTCACTCAACCCACTGCGTTGCAACGAGGCCAGCAAGATATCGCGAAAACGATAGGAAAAGGCATAAATCGGATTGGCATCATTGGTCTGCAGGTCAATCCAATCCTCGTCTTTCAGATAGACCTGTCCCGTGATGCCTTTGCGTCCAAGATAAGCCCGATAGTCAAACTCCTCGGGATTCAAGGGCGGAGCAACCTCGCGTATAGGCGCCGGGATGGCTATCAGATCGCCATAGTGAAGCGAGAAAGCTGTATCGCTTTTGGGAAAATACGCCATCACCTTGCCCGAAACAGGGCGCGAAGCTGCACTATCGCCAAACTGGTATTGCAAATCCAAGACCGTACGGATTGAATTGGGACGTTCCGTGGGATAGTCGTAGACACGCGCAACGTAATAGCTCGCATGCGTTTGGAAATTGCGGTAATAGTCTCTCTTCACCTCTGCTTCATGCACCCGAGCTAACGAATAGCCTGCCATGAACAGATAACAAGCCATGACCGCGCCAAAGAACCAGCCGTGACGTTGATGCTTCAACAAGAAAGCCGTCAACGCTGCCATGACCAGGAGTGCCAATGCAACAACCATCAAAAAAGTGTGCGACAGCCGAAGTGCGACAACAAAAATGCTGACCCAAATGCCTAAGGCAAAAGGAATCAGCATCCTGACAAAGGGATATTTGCTCCAATCGGTCATCATTTACATGATATTCTAAGCAACTATTCAAATAATACTTCTATCTCCATGAGTTTCATTGGCTATAAGCAATCAGCCGTCAGCTATCAGCGCGGTAGCATCGTAGCTGAATGCTGATGGCTAAAAGCTGAAATACATAGTATTCAACGTAGTTAAAGCCAAACGTACAACTTATTATGTAAACCAATCATGCACACTTACTAATGATTTTACAGCTCCATAGGACCTCGGTTTCATCGACTCGCGAATGACCTCGGCCGCCTTTTCGGAAGCACCTGCATTGCCGAGACGGTCTTTCAGTTCGACATAATCCTCCAAAAGCTTGCGCTGACGCTTGGCGTTGTGCAGCAACTGGTCCAATTCCTTCACGAGATTATCCTCGGTCAGGTCGCTCTGAATCAACTCCTTGACAACTTCCCTTTCCATCACCAAGTTGACCAACGAGATGAACTTCACCTTGATCATCCATTTGGCAAGACGGTAAGAAAAGTCGGTAGCTTTGTAGCACACCACTTCAGGCACGGTGAACAGTGCTGTCTCCAACGTGGCCGTACCCGAGGTCACCAAGGCCGCACTGGAGTTCTGCAGCAATTCGTAGGTCTGGTTCTCCACCAAAAACACATCCGCGTTGCCAATGATGTCCTTATACAAAGACTTGTCAAGCGACGACACGCCAGCGATAACAAACTGATAATTCGGGAAATGCGAAACTACCTTCAGCATGACAGGCAGCATACGTTTCACCTCCTGACGGCGGCTTCCCGGCAGCATGGCGATGATCTCGCGAGACTCACCCAAGCTGTTGCGCCGCAGGAAAATCGACCGATTGGCCGAGCCAAACTTCGACATCTCGTCCAAAAGCGGGTTGCCGACGTATGTGACATCCACACCGTAACGTTTGTAAAACTCCTCTTCGAAAGGCAAGATCACCAACATCTTGTCCACCGAGCGCTTGACCTTCTTCACGCGGCGACGTTTCCAGGCCCAGAGTTGAGGCGAGATGTAATAAATCACCTTGAAGCCTTTCTCATGAGCGAAATCGGCAATGCGGAAATTGAAGCCGGGATAGTCGACCAGAATCACCACGTCGGGCTGATAATCCAGAATATCCTTCTTGCAAAGGGAGATATTGCCCAACACCTTACGCAGGTTGACCGCCACCTCGACGAAGCCCATATAAGCCATCATACGGTAATGCTTCACCAAGTCGACACCTTGCGCCTTCATCAAGTCGCCACCAAAACCACGAAACTCGGCTTTCTTGTCCTTTTTCTTGATTTCGGCGACCAGATTCGACGCGTGCAAATCGCCCGAGGCTTCACCTGCTATGATATAGTACTTCATTGGTTTTCAGTTTTCTAAACAAGGAAAAACACCAACAACATGCCCACCACTGTCACGGCCAACACGCCGCGACCCATCTTGTCGAGGTTCCATTTCACCAGCATCATCCTAAACAGGACGACACCAGGAATGAAGGCCAAGAGATAAGGCGCTCGGGTGGAAAACCTGCCGAGGCTTTCCCAAGGAATCAAGCTAAACAAGAGGAAAAACAGCCCGAAACTGGCCGCACCAATCAACAATCCAAGCCAAAAGTTATCTTTGATTTTCATCGTTATATGCTTAAAGTTTCAAATTCTTTCATCGTTTCTATCTGCGAATGCGCTGTCCAATCGAAACATGTCGGGACCACCGAGATGTAGTTGTTTTGCAAAGCCCAAAGGTCGGTGTCGGGCGTTATGTCATCACTCTCAAAGGTGCCTTCCAAGTCGTAAAACTGCTGCCCATTCTCATCGTATTGTTCCTTGAAATACTCCACCCAACGGCATGCTGCTTGTCGGCACACCTTGATACCTTTCAAGGGTTCCTCGCTGCGTTTAGGAAAGTTCACATTGAGACAGACGCCCTTGGGCAGACCTTCTTTCAGTACCTTTTGCGTGATTTCGAGGATGGCGGTGTCGAGATGGTCGAAGTCGGCATCAGGATTCAGGCTGAAGAGGCTGTAGCCGATGGCATTCAAGCCGTTCATGCAGGCCTCGATGACGGCGCCGATGGTGCCTGAATAGACCACTGTCGTGGCGGCATTCATCCCATGGTTGATTCCTGAGACAACCAAATCAGGCGGCGTTGGCATCAGTTTCTGGTAACCAAGCTTCACGCAGTCTACAGGTGTGCCGTTGCAGCGGTATTCCTTGAAACCTTCCTCCTCATGAACGAGACGGACATAAAGCCTTTCGCGGATAGTGCAGGAATGGCTTTTGGCCGACATCACCTCATCCGTCGAAATGAGCACCACGTCGCCGAGTGTGCGCATCAACGTGACCAGCTTGCGCAGGCCTTTGGCGGCGTAACCGTCATCATTCGTGATTAGTATCTGGGGGCGGTTTTTTTCCATTTTACAACAATATGCTGCAAAGATAGGGAAAAGCATTGTTGGAATTGCCCTTTCGGGCAAGAAATCTGTCAAAAATCTAATTGAAAAATCTTAAAAAAGAGAAATAATAGATTTTGAATGTTTTTATACCGATTTTTGAACGATTTATCTGCGATGAAATCAAAGATTCAACGAAACGAAGTGAGTCAATGCAAAGCATTTCTTTGCAAAGCAATCCCAAATTAGAACACCTTCAAACATTGATAGAGTTTTCGGGTCGGCAGGCCCATCACGTTGTAGAACGAGCCTTCAAGTCCGCTGATGCCTACGTAGCCTATCCATTCCTGGATGCCATAGGCACCTGCCTTGTCGTAGGGTTGGCAATGCTCGATGTAATAGTCGATTTCCTCCTGTTCCAAGTCCGCAAAAGTCACATTGGAGCGCACCGCGAACGACTCCGTCTTCGCCGCCGAGCGCACCGTGACGCCAGTCACCACATAGTGCGTTTTGCCCGAGAGCAGTTGCAACATTCGTTCAGCGTCTTTCCTATCCTTCGGCTTGCCCAAAATCTCGCCTTCGCAAATGACGACAGTGTCGGAGGTAATCAACAGATAATCGGCAGGCAGTTCATCGTCATAGAAAGCCAACGATTTTTGCAGGCTCAAGTATTTCGGAACTTCGTCCAAAGGCAGGTCTGACGGATAGTCTTCTGGCGTTTCCTTGGTCAGAATATCAAAGTCTACGCCCATGCCACGCAACAGTTCCTGCCGGCGTGGTGATTTGGAGGCGAGGATGATATGGTATTTGTTAAGGTTGGAGAGCATATCTTATTCTATGATTTGAGGGTACAAAGATAAAGAAAAAGGAGAAACCGTTGCCGATTCCTCCTTTTAGCATTCGCGAAGCGACTTATTACAGCAACTTCTTCTTCAAAGTTTCGATCATGTCGACCGTCATCTTGTCGAGGTCGTACTTCGGGTTCCAGCCCCACTCCTTGCGGGCACAGCTGTCGTCCATCTTGTTCGGCCAACTGTCGGCGATGGCCTGACGGATCGGGTCGAACTTGTACTCCATCTCGAAGTTCGGATAGTACTTCTTGATGGCGTTGTAGATGATTTCCGGGTCGAAGCTCATAGCCGTCACATTGAATGAGTTGCGGTGCACCAGCTTGCTCGGGTCGGCTTCCATGATATCAACCATGGCATCCAAAGCATCAGGCATATACATCATGTCCATGTAGGTGCCTTTGCTGATGGGGCAGTAAAACTTCTCGCCCTTCACGGCAGCGTAGTAGATCTCCACGGCGTAGTCGGTAGTGCCGCCGCCAGGCAGGGTCAGGTTGCTGATCAAACCCGGGAAACGGACGCTGCGGGTATCCACGCCAAAACGGGTGAAATAATAGTCGCTCAACAATTCACCCGTGACCTTGGTCACGCCGTAGATGGTGTTCGGGCGCTGGATGGTGTCTTGAGGCGTGTTGTCGTGCGGCGTGCTGGCACCGAAAGCACCGATGGATGAAGGCGTGAAGACGGCACAGTTGAAGATACGGGCCGTCTCGAGGCAGTTCACCAACGAGCCAATGCCTACGTTCCAACCTAACATGGGGTTCTTCTCGGCCGTGGCCGAAAGGATGGCGGCGAGGTTATAGATGGTGTCGATGTTGTAGCGCTCACCGGTCAAAGGGCGAAGATCCGAGGCCACCACGTTTTCGTTTCCGTAGGTAGCACGGAGCTTCTTCACCAATTCTGTTCCGATCTGTCCGCCGGAACCAACGATCAGTATTTTTTTCATAGTTGTTCAGTTATTCAGTTGTTTAGTTGTTCAGTTGTCCAGCGGCTTTCAACTGAACAACTGAACAACTGCAAACTATCAACTTATTTCAAAATTCCCAGTTCTTTACCAATCTTCACGAAGGCGGCGATGCACTTGTCGAGGTGCTCACGCTCGTGGGCGGCGCTCACCTGAACGCGAATACGGGCCTGTCCCTTCGGCACCACAGGATAGTAGAATCCCGTGACGAAGATACCTTCCTCTTGCAGCTTGGCGGCGAACTTCTGCGACAGCGGGGCGTCGTAAAGCATCACGGCGCAAATGGCGGATTGTGAAGGCTTGCAGTCGAAGCCAGCCTCGGTCATCTTCTTGATGAAGTAGGCAGTGTTTTCATGCAGCTTGTCCTGCAGGGCGTTGGTCTCGCTCATCATCTCGAACATACGGATGCCAGCGGCCACGAGGCCAGGAGCCATCGAGTTGGAGAAGAGGTACGGACGGCTGCGCTGACGCAGC
>CACXIM010000104.1:5817-11105 GCA_902767725.1 uncultured Bacteroidia bacterium | reverse complement strand
GCGACAAACACCAAGGCCGTCGTCACCGGATTATTTACTGCTGTTCTTTGTAGACTCATGTCAGTTGTTCAGTTAATCAGTTGTTCAGTTGTTCAGTTGTTCAGTTGCCGCTTTGCGTCACTGCGAGGAACGAAGCAGTCTAGAGTTGAATCTTAAGTTCGGTTATCAGTTTATAGTTGTTCAGTGGCTTTCAGCAGTCAGCCACTTAGCTGATAGCTGACGGCTGATAGCTGATAGCTTTTATTTCACAGTAACAGAAACACCGTCTTTAAGTCTCACCTGTCCTTCAGTGACGATGCGGTCGCCTTCGTTGATGCCGCTGACGATTTCGTAACGGTTGCCCATACGGACGCCGAGTTCAACGAGGGTGTATTTCACGGTGTTGTCGGGCTGGAGCACGTAGACGAAGTGCTCGCCCGAGCCTTGTTGCTTCACGACAGCGACATCGGGGACGACGACATGGTGATTGGTGCCAAAGTTGGCAGTCACACGGGCAAACATACCCGGACGCAACTTCTGGTCGTTGTTTTGGCAAATGACCTCAACGGGGAAGGTGTGGGTAGTTGCGCTGATGGTGGGGTAGATGAGGTTCACCTTACCTTGGAAGGTCTCGCCCGGATAGGACTCTACCGTCACTTCAAAATCCATGTCTTTGTTGATGTCGGTAAACAGGCTTTCCGAAACGTTGATGAGCATCTTAACCGGTTGGATTTGTTGAACGACGAAGATGGGTTGGGCCATGCTGTACATGTCACCCTTGTCGTAGTTGCGGGCTGTCACCACACCGTTGATGGGGCTGCGGAGATAAGTGTTTTCAGCCAAGTTGTAATACGTCTTTTTGGTGATGTTGAGGGCAAGCTTGGCCATGTCGTAGTCAGCTTGGGCGACGGCGCCGATGTTATAGAGTTCGGTGAGACGTGCCAATTCGGTCGAGTCATTAACGTATTGCATGCGGGTCTTGGCCAGGTTGACATCATCCATGGTGGCAAGCAACTGACCTTTGCGCACTTTGTCGCCCACCTCGGCACGGATGCTGACGATGCGGCCAGCCGTTTGCGAAACGATGTTGTTGACGGCGAACGGCTCAATGTTGGAGGTGAACGTATTGGTGATTTCAACGTCTTCGGCCTGTGCCGTCACTACGCTAACCACAGGGGCAACTTGGGCTTGCGGTTGGTCAGTGGTAGTTTTGGTGTCTTTTGATCCACAAGCCGCCATCAGTGTGGTTGCGGCAAAAGCGATTAATGTAAGTTTGAGATATTTCATTGTTTAGTTTGTTGTTATTTCAAGATTCCTTTTTTGGGCTTTTAGCATTTAGCTGTTAGCCATTAGCTTGGCAGCAACTGAGCTAATAGCTAACAGCTAACGGCCAATAGCCATATTTATTCCTTTCCAATTAATTCATCCAACGAGGCTTTTGTGACCATGAAGTTGTAAACGGCTTGAGCCTGGGTGAGTTGTGCCTGCTGAAGGGCCAATTGGGCGTCATTGAGCTCCACCAAGGTGGCTTTGCCCACTTCGTACATCTTGGCTGAGATGTCGTAGCTCTTTTGGGCGATTTCCACGGTGGCATTGGCGGCTTCGTAGTTTTTCACGCAGAGTGCCATCTGGTCGTTGTAGTTGCGCATGGCGATGCGAAGGTTGCGCTCGGCGTCTTCACGTTGCAAGGCGAGCATGTTACGTGTCACCTGGCTTTGCTTGATGGCGTTGTGCTTTTGGAAACCGTCGAATACGGGGATGCTGAGGCTCAAGGCGGCGGTAGAGGAGGGGAACCAACTCAATTTTTCGTCGCCCATGGCGCTATAGTTGTAGTTGATGTTGGCAGCAAGGGTCGGCAGGTATTGCTTCTTCTGCATCCTAATGGTCGACTCAAGCATGCGGTCTTGAATGTCGAGTTGAAGCAGTGAGCTGTTGTTGCTCAGGTCGTTTTCCAAAGAGAGGGGCGACAGCATCTGCGCGGTGTAGTCGTTCAAGTTGCCGGCCACTTCGATATCGGTGCCGAGGTCGACGCCCATGACGGCTTTCAGCTGCCATGTGGCGAGGAGTACGGCGTTTTCAGCGCTCGACACGTTAGGCTCGGCGTTGAGCATCGTCACTTTGGCACGGAGGCGTTCCACCTCTGAGGCCTTGCCCACATTGAAGCGCTGCATGGTCTTCTCGTAGTTCTTCTGCGCGTTTTCGTAGACCTGGCTCATGACATTATGCGACTCTTGTGCCAACAGCACGGCATAGAAGGCCTGTTTCACCTGCTTGATTAAGCCGATTTTTGAAGAGCGGGCTTGTTCCACCGCCATCTCCACGTCCATGCCCGATAATTTGAGGCTTTCCCACAGCGAGGCGTTCACCAAAGGCATGCTGGCGGAGGCCGAGGCGTTGATGTTGTTGTCGCGACCCACCTTGATTTCCATGGCTTGACCGCCCATGTCCATCACCATGACCTGCTTTTTCAGTGTACGTTGATAGGAACTGCTCACGCTGACGTTCGGGTAAAGCGAGGCGTAGCTGCCTTTTTTCGCGTATCCCGACTTTTCAACAGTCATGTCGGCAATCTTAACGGTGTTGCTTTCCGACAAGGCAATCTCCAAAGCTTGGTCAAGGGTAAGCTTCAAAGGTTCTTGTGCGTATGAAAAAAGGGGTATGGTGCAAAATGTGATAATTGCTAAAGCGTTAAAAATCAGTCTTTTCATTGGTTTGTAGTTCAAAATCTGGACCTCTAATATTAATAAGGTGCAAAAGTAGGAATAATTGTGCATTGTAGACGCAGTTTTCAACGAAATATTATGTCGATTCAATGAAAATTAATCCAAAAACTTTATTTTTGCATTCTAATTCAAAGGAGATGAAGAAACGCACACTGCCCACCTTGCCAACCGCCAACCTCGACTTGTTGGAACGCCTTTACAAATGGGGTGTGATTTGGATTGTGCTGTTTGTCGTTTTCTTTGCAGTGCATTCCAATGTCAATTACTATTTCCGTACCGCCAGCTCGCTCTGTTTTGTGGGGATGGTCGTGCTGTTGGTAATCTTTATAAACAAGGTGTTGGTTGAGTATTTGCTGCGAAAGGGCAGGGTGGTGCTATTCATCTTGCTTTCCATCCTAGTCATTCCCCTTTGGGCGGCAGTCTCCACGATCATCGATGTCTTATTGTTGCATTTCATTTCAAGAACACCGTTCGAAGAACTTTTTGCTTTCCAACGGTTTTTTGTGGCATATCTGGTGCGTTTGATATGGTTTATCGCCGTTTATGCCATCACGGTGATTTTCTATTACCAACGCAAGGAGAACGAGGAGAAGATTATCTCGGACCAGCTGAAGAGCGAGAAACTCGACATGGAGTTGCGTTATCTCAAGTCGCAAATCAATCCGCATTTCCTTTTCAATGCCTTGAACAACATCTACTCGATGGTTTACACCCACGACGACAATGCCGCCGACGGTGTGTTGAAGCTCTCCGAGATGCTGCGTTATGTGCTTGTCGACTGTCAGGCCGAAATCATCCCGTTGAGCAAGGAGATCAACTATATTGAGAACTTCATCGACTTCCAGATGATGCGCATGGGAGGCAAGCGCGACGTGGTGTTGGAACAGGACATCGAAAAAGAGGACTTCATGATCGCACCTATGCTGCTTCAACCCATCATCGAGAATTGCTTCAAATACAGCCGATTGGAGACCCATCCCGAAGGCTTTGTGCATATTAGTATTAGGCAGTCGTGCGACAGTTTTAGCTTTGTTGCCGAAAACACGATTGCCCCTAATGTAAAGCCGTTGAATGGCAATGCGGGAGTAGCGAAGAAATCGGGCATTGGGCAGAAAAACGTGCAACAACGCCTCATGTTACATTATGGCGAGAGCTATGATTTTGATATTAAACAAGATAACGGTACCTATACGGTTAAGATTGAACTATGAAAGAGAAATACAATGTAGTCATCGTGGATGACGAATATTTGGCCCAGAAACTGTTGCAGGACTACGTCTCGAAGGTGGATTCCCTACAGATTGTGGCCGTCTGCTCCAATGCTTTCGAGGCCATGAATGCCTTGAAGAACTATCAGGTTGACATCATGTTTCTTGACATCCAGATGCCCGACCTGACGGGGTTGGAGCTGGTGAAGAGTCTGGAGCACAAACCGGCTGTCATCTTCACCACGGCCTATTCGGAATATGCCGTGGATGCCTTCAACCTTTCGGTGGTCGACTACCTGTTGAAGCCTTTCGACTTCCCGCGTTTCTTCCAAGCAGTCAGTAAGGCCATTGGAGGCGAGCAACCCGTGGTAAGCACCGAGGACAAGCCACGCGACACTATCAGCCGCTCCAACGACTTCATCACCGTTAAGGCCGACTACAAGCTCTACAAAATCAACTACGACGACCTGCTTTATATCGAAGGGCAACACGAATATGTTACCTTCCACACCACACAGCGTCGCATCACGGCCTTGTTTGCCTTGAAGGACTTGGAGGAGATTCTGCCTAAGGATATGTTCGTCCGTGTACACAAGTCCTACATCGTATCGTTCAAACACATTCAAGACCTTGACAAGTCGGATGTTACCGTGGCGGGTAATAAGGTGCCAGTGGGTGCCAGTTACCGAGATGTTCTTTTGGCGCGGCTACAATGAAAAATAATCCAATTTTTATTGGCAATGCGATGAAAAAATGTATATTTGCAGCCTAAACCAACCTTAAAACATACAATTATGGGTAAATTCGAAATCACAACTAGGAAAAACGGTGAGTTCCAGTTCAACTTAAAGGCCACAAACGGCCAAGTCATCCTTACAAGCGAAGGCTATAAGACCAAGGCTTCCTGCCTCAATGGCGTGGAATCTGTCAGAAAAAATTGCCAAGAGGAAAAACGTTTCAACATTAAGGTTGCATCAAATGGCAAACCGTATTTCAATTTGATGGCCTCCAATGGCCAAATTATTGGTTCTAGCCAAATGTACGCAAATGAAGCGAACATGAAGAATGGCATCGCTTCGGTGCAGAAGAACGCTCCCGATGCTGAGATCGTTGACCTGACAGAGGAAAAATAAGTAACTTCGGTTAAGTTAGCAACTCAAAGAAAGGAATGGTGTTGCCGTTCCTTTCTTTTTTATGAGTGTATTTTGCTGAAAAACAGCGTATAAAAAATAATTTCAAAAAAATATGTAAAAAACGTTTGCTGGTAACGGAAAAAAGCCTACTTTTGCACCGCAATTCACAGCCGAGGAGAGGTGGGTGAGTGGCTGAAACCAACAGTTTGCTAAACTGTCGTATCCAGCAATGGGTACCGGGGGTT
>CACXIM010000104.1:0-5785 GCA_902767725.1 uncultured Bacteroidia bacterium | reverse complement strand
GTATGGCGCAGTCCGGCTAGCGCACCTGCTTTGGGAGCAGGGGGTCGAAGGTTCGAATCCTTTTGCCCCGACAAACTGAAAACGAGGGAGTTACGAAGAAACGTGACTCCCTCGTTTTTTGGCAAAAATCAAAATTTGTACGCAATTTGTACTTGGACATTATTTTTTTCTTATATTTGCACGCTTTATTGTAAATAGGGATCAAGGTTTTCCTTGGCCATAAAACGAATTGAAATGGAAAACAACGAACAAATGACTCAAACCCCTGCCATTGAGGAAGGTGTTGAGAATGCAACGACGTCGAGCGCTCCCAAGAAAGCCATCGACGGTAACGAAAAAAAGAAGATTGTCAAACTGATTCAACCCAACATCCTGCCCGCTAAGGTGAGAATTGAGGTCGCCACTCTCGTGGCCGAAACAATTGCCGAGCCGACTCCCGCAGTCGACGAAGTGATGCCCGAGATGGTGGACGTCGTCGAACCTGACGAGGAAGAATTGGTGGAAGATAATGCCGATCTGGACGGTCTCAACAAGCTGCAACTTGTGGAAATGCTCGAGGAACTCGTGCAAGACTCCGATGTCCAAAACATCAAGGACAAGGTTGCGGCTATCCGTCTCCATTTCAATAAGTTGAACAAGGAAGACCTGGACAATGAACTCGACCAGTTCCTCCAAGGCGGTGGCGAGGCCGAGAGCTTCCAGCATGCAGAAGACCCTGTTGAGCAACGCTTCAATGCCGCATTCGGTGTCTTCAAGGCCAACCGCGCCAAGCAAAACGAGGACATGGAGAAGCAGAAGGTCGAAAACTTGGCTAAGAAGCAAGCCATCCTCGATGAGCTGAAGGAAATCATTGCTTCCGACGACTCGCTGAAGAAGACCTACGACGATTTCCGTGGCCTGCAAGACCGCTGGAAGGAAATCGGTCCTGTGCCAGCTGCCGAAAACTCCAACCTCTGGAACAACTACCACTTCCTCGTGGAGAAGTTCTTCGACAAGGTCCGTATCGGCCGCGAACTTCGTGACCTTGACATGAAGAAGAACCTCGACGCCAAAATTGAACTCTGCGAGAAGGCTGAAGAACTCCTCGATGAGAAGTCTATCACCAAGGCATTCAAGGCCTTGCAGAAGCTTCATGAGGATTGGAAGGAAGTCGGTCCTGTGCCTCAGGACAAGAAGGACGAGATTTGGGAACGCTTCAAGGCGGCTACCGACAAGATCAACCAGATCCGCCGCGAGCATTACGCTCAGATTGAAGGCGAGCAATCGGCCAACCTCGAAGCCAAGAAGGCATTATGCGAAAAGGCTGAGGCTCTTATCGCCGAAGACTACACCAGCGTCAACGCTTGGCAGAAGAAGTCGACCGAACTCTCCGAGATCTTTGGTGTGTGGAAGACTGTGGGTCCCGCCAGCAAGAAAGACAACGAGGAAATCTGGCAGCGCTTCCGTGGTGCCATGGATGCTTTCTTTGCCAAGAAGAAGGAATTCTTCGCTGGCCTGAAAGACAGACAAACGGAGAACCTCGAACGCAAGACCCAACTCTGCATCGAAGCTGAGGCTTTGATGGAGTCGACCGAATGGAAGAATGCTACCGAGCAGATGAAGAAGCTCCAAGAAGAATGGAAGGCCATCGGTCCCGTTCCGAAACGTCATGCCGACAAGATCTGGAAGCGTTTCCGCGCTGCTTGCGACACGTTCTTCACCCGCAAGAACGAACACTTCAGCGGTCGTCGCACCGAGGAAGAAGCCAACTTGGCTGCCAAGAGAGCTTTGCTTGAAGAAATCAAGGCCTTCCAAATTGGTCCGAATCGTAACGAGAACATGGATGCCATCAAGGCATTCCAGAAACGTTGGATCGAAATCGGCTATGTGCCGATGAAACACAAGGATGCTATTAATAAGGAGTATCGTGAGCTCATCGATGGTTTCTTCGATACGATGCGTAAGAACCAGAACGAGGCTTCGACCAACGAGTTCCGTGAGATGATGGAGGGCGACCGTGTGCGTAGGGAAGGCAACAAGTTGCAGACTCGCATCCAGAAGCTGCGCGACGAAATCGCTGCCATGGAGAACAACATCGGTTTCTTCTCCAACAGCAAGAACTCGGAGCTGATGCGTGCCGAGTACGAAAAGAAGATCAATAAGGCCAAGGAAGACCTCAAGGTCCTTGAAGACAAGCTGAAGATCGCAGAGGAATGATCCCTCGGCAATGAAGCCAACAAAAAAGCACCTCGGATTCGGGGTGCTTTTCTTTTTTGCTATCATCAATGTGTACAAAAAAAGCACCCCGAAGGGTGCTTTTTTGGTTTTCCGAAACAACTTCGATTAGAAGTTCAGACGGAGGTTCAAAGCAGCCGACCAAGTGGAGTAGGTGCTAGCGTATTCATTCCAAGTAGGATTCATGAATTGATAGGTGTATGGATCACTATCAGTTCCCTTGCCGTTCACTCTCAGGATGCTTGATGAGGAGAGTCTTTGGACATTGCCCCAGCCTCTGTAGAACAGGTTAGCAAGATTCTTCACGTCGACACCGAAGCTGATGCTTTCACCGCCTTTGAACTTGTAAGTTCTTTCATACTTGCAGTTGAAGGTGTGTCTCCAAGGAGCAATGGCGCCACCACGTTCGGCATACATGCCGCGGTGAGTGCTCAGATATTTGTCGTTTTGGATGAACTCTTCAAAAGCGGCGCGGTTCTTATCAGCAGTTTGGATGACTTCTCCATCAGTGTTTGTTACATCATTAAAGGGCATTGCCTTAAGTTCGGCTTCCGTGGGGATGTACATCAAGCTGTGGGCACCTTGATCGCCGTTGACACTATTTTGATAGGTGCCGCTTTGAACGAACTCGGTGTAGCTGTATCTTGAATAGCTATAGTCACCCACGTAGCAAAGGTTGTAGCCTTCATAGTAAAGGCCGACTGTCTCAGTGGTGTGTTGTCCCGTGGCCCAAGTCCAACCTGCGTTGAGGAGCACACGATGAGGCGACACGTATGAGCTGTAACCCAATTCGTGAGCGTTGGAGCCATGTACACCAAAAGTATTGGTGGAGAATGCAGAGGTGACTTGGTCACCAATACCGTCAATAACATTCTTGCCTTCTGAGTAAGTGTAGGCAGCCATCAAGTTGAGACCACACTTGAAGTCCTTGCTCAACTGACCGGTGACAGAGTAGTAATAACCATTGTTCTCAGAATTCGTGATCAAATAAGGAGTGACAGCTTTGCCCAACGAGTTGGTGATGCCTTCGCTCTTCCAATAGAGTCTCTTGTCAGGCTCACCAGGGAGCTGCAATGAGTCGCCAGGAACGAGACCAAGTTTGGTAACTGCAACAGACTTGATGTCTTTACTGTAGATACCTTCAAGGGTTGCCTTAATACCACCGGGGAGTTCGGCGTCGAATGCTAAGCTGCTCTTCCAGGTTTGAGGCATACGGAGTTCCTTGTCCATAATGGTCGTGCTTTGAGGAGCTGGAAGGTCACCCGTGGTCAACGAAGAGGAGTTGTGCTCAATGATATCATTGACATTTTGATAGAAAGCGATGTCTTGGTTCTGGGTGATGAATTGGTTTTGCATCACGTTGCTGTTACCCACGGTTGACACGATCCACACGAAGGGCAGACGGCCAGTGTAGAGGCCAGAGCCACCGCGGACGATGTACTTGCGTTCGCCAGTGAGGTCCCAGTTGAAGCCCAGACGAGGAGAGAAGTTCACGCGAGCTTTGGGCATGTCGGCTGTCGACATACCGTACATGGTGTTGCCTTCTCCATCGGCAATGGAGTGGTGAACAGTCTCATGACCGATGACATCGCCTTCGTCGTTAGTGATGTCAACTTCTTGATCCCAGCCATTGAGGAATTCGTTGTTGGTGTTGTAGCCAGCAATGGAAGGATAGTAAGGCATCTCAACACGGAGACCAAGGGCAAGCTTGAAACGCTCGCTGAGAGTCATTTCGTCTTGCAGATAGAGTGAACCTTGCATATAATCGAAGGAAGGATAGACTTGCTCGTGGTTCTCGTTGTTGCCATAAGTGATGGCAAATGCACGAGGCGTGTTTCCGTTTACGAAATCATCCCATGAATTGTAGACATAGTAGCCCGCACCGCCTTGCATGTAGCCATTCTTGGTTCTATCCCACTCGAATTGACCTCCAAGAGTGAAGTTGTGAATACCAGTGAGGTAGCTCACTTCGTCGGTGACGACAGCAGTCTGCACATCACGGAGGTTGCCGTAGGTGAACGGGTCAGGACCGAATGAAGTGTAGACAGCAGGAGTGCCATCTTCAAGAGGCTTCAGAATATCGACTGTGGGGAAGAGATCGCCCACGAAGCTGCGAGGTTCATACTGGTGCGAATAGGTGGCGCGCAACATGTTGTTGCCACGACCGCTCAGGAAGCTATGGTTCCATTCGGCAGCGACGGAGCTGAAGTTCTGCTCCTGGAAGTAACGTGAGCTCTCGAAATACATGGCATAGTCTGATGTACGGCCATAGTCATTTCTGTTGTAAACAGCCGAAGGCATGGGGTTAATAGAGCTTGAAGGGCTGGAGGAATACTTGTTCTTCACCAAACTGTAGCGGATGTTGAACTTGTTTTTGTCGTTAATGTTCCAGTCCAAACGAGCAAGCAATTTCAGGTCAGGTGTGCTGACTGAATAGTTTTGGTAACGACCAGGGTTGTAACCATATTTGGTCTGTAGATAGTTGCTTATCATTTCCATGTCATCGATGGTAGGACGATTGGTCTGTCCATGATCGGCAGCATTCCAGTTTTCATTGGCACTGGCAATATGGGTTTGGCCTGGATCGATGTCGCTCTGATACTCGAAGTTGACGAAGAGGAACAACTTGTCTTTCACGATGGGACCACCAACAGTGAAGCCGGCCGTGTTGTCCAATGATTTGTTGAGTTTCAGTCTGTCAGGATAGAAGCCGTCTTTGTCTTTCTTTCCGTATCTGTAACCCATCAAAAGGTCGTTGGAGAAGTAGTCGTAAACACTGACATGCCAGTTGTTGGTACCACTCTTGGTGACGGCGTTGATGGCACCACCGGTGAAGCCGAAGCCGCTGTGACGCACATCGAAAGGAGTGATGTTGATGGTCATGGCCTCAAGAGCGTCCAAGGAGATGGGGCTACCGCCAGCAGGCAGGTTGCCGCCGATACCGAAGGCGTTGTTGAATGCAGCACCGTCGACGGTGACGTATGACGAACGGTAGTTACCGCCGCCGATGGCCAGACCGTTGGAAGTGGTGGCAGCCTGAGGCGTCAGGGCCAACACGTCGTTCAAGCTACGGCTGATGGTGGGCAGGGTAGTGATCTGCTCATTGTTGATGGCCGTAGTGGCACCGGCGCGGTCGCTGTCCATGCCATTGGAGATGGCTTCGGCCACAACCGAAACCTCACCCAGACCAACAGCCTCTTCCTTCAAACGGACGTTGATGATCTTGGTCTCACCCAGGGTGGCGGTGACACCTTCTTGCTTTACCGTCTGGAAGCCAACCATACGCACCTCGATGGTGTAGGGGCCGCCGGGACGGATGTTGAGCAAACGGTAGGTACCGTTGGCATCGGCCACAGCATAGTACTGTGAACCCGAAGGCGTGTGTGTGGCAACGATAGTGGCACCCGGAAGGGTACTCTTGTTGTTGTCAGTGATTTTTCCACTAATACTTGAAGTGGTCACTTGGGCCATCAAGCTAATGGAGGCAATCATAGCCACGAAAAAAGTAAGTAACTTTTTCATAGATAATAATTTAATGTTAATAATTAAGTTAATTGCATTCAATTCAATT
>CACXIM010000103.1 GCA_902767725.1 uncultured Bacteroidia bacterium | reverse complement strand
CTTTTGGTCGGAGATGTGGTCGAACTTGGCGACTTCCTCAGCGCTGTGCTTGAGGTTCTTCTTGAAGACTTGTTCCTCACCTTCGAACACGGCGATTTTTGTCGAGGTGGAACCGGGGTTGATGGTTAATATTTTGTGTGCCATAATATTTTGTTTTTGAATTGTTTATGCCATCATAGCGGCCAAAGCGATGGAATACAGCTTCGTCTTCGACGTGTCGCCGCGCGAGCTGAGCACGCAAGGCACCTTGGCACCCATGAGCATGGCGCCCACTTCGCTCTTGTCGAACTTGGTGCAGCACTTGTAGAACACGTTGGAGGCTTCGAGGTTGGGGAACACGAGGCAGTCGGCATCACCAGCCACAGGGCTCTTCATACCCTTGATGGCAGCGGTCTCGGCGTCGGTAGCGAGGTCGAGGCTGATGGGGCCTTCAACGATGCAACCCTTGATCTGGCCACGCTCGTTCATCTTCGAGATGATGGCAGCATCGACGCAGGCGGGGATGCCAGCACTCATCTGTTCGGTGGCGGTCACCATGGCGACCTTCGGGCAGTTGACACCCAGCTTGGTGGCTACTGAGGTCACATATTTGAGCAATTGCTGTTTCTGTTTGATGTCGGGCAGCGGGATGATGGCGCAGTCAGAGGCGACCATCAGCTTGTGGTAGTTGGGATTCTCGATGACGGCGACATGGGCCAAGGTCACGTTGGGCGGGCAGAGACCGCGTTCCTTGTTGAGGATGGCGCGCATGTACTTGTCGGTGGGGAGCAGGCCCTTCATCAGGATGTCGGCTTCGCCGGCATTGATGAGGTCGCAAGCCATGGCAGCGGCTTTCACGTCAACGGGTTCGTTGATGATGCGGAAGTTAGCCATGTCGATGCCTTCGGCCTTGCACACTTCGGCAATCACTTTCTCGTCACCAAGTAGCGTGGCTTCGATGAGACCTTCCTTGACGGCAGCGTTCACTGCACAGATGGTGTGGTCGTCGTTGGCGTAAGCGGCCACAAGGCGTTTCTTGGGTTTGCTGCGCAAAACCTCGAACATTTGCTCTAATTTTCTGATTTCCATGATACTGTATTTAAGATTTAAAATTTAAAATTCAATATTTGAACTAGATTTTGCAAAAGTACAAAATAAAACTATTCGAAACAACGGAAACGACACAATAAAAGATTTCGCCTTCTGGAAAGGGTTTTTATCTTCCAAAAGGCGAAATTTATTCTGAATCGCTGTGAGGATTATTCTTCCACCAAAAGCCATTCCCCGTTGTCGCGGTCATCGTGAAAACTGACCAAGCCCTTGCCTTTCACAAGTATAGCATTGGTCAAATAATCATTTCTTGATAACACATCTTTTTTCTTGGTGAATTGTTTTTAAGCGACTTTTAATCTAGTTAAAGAAAGCTCCTACGGAGCATAACTTGTTGGATTATGGTGTTTTGTTATTAAATGAAAGCTCCTATGGAGCATTTTTTAGAAGTTTCATTTAATAGTAGATGATATTCAAATCCAATCTTTTTTGCTGTAGCGACTCAACGGCGCGTTTCTTCACCTTGGTGTTGTAAACCTTCAGCTGTTTCAACGCAGGGATATTCTCCACAGGTGAGATGCTCCGTACATTGGTGTTGTTGACAAAGAGGTTTTCGAGTTTTTGCAGGTTGGAGAGAGGTTTCAACGACTTCACGGGTGTGCCGCTTGCATTAATAGTAACGAGGTTGTTCATCTTCGACAGCGGTCCGAGGTCTTTGATTTGGGTGTTTTCGATGTTAAGCAATTCCAATAAAGTGCTGCTTTCGATGGGGTCCAAGCTAGCGATGGGGTTGTTTTGTGCGTTGAGTTCAAGCAAGAATTCCTTGTTGGCCAATGGTGTCAGGTCGCTCACGCCTTGGTTGTTGATGGTGAGGCGTTCAAGCCATATCAAGCTGGTGAGCGGCTCAATGGAGATGATTGGGAATTCAGGGGTGATTTCGATTTCTCTCAAATCAAGGATACGTTGCAGCTCAAGGGCGTTGGGCACTTCCGATTGGGTGGCAGTGGCATTGCGGAAGATGGCTTGCCAGATGGGGTCGAGGCCGTTCCACCAAGTTTTCAACGCTTCAGTTTGATAGACCACTGTCACCTGTCTTTGCTTTTCCTTCAGTGCCACGACTTGGCTTTTGCCAATGGTCGTGCTGTCGGCCTCAATCACCTCAATGTTATCGTCGTTGACCAAGGCAGAGATGTCGTTGATCGGCGTGTGCATGATGTTGAGGTATTTGAGGTTGCCCATGTCATGCAAAGGATTGAGATCATTGATATAGGTATGCGAGATGTTGAGCGACTCCAAATTGGCCAAGCCTTGAATGGGTTGAAGGAAGCCAATCTCTGTGTTCGCAATGTTGAGCGAGCGGAGGTTGGTCAAGCGGCTGACGGGCATCAGGTTTTGCATGAAGGTGTTGCCCGAGAGGTCGAGTTCCTGAAGGTTTATGATTTGGTGTAGTTGCTCAGTAGTCGGCTCCGAGTCGACCTTGATTTGCTTGGAAAACACGGCTTTCCAATAGATGGGCAACTCGCGCCACCAGGTCTTCAAGGCCTCGGTATCATAGATGACCAAGGCGAAGCGATTATCCTTGGTAAAGGCGCTGGCTTCGGCATCGTGGATGCCCGAGTGGTCACAATAAATTTTGCTCAAGTGGCGGTTGCCTTTCAAGGGTGTCAGGTCGCTGATGGAAGTGTTGCTGCAATAGAGTTCACGAAGGTTCTCCAACTCGCTCAGTGCTTGCAAGTTGCTGACGGCCGAGCCCGAAATGTTGAGGCTTTGCAGGTCTTTCATCATGCGGAGCGGTCCGAGGTCGCGCACGGCAGTGTTGCTGATGTCGAGGTTCTTGAGTTGTTCCAAGTCTTGCAGGATGCCGATGTTGGCAATGCGGGTGCCGCCGAGGTTTACCGTGGTAAGGTTGGGGCAGCTCTTCAGGTTGGAGATGCGGCTGACTTGGGTGTTGTTGATATTGAGTTTCTGTAGGTTTCTCAAAGTTGATAAAACGTTGAGGTCGTTGACGGTGGTGTTGGCCACTTCGAGTTCCTCAAGGGTAATGTTGTATTTCAGTGCCGAAAGGTCACTAATTAAAGTGGAATTGGCAAGCAAAACTTTCAGTTTGTTAAGGTTGCGAACAGGTGACAGGTCTTCAATGGAGGTTCCTGAGACATCGAGCCAAGTAAGTTCCGACAACTCGCTGAGCGGTTCTAAAGAAATGATTTCGCGGATGCCAGAGAGGTCGAGGCGCTGTTTTTGGGTGATGAGTTTCAGCTTGGCTTCAAGGTCGGCTGAATTGGCAAGGGCATCTACGCTGGGTTCAGCCATAGAGGAACCGTCTTCAAGAAGGACATCTCCACCCAAGCGGGTTCTCCAGCTTTGCGACAAGTTGTTCCACCAATTGCGAAGGGCTTCTTTCTCGTTGATTTTGGTAGTATAGATGCTTGCGATTTTGAGGCTGTTGTTTTGTTTGTCGAGGTTGATTTCAACGAAGCGATTCTTGACGTTGTCGATCTTCTCGTCGTTGATGGTTGTAGCGGTCAGGTGACGGGTCAACGTGGCCTTGAAATAGACGGTGCCGTCGTCTCTTGTGTTGTTGGCGATACTTTGCAGGTCGAGTTTGAAATCAGCGTATTTGAAAAAGAAGTCGATGTCTTTGAGATAGGCTTGCACGTCTTTGTTGATGGGCGTTTTGCGGTTGGCATCAAGGTCATCTTCAATCTGCACCTTGTCGTCGATAAAGACTTTGCTCCAGCTTTCGGTGAAGACGATTTCCTTTTCTGCGGGCATGGCAGTGCTGTCGCCGAGGAAGTTCATGGTTTCCTCCAGATACGAGATCATGCTATTGATTTCGTTTTCGTATTTTGCGATTTCGTCTTTGGAAAGCTTCTTTTGGGCTTGTGCGCCAAAGGCCATGCCAAACAACAATAAGGACAGTATAGCTATCTTTTTCATGGTTGATAGAATTTGATAAGGTTGGTTTTTTCCTTTTCCGGCATGTAGATGACGTTTGACATCAGCCAGCCGGAGTTCATGCCTGAGCGGTTGAACCACGACACTTCAAAGTACCAATCCTTGATTTGGAAGACGTGGAACTTGACCGAGTCGACATGTTGGAACACCAGTTTGCCTTGCTTGATTTCGTAAAAGAACAGGGTCAGGTAATTGGGTTGGAATTCTTTTGAGGCGTAATATTCGATAACCTCGGGGTTTTGGAAAGCTTTGTAGATGTTCATGAAGTCGAGCTCGTGGCTCATGGGATGCAGGAAGTGTTTCTCGCGTTCGGCCATCTCGCCATTGGGGAAAAGTTTGTTGAACTCCGAGAAATACACGTTAGTAAGCACCCATTTCGAGCCCAAGCCTTCTTTCTCGACGGCGAGAATGAGGCTGATATTCACCAATTTGCCGTTGTAGCGGAAGGTGGTCGACACTTCGGAATACCATCTGCCGCCGAGGAAGGTCATGTAGGTGGAGTCGTCTTTGGTGACGTCCTCGATGAAATAGCGTTGCAGGTCGGTCTGTGTGCCGTATTTCTGTTGGTCGAAAAGGATGGGCAGCGACTTGCGGCGCATCTCGTTGTTGCGATATTTTGGGTCTTTGGGATTGAGCTTCTCGCCAAATTGGTCCTCCTCGTAGTTAAAACGGCGCATGAATTGACCCATCTGCTTGGTCATGGCATAGAGTTCGGTCTCGTCCATCTTAAAATCGCCAATTGTCTGGGCAAAAGTATTACCCACCAACAAAAGCGCTACGGCAAGGAGTGTTATATTGCGAATATTAGTTCTCATTTTTTAGTATGACTACTGACAATGACCATGACCAGCACCACTGTCGAAGCGGTCATGGTCATGGTCAATGGTCATAGTCAAATTATCGATTCGTGGTTTCCTTCACACGCATGTCGCCGAGCAACACATCCCAGAAACCGATGGTACGGCCACCGATTTGGGTTTCTTTGCGTTTCACGTAGACGGTGATGTCTTTCTTGGTGGTGTCTTTGTAGGTCAGGTTGCCTTCCTTGTCGTAACCCCTAAAGGTCTGGAAGATGGTGATAACGCCCACGTAGGTGCCGTCAGGCTGACGTTGCAGGTCGCTGACGTACTCGATGTTGTACCATTCGATCTCGACGCGGTCGTAGTTGAGGCGCATGAGGTGCTCGAAGTACTTGCGGACACGGTAGTAGGTAATCTTGTTGGAGCCCAGCGAGGAGACACCGATTTCGGCATCGCTCATGAAGAGTTCCTCGGCGCGGTCGATGACGCGGTTGGCCTCGCTGAAAGGCGTTTCTTTCGATCCTACGATTTTGATGTATTTGCTCAGGTCTCTCACCTTTTCCAAGGCGAGGCTGTCGATGGCTTGCTTGCGAGCGTAATCGATTTCTTCCTCT
>CACXIM010000102.1 GCA_902767725.1 uncultured Bacteroidia bacterium | reverse complement strand
TCGGTGATGTTTTTGCCGATGAAAAACCTTGTAATCTCCTCGGGCGGCAGATGGTGTGCCACATACCATTCCTTCAGCTCCTCGATGGTCTTGGGCTGTTCCTTGGCCGTGCGGTGCTCCCCCGAAAGGGGGGCACCGCATTTCGGACAGGTTTGGCTTGCGTCGTCAATCAACGCACCGCAATAATTGCACTTGATCTGCATCTATGTCTTTGCTTAGAAATCGTATGCGTTAGCAATCTTTTGCCAGAGCTCGGGCAGGCCGTCGATGGTCTCCGTGGAGCATAAAACCTTTTGGTCGGCGTCTTTCAAGGTGTATTTGTGTTCCACGTTGCTGTTCGCGTATTCTTCCGGAGACGAAATGATGGTGAGCTCTTCCTGAATAACCATATTGTCGCCGTCGAAGGTGCTACGGCCGATACCGTATTCGCAGAACGAATTGCTGCCACCGTCGAAGAAGCTCTTGCTTTCAGGGTCAAGCATGGGGTTTTGAAGGGCAGTGCCGTTGTGGACGCTGACGAACTTTTGTTCTTTTTCGCTCCAAATCAACAATGAGTTGGCCGTGCGCGACATGCCAGGACCGATGTAAATGTCGGTGTGACCATCGAAGTTGGCGTCAACGAAACGCACAGTGGCTTCGTCAGAGGCCAGACCAAACTCTTCGGTGACAGTTTGGAACTCCTTGCCGTCTTGGTAGATTGTGGCCGTGGTGAAGTCCTCTGATACAGTCACGGTGAGATGAGGATCCGTTGTTGAGAATCCATCAATGTAGATCAACTCCTGCTTAGCGGGGGTCTCGGGGACCGCGGGAGTTTCAGGAGCTTTTGGTTGTTCGTTTTTCGGTTGGTTGTCGCAGGCCGCAAAGAGGCCGAGAGCGGCAATGGTTAAGGCGATTACGCCAAGATGTAAGTTTTTCATTTTAAGTTAGTTGAAGTGGATTATTTCTTAGGTTTCAATTCGTCGAAGATCATGTTGCGCAAGTTCTCAATCGGGACGCGCACTTGCTGCATCGTGTCGCGGTCGCGCACGGTGACAGTGTTGTCCACCAAGGTGTCGTTATCCACGGTGACGCACATCGGCGTGCCGATGGCATCTTGTCTTCTGTAACGTTTGCCGATGGAGTCTTTCTCCTCGTATTGGCACATGAAGTCGGCCTTCAGCGAGTCGATAATCTCGCGGGCCTTCTCCGGCAGACCGTCTTTCTTGACAAGCGGCAACACGGCGACCTTGTAAGGAGCAAGGATGGCTGGCAGCTGGAGTTTCTTGCCCGAGTATTTGGCGTGGGCCGAGAGGTCGAAGTCGGTGCGGCTGTGGATGCCTTCCAGCTCCTTGAAGCCGAAGGGGAAGTCGAATTCGATGTCGGTGGCGGCGTTGGCGTAGTGGGCCAGCTTCTCGTGGTCGTGGAAGCGGTATTTCTCGGCGGGCAGACCTAATGAGAGGTGCCAGTTGAGGCGTTCTTGCTTCCAGTGTTGGAACCACTCAAGCTCTGTGCCAGGACGGACGAAGAATTGCATCTCCATCTGCTCGAACTCACGCATGCGGAAAATGAACTGACGGGCGACAATCTCATTGCGGAAGGCCTTACCGGTCTGGGCGATGCCAAACGGGATCTTCATACGGCCGGTCTTCTGCACGTTGAGGTAGTTGACGAAGATGCCTTGTGCCGTTTCGGGACGCAGGTAGATGGTGTCGGAGCCGTCGGCCACGCTACCCATCTTGGTGGCAAACATCAGGTTGAACTGACGCACGTCGGTCCAGTTGCGGGTGCCGCTGATGGGGCAGACAATTTCGAGGTCGAGAATCAATTGCTTGATGGCGTCGAGGTCGTTCTTCTCCATGGCGCCATAGAGACGGTGGCTGATTTCCTCAATCTTGGCCTTGTGTTCGAGCACGCGCGGGTTGGTGGTTACAAACTGCTCTTCATTGAAGGCGTCGCCGAAGCGCTTACGGGCTTTCTCCACCTCTTTATTAATCTTCTCCTCGATTTTGGCCATGTAGTCTTCGACGAGCACATCAGCGCGGTAGCGTTTCTTGCTGTCGCGGTTGTCGATGAGCGGGTCGTTGAAGGCGTCGACGTGGCCGGAGGCCTTCCAAGTGGTGGGGTGCATGAAGATGGCGGCATCGATGCCGACGATGTTCTCGTGCATCTGCACCATGGCTTTCCACCAGTATTCGCGGATGTTTTTCTTCAGTTCCACGCCGTTTTGGCCGTAGTCGTAAACAGCTGACAGTCCGTCATAAATTTCGCTCGAAGGGAAAATAAATCCGTATTCCTTCGCATGAGCGGTTATTTTCTTGAAAAAATCTTCTTGATTCATTTATTTATGTATTTAAGATTCAAAAATTCAAGATTTAACTACGAATTTCACGAATAATGCGAATTATACACAAATTGAATTATGCAACTTCGTTGCGAATGAGTACGAATTCGTATCAATCCGCAGCTTTAGCTGCCAAATTCAAACATCGCTATTCGTTTAATTCGCATAATTCGTAGTTCCTTTTCATATTATATAATCAGCATCGCATCGCCATAAGTGAAGAAACGATACTTCTCGGCGATGGCTTCTTTATAGGCCTTCATGAGCAGGTCGTATCCGGCAAAGGCGGCCACTTCCATCATCATGGGCGATTTGGGCAGGTGGAAGTTGGTGATCATGCAGTTGGCCACTGAGAAGGTGTAGGGCGGGAAGATGAATTTGTTCGTCCAGCCTTTGTAGGGTTTGATCTTGCCACCGATGGTCATGGCCGTTTCGAGGGCTTTCAATGAAGTGGTACCTACGGCAAACACATTGTTGTGGCGTGCGTTGGCCTCATTGACCAAGGTGCAGCATTCTTCATCGATGTACATCTCTTCAGAATCGGGCTTGTGTTTGGTGAGGTCTTCCACTTCAATGTCGCGGAAGTTGCCCATGCCAGGATGCAGGGTCAGCTCGGCGAAGGAAGCACCCACGATTTCAAGGCGTTTCATCAGGATTTTGCTGAAGTGCATGCCAGCGGTGGGAGCCGAAACGGCGCCTTCCACTTTGGCGTAGATGGTTTGGAAGTCCTCGGCGTCTTCGGGACGTTCGTCGCGGTTGAGTTCCTTCGGGATGGGCGTGTGGCCGAGTCCTGAAAGGGTTTTCTTGAACTCGTCGTAGGTGCCGTCGTAAAGGAAACGCAGCGTGCGGCCGCGTGAGGTGGTATTGTCGATGACCTCGGCCACCAGCTCGTCGCCTTCGCCGAAATAGAGTTTGTTGCCGATACGGATCTTACGGGCTGGGTCGACAAGCACGTCCCACAGTCGGCTCTCGTGGTCCAGCTCGCGGAGCAGCAGCACTTCGATCTTGGCGCCGGTCTTTTCCTTTTCGCCATAGAGCTTGGCAGGAAACACCTTAGTATTATTAATGACGAACACGTCGCCATCCTTCACGTAATCCACCAAGTCCTTGAAAATGCGGTGTTCGATTGTGCCGGTCTTGCGGTCGACGACCATCAGACGAGCCTCGTCGCGGTTTTGCGTAGGTTGCAGCGCGATGAGCTCACTCGGCAAGTTAAATTTGAATTGTGAGAGTTTCATTGTATGTAGAGTTTGATAATCTTTTACTTAGAAAAGCGTGCAAAGATAATGCAGGACAAAAGTTTTGTCAAGTTTTTTTCTTAAAGCACTGATTATCAGTTTTGTTTTTGCTGTTTTTCATCTTGTTCCTTCTTCCAAGCCTTAAACGCATCCCCCGTGTCAACAATATGTTGTCTTAGCTTTTCGAGGGGCCATGCATCTTCAACTTTAAAGTCGCCGATGCGTGTGCGACGCAGTGAGGTCAGGCAGGCGCCGTTGCCCAAGGCTTTGCCGAAGTCGTTGGCCAAGCTACGGATGTAGGTGCCTTTGCTACAGGTCACCTCAAAGTCTAATTCAGGGAAACGGTCGAGGCTCAGCTTAAAGTCGTCGATGTGGACATCGCGGGCTTTCAGCTCGATTTCCTCATCGGAGCGGGCATAGTCGAAGGCGCGTTTCCCTTTGATTTTGATGGCGGAATACTTGGGCGGATATTGTTTCAAGTCGCCAATGAACTGTTGTCGTGCGGCCTCGATTTGTTCTGGTGTGATGCCGTCGGTGGGGAAGAAGGCATTAGGCTCGCTTTCCAAGTCGAAGGTGGGCGTGGTCTGGCCGAGCAGAATGGTGCCCGTGTAGGTCTTCACCTGCGCTTGGTAGTTGTCGATTTGTTTGGTCATCTTTCCTGTGCAAAGGATGAGCAGGCCCGTCGCCAAAGGGTCCAAAGTGCCAGCATGGCCCACCTTCAGTTTGCGGATGCCATAACAGCGGTTAAGTAGGCTGCGGATGAAGTTGACTGTGTCGAACGACGTCCAGTCTAGAGGCTTGTCGACGAGGATGACCTCGCCTTCTTCGAAGTTGAACATTACATCAGTCTTTTATAGAGAGTCTCCAACGTTTTCCCGTCATGGCGGAGGGACATCCGCCATCTCCAGAGCAAGAAGGATTACCCTTGCATTCAGGAGATTGACTACGTCGAATCTGCGATTTGCGGATCGAGTCCGCAATGACGGTTCATAAGAGCGTTATGCTAACACATACGGTAACACGATAGCCAATACACCCACGATGGCGCAATACACGGCAAACCAAATCAGCTTGCCTTTCTTCACGATGTTGATCATCCACTTGCAGGCGATGCAGCCAAAAATGAATGATGCCAAAAAGCCGACGATGGCCGCCAAGGGTGAGATGCCGCTCATGGCCTCGCTGAATCCGACCTCAAACATATCTTTGACGTCAAGAAGAGCCTCACCCAAGATAGGCGGGATGACCATCAAGAAGGAGAACTGTGCCAGCTTTTCTTTTTTGTTGCCCAGCAACAAACCCGTCGCGATGGTGCTACCCGAACGCGACAAACCCGGCATCACGGCGCAAGCCTGTGCGATACCGATGATGAAGGCATGCCAGCCACTGATGTTTTCCTTCTGTCGCGGTTTGGCGAAATAGGAGAAGGCCAAGAGAGACGCGGTAATCAATAGGCAGATGCCCACGATGAGCAAACCTGAGCCGAAGACTTCTTCCACCTTGTCCTTGAAGAACAAGCCGACAATCATCACGGGAATCATGGAGATGATGATGTTGAAAACATATTTTGTGCCTTCGTTGAGGTTGCAGTATTTGCGCCACGATTGTTTGGCAAACAGGTCCTTGAAGATCCACACGATTTCCTTCCACAAGATGACCAAGGTGCTGAGCACAGTGGCTACATGGAGCAAGACTGTGAAGGCGAGATTCGATTCGCCGTCTTCAAGGCCGAAAAGTGCTTGTCCGATGGCCAAATGTCCGCTGCTACTGACAGGCAGATATTCCGTCAGGCCTTGGATGATTCCAAGTATTAATGCTTCTATCCAGCTCATAATTTGTTGTTTTTGTCATGAAACTCAATTGGGATGCGCCACCTACTCTATTGCCGTCATGGCGGAGGGACATCCGCCATCTCCTGCGCAAAAGGGATTTCCTTTATGCTTAGGAGATCGCGGATCAAGTCCGCGATGACGGTGTGTTGTTGGTTTCGTTTCCCATCTGTTTTTATTATTTTTTTCCTTTCCAAAAAATTGCGACGATTTCGACCACAAAGCCTGCCAAGACCAAGATGGGAGCCAGAGTGAGTCGTCTGAAATTAAACATTTCCTCGTTGAACACATCGGGATCCGACGAGCCGCCGCCAATCATGAGGATGAATCCCAGGGCAATGAGGGCTATGCCGACGATTACGAGGATGTAGTTCATTCTGCCGAAGGGCATGACCTTTTGGTTATCAGTGACTTCGGTAGCTTTTGCTTGTGTCTTTTTTATTTCTTTTGCCATATTTGTAGTTGTTTGTTATTCAAGATTATCGGGCCCTTCGACAGGCTCAGGGACCCTTATGCATATAGTTTGTCGACATCGGCGTTGAGGTATTTGCGTAGGGCGGAGCGGGTGGAGAGTCCACCAAGCAGGATGCCAAGGACGATGATGCCGCCAAAGATGCATATAATGATGGTATAGTCTTGTACTAGAGTCAATTCTGGCAAGCGTTGATAGAGACCGTAAAGCAACAGGGCCAAGAATGCGATGGCTATCAAAGCCCCGAAGAAGCCCTGTGCGATGCCGCTCCTGATGAAAGGCCGGCGGATATAGGCCGGGGTGGCGCCCACGAGTTGCATGCTGCGCACGAGAAAACGCTTGGAGTAGATGCTGAGTCGTATGGTGTTGCGTATCAGTGTTATGGCGATGATGAGCAGCACCAAGCTGGCAATCATCAGCCCGAGGCCGATGCGGTTCATGTTCTGGTTGATGAGGTTGACCAACGACTTATGGTAGTAGATTTCCTTGATGTCTTTGTTTTTGAGCAGCTGGGCTTGGATGAGGTTGAGGCTGTCGTTGTTGGCGTAGTCTGCCTTGAAACGCACGTCGATGGAGGGCAGCAATGGGTTATCCTCATTGCCGAGCCATTGTAGGAAGTCTTCGCCAAGGTCCTCGCTCAGGCGACGGATAGCTTCTTCCTTGGTGATGTAGGTCGTCGACTTCACGGCGGGCATGGCGTCGAGTTCCTTTTGCAACTTGAGGATGTTGTCTTCCTTCACGTTGCTGTTCATCACCACTTCGAAGCCGATATTTTCCTTGAGATGGTTGGAGAGTTTTTGTGCATGCATCATGAGTAGGGCAAACACGCCAAGGAGGAAGAGTACCAATGCGATACTCATCAGCGACATG
>CACXIM010000101.1 GCA_902767725.1 uncultured Bacteroidia bacterium | reverse complement strand
TCAATTATGAAAGGATTATAAAGGCAACTTTCTAGTAATCGAGCTGTTGAAATGCTTTTCAAAGTGTCTGTAGGCAATTGCACAGATGCAAGTCGAGCCTCATAGCTTCCCAAAGCTATCCATTCCTCTGTCCCGGGTATTACTGGATATAGGTAACCATGATACGGCACCGCATTGGTTTTGTAAGGTTGGAAGACTTCCTGTGCCTTTAGTTCATTTGAAAGCAGACTTAATAGTCCAGCAAATAATACTAGTAAGAGTTTTTTCATTTCAGCATCCTCCTTTCTTCCACGCCCTCCAGCACCTTCATCTGCTGAATGGCGATTTTGTTCAGTTCAATCAGTCTATCGCGTTGCGGCATACCTTTATTAATAAAAACCGCGTTCAGGTTTTCCATGTTCGAGAGGCAAATCAGTTGGTTGATGTTCGCATAGTCGCGGATGTTGCCCTTCAAGTCGGGGTTGGCATCGCGCCATTCCTTCGCCGTCACACCAAACAAAGCCACATTCAGCACAATCTCTTCTGGAACAAGATTCTCTTTTATGGCATCCGTGTGGATATGGTAGTTTATCTTCGCCAACTCCCTCTTCACCGACCAACCGAGTTGCTTTTGCTCCTCTTCTTTCAGGCGTTGGAATTCCTTGGCAACATACAACTCAAACTCAACTGAAATCCAACTGGCAAACTTAAAGGCGATGTCTTTGTGGGCGTATGTGCCGCCATTACGGCCAGTCTTTACAAAAATACCCACTGCACCAGTAGCATCAATCCATTTTGTAGGCGACATAGTGAAAGCATTCAATCCCGCCTGCTTTCTAAACCCCTCGAATTCGAGGGGGTTAAAATTGGGATTATACAACGACTCCCATATTCCCAAGTATTCAATCGTATTGCGATTACGCATCCAATTGGCAATAACCGCTGGCGGATCGTCAGTTTTATACTTTGCAATGTCAGTCAAAGAGATATAATCTTTGCTGTCAATTGAAAGTATCGTTATGCTTGTATCTTGAACCAGAATCTTTGCCATATTATTTTCCTCCTTCCTTTTCAACGAGGTTCCTAAACCCCCTCGAATTCGAGGGGGTTTTATTCTCACTTTCCTCTTTCATAGGGGTCGAATTCGACCCCTTTGGGTCTAACCCTATCGAATTCGATAGGGTTAATTGTACCGAATTCGGTACATTTAAAAACTCTCTCGCTGTCTCAATCCACTCCTTGTCAATCCCCAAACTCTCGGCGATATTCAGCGCCTCGTGTGGCACTTCGCCGTCTTGCACCTCGACGAGTTCGTAGTTCATCGTGCCGTTGTCGAAGCCCTTCACCCGCAGGCAGTGGGCATCGGTCGGCTCTATATCGTAATGCGTGGTCATGACGAGGCTCAAACGCTTGCCACTCAACACCTTCACCAAGGCCGACACCAAGGCCGTGCCCTCGGTGGGATTGGTGGTGCGCGCTGGCTCGTCAATCAACGCCAGTATCTTTCTGTCTTCACGCGATGCCTTAATCACGGCATCGATATTCTTCATCTCCGCCGCAAACGACGACAGCCCTTTCTCGATGGACTGCTCGTCGCCGATGCAGAAATAGATTTCATCCTTCACCGCAATGTCGGCCTTCGCAGCCGGAATGCCAAAGCCGTATTGGAATAGGTATTGGCACAAGGTCAAGGTCTTCAAGACCACGGTCTTGCCCCCCATGTTGGCACCCGTGATCAAGGTGGGCTTCAGCCCAAAGGTGAGGGTCACGGGCTGGAAAGCGCGTTTGCGCATCTCCAAAGCGTCCTTCACCTGCGGATGGAACATCGCCTCAAAACGGCTGGTGTCATCCTTCGCAATGGTCGGGAAACAAAGTCCCAACTGTTTCATCTGCAAAGCCTTGGCCAGATTCATGTCAATCCGTGCCAAAGCGACTTGCGCTTCCTCCAAGGGCTTGGCGAAGCGGTATAACTTCTTGCTCAAATCCCTACGCACACCTTCTTCAATCTCGGCGCACTCCAACAGCAAGTCCTCCTGCCGCTCGGGATGCTGACGCATCTGCGCACGCAGGTCGCGCAACTCCTGGCAATAGGAGTCATACACATAGAACGACGCCATCTTTAGACCGTCGGGGTCGAGGATGGTGATGACCTCGTTCAAGTCGGGGATACTGACGGCCTCTTCCAAGCCGTGGGTCTTCATCCTGTCGGCCACATCCACCGCGAGGATGGCCAGGTGCTTCACCTCGAAGAGTTCGATGTCGTCCAATACGGCATTTTGACCCAAGTTTTTGATGGTCGTGCGGATGTCCTTCAGTCCCTGCAGGCGGAACTGTATCGTATTAATATAAGGTGTATCCACCCGACCCAAGAAATCGACGAACTGGTGCAGCACCGCGTATGACTGGGCAATCTCCTCCCCTGTCCGCATCATCGGCATGTCGAGCATCCAACGACGGGTGTAGCCCGCTTGAAGCTCAAGCTGCTCGAACACGTAACGCAGTCCGCATGGCGATTCTATGTGGTCTCTCAATTGCATTCTTCTTTCATCAAATCATAAACCGGCAAGTGGATGGCTTCCGTCAACTTGGCACAGAGCGTGTCAGAGTCCAATGTCACGCCCAAGGGCGAGGTCGGGTTGACGGTCACGGCAATCAACTTGCTCTTTTGCAGCACGCGGATCTTTCCGCCTACCTTCAAAAACATCCGATACTGCTGGGGCGACACGAAAATCTTCGTGAAGTCGCGCACCACCAGTTCGGTGGTCTTCAGTTTCGGGTTCTTCCTCACCTTTTCGAGGAAGCCGTCCACCAACGCGCCCGCTACATACAGCGTCTTGCAGTCGTCCATGCCCTCGAAGCGGATCTCTTGCGACAGCGACGACACCGTCTTGATTTCGTGCAGTGCGCCTTCAGAATCTACAAACCACACGCCTCTCTCGATGGGCATCAATAGTTTCAGTTGTTCCTCATCAGTGAGCGGGATGTTGATTAGTTCCACGATGAAGGCCGTTTGCTGTACCAAGGTGGTCATGTTGGTGGAATAGGCCGCGCCCGTGGCCAATATCATGCTCTGGCTCACTGCGGGCGAAGCGAGACTCATGCGCGACAAGGCCCCATCGATGATGGCGAGTTCGATGCCCACGCGGTGCATGTCTTTCATCCAGCGTTTCAGTCCGCTGGCCGACGAAGGTCCCGACAGGAGGATCTTGCCTCCTGTCAGGGCTTTGGCTGTCACCACACGACCCAGTGAGGTGTTCTCATCGCTCACGTCAATGAGTTCGGAGACGATTCTGCGCTGGCGGTAGTGCATCTCGGACGTGCCGAAATACATGCCTTGGCGCAGGTAGATCTCCGGCTTCTGGGTGCGCGTCACCTGGTCGGTGGTCTCCCCATCAATGCCTATTGAAGTCACGGCAATGCGCTTCCTGTCGATAGGGAGGCGGTCGAGCACATAGTTCAGACTGACGGTCTTCCCCGTGTTCTTCTGCAAGCCTACGATGGATAGGCTGTCGTAGTTCAATATGTCATCTATGAAAGTCATAGGTTTCTATTCCTCTTTTTTCAATAAAACGACATTGATTTCTTGTTCGGCATTATACTTATCTATGTCGCAACCGTAATAATACTCGCCATCATCCTTGGTGATTTCGAAAGTCATCCAATATTGACCGTTACATCGGTATGGTTCAAATTCGACTCTATAATAGCCACTCTCATCAGTGTACCAATCCAAACCTGCGTATCCCAAGCCGCTAAACCAATGTTCGTCAAATACGCCAATACGAACACCCTCAAAAGGTTGCCCGTCTTTGTCAGTTACAATACCACTGATGGTAACTTGATCAGGAAGTTTCTTGCACGATGTCAAGGTAACCGTACCAGCAACTACCAGCAGCATCAGCAATAATTTCATTGTTATTTTCATAACTAATTGATTTTGAGTATTACCTTTGTTCATTTTCGGTTCACTATTTGCTGTTCCAATTGTTTCAGTTCCTCGTCATCCATTTGGTCGGCAAGTTGTGCATCGGCTTGTTTGCGGCGTTGGTCAAACTGCTCGTAAACAGCCAACACATGGGCTTCCATTTCTTTGTTGGAGATGCTTCCGGCATTGCGTAGCACATCCTTGTTTTGGAATTGCAGCAGATGGTCCACATTCTGCCGCCAATAGTTGAGAGTCAGGTCGAGGCGTTCCTTCACACGGATTTCTGCCGATTCAAGAAACAATGTCGTCAGGCGGTTGAGCAGGTCTATCTCATCAGCACGAAGATAATTCTTGGCGATGTAGATGTCCTGTTTGCGTACCACAGATCCTATCCACGATGTAAGTGCCATGTTAGGTTGCGAGGCATCAGCACGGCTGACGATGATTTCGGCAGCGGTTTGGTGGGTAACGGCATAAAGCAACTTGTTTTGCGTTTCGGCAAAAAACATCTGGGTGGCTTTGTCGGTAGAGTCGTAATCGCTGCTTAAGGCAAACAGATCGCGCAGTTTTTGGTAGAAGCGTTTCTCCGAGGCTCGGATGTCGCGAATGCGTTCAAGCAACTCATCGAAGTAGTCAGGGCGGCCATCAGGATTCTTGAGGCGCTCATCGTCAAGCACAAAGCCTTTCACGATGAACTCCTTCAAGTGTTGGTTGGCCCAAATTCGGAATTGCGTGCCGCGTTTCCCCTTCACTCGGAAACCAACTGCCAACACCATATCCAACGAGTAGAAAGTGACATCATATTGTTTGCCGTCGGCGGCAGTTATAAAGAAATTCTTTACAACTGAATCCAATGTTAATTCATTCTCTTTCAGAATATTGGATATATGTTGACCCACATTTTGCTTCGAGGTGGCAAAAAGTTCGGCCATCTGTTTCTGGTTCATCCAGACATTGCCGTCGCGTGCCATCATCGTTACACTCACCTTGCCGTCCAAGGTGTTGTAGATGATGAGGTTCTGCTGGTTGGGTACCATTTCGTTCATAAGGCCTACTATTTTGCTACAAAACTGCGATTAGGTAGAGACGCAAAATCTTGCGTCTCTACCATTCACCTTTATTAATTATCTGTTCTCGTTGCGCTCGTGCCTCTTCAAAGCCTTCGGCTCGATGTTCATGCGCTCGCCTTCAAGCAGCGAGATGACACCGTCGACGGCCTTGTCGGCAGCGACTTGCTCCTTGGCGCGTGCAGCCTGGCACTCGGGGCAGTTGCACTCGCTGTGGTATTCGGTCGGCTCGGTGTAGGTGGTGATGACACCTTCGAAGTTGCGCAACACGACCTTGCCGGGGGCCTGCGAGATGACGTACTGGGGCATCACAGGGGTCTTGCCGCCGCCGCCGGGAGCATCGACGACGAAGGTCGGGATGCAGAAGCCCGAGGTGTGGCCACGTAGGCCTTCGATGATTTCGATACCCTTCGAGACGGGCGTACGGAAATGCTCCAGACCCATCGAGAGGTCGCACTGGTAGATGTAGTACGGACGCACGCGCATCTTGACGAGTTCGTGGACGAGGTTCTTCATCACATGGACGCAGTCGTTGACGCCACGCAGCAGCACGCTCTGGTTACCCAACGGGATACCAGCATTGGCCAGCATCTCGCAAGCACGACGCGACTCTGCAGTCACCTCGTTCGGGTGGTTGAAGTGCGTGTTGATCCAGATTGGGTGATACTTCTTCAGCATGTCGCAGAGTTCGGGAGTGATACGCTGCGGGCAGACCACAGGGGTGCGGGTGCCCAAGCGAACGATCTCCACATGCGGGATCTGGCGCAGGCGCGAGATGATGTATTCCAGTTTCTTGTCGCTCACCATCAAAGCATCGCCACCCGACAGCAACACGTCGCGCACGCTCTCGGTCTTTTCGATGTACTCGAGGGCTTTCTCGATACGGTCGGGGCCGCATTCGTTGTCGGTCTGGCCAGCGAAACGACGGCGTGTGCAGTGACGGCAGTACATGGAGCACATGTCGGTAATGAGGAACAACACGCGGTCCGGATAACGGTGGGTCAAGCCGGGGGTCGGCGAGTCTTCATCCTCGTGCAGCGGGTCGAGCAGGTCGGCGGCTGCCTGATGGGTCTCCAAGGCGGTAGGGATGCACTGACGGCGGACGGGGTCATGCGGG
>CACXIM010000100.1 GCA_902767725.1 uncultured Bacteroidia bacterium | reverse complement strand
TGCGTTTCTTGGTGGTGTCGAACCCCTCGGGGTATTCGCGTTGGTAGATGATGTCCAAGGCGATGTTGCCGGTACCTAAAATGCATTTCTTCATGTTATTTTGATTGAAAATAATTCCAGTATTCCTTAACAAAATAGACGTTTTCCATATCTTTTAGCGGCTCGAAGAGGGGCCCCATGGTTTCAATGCCGAGGTTGGTCTTCTTGCTGATGCCCACATCCTCGATGACAAACGTTATTTGAGGTTCGCTTTTTACCTTGGCAATCAAATCTTGGACATCTTTCTTGATAACGTCCATCGAAGTGCCAATGGTGTGGATGGGAAAACCTTTCAAGGGGTAATGGTTGAACCGGCTGATATGGGTGTTGGAGAAACCCTTCTCGCCATCCGTGTCGTCCGCGTTGCTGCCGTAAACTACAATGGTTTCGACGCTCCACCTTCTGACGTTTGGAGGCGTGACCCGATGATTGCTCAACTGAGTGCCGTCACAGGCATTGATGACGTCAAGGAGGTCTTTGGGGATCAAATAGGCTGCTTGTTCGGCCAATTCGACAGGGACACCATAATAGGCTGCCGCAATGGCTCCTGCCATGCAGGCCACGGTATCGGTATCGTTGCCGAAGGTAATGGCCGTGCGAATGACATCTTCATAGTCTTTACCGTTTAGGAAAGCCATAATGGCATCGGGGGTGGTGTATTTAGCCAACTCTTGGTTGTATCCTGCTATTCCCGACTTACTTCGGATCTCTTCTATTGACAGGTCAAGGTTATACTTAAATTCAGATTCGACATATTGCTTGATCTCAGCTTTCGTTTTTCCGGTGCGGGCAAGAAAGATGGACGTGGCAATGGCTTGCGCAGCCTTGATGCCTTCCACGCTATTATGGGTCGGTACGGTGGCTTCTTCAGCTGTTTTCAGTACTTCTTCAAGGCTTTTTCCACAAAAGCCCACCGCGCTGATTCTCATCCCGCTACCGTTGCCGGCACTGTTGTTCTGAATGTTCCAATCTTTTTCTTTAAGCCATCCTTTGAATGAGTGGCCAAAGCCTGCTGAGGGATATTTCTTTCCCCAGGTCCATAATGCCTCGGCAAATGATTTATGATGTAGTAGCGCGTCAGCGATGGCAATCGTCAGCACGCTATCGTCGGTGAATGTGCTGTCAGCTCCGAACAGCTTAAAGGTCTTTTTTGGAAACCCTTTTACAAACTCAAAGCGGGATCCTGCAATGTCGCCAATCACCGCTCCAATAATTCCGTAAATCTTATTGTCGTTTATCATTTTCATGCTATTTAAATAAACAGGCTACAAAAATACTAATTAATGCCGTTAAAGCAAAAGGTTTTTAGAATATGATTAATTATCGTCAGATTGGCTTGCCCCTGTGGGTAAGCGAGTTGTAACGTGAGGATGATGTCGCCGTTGTCCGTGTTGGGAAAACGAGCTGTTTTTGTGTAATGGACCGTCCCGGATGCGTCAATATCGTGTTGCAAATAAAACACCTCGTCTTGTGGATAAAGGTCACGGGTGGTCAAGCCCGTGTCGTCCAAATCCATCCAGGTCATGTCCATGCACCCAGTGGCTGTCAATTCCAAGCCCTTGCCGCGACAAGAGATGCCATCGCCGTTCTCAGGCGGTGGATCCATCGTCATGAAGGAGGGATAGTCCAGATCAAAGCCGAAGCGCTCGTTGTGGTAATGGACGTACCTTGTGGCTTTAGGCTGACAGCCGGTCACAAAAACAAGCCATATGAAAAGCAATAACGACTTCTTCATGATCCCTAGACTTAACTGTTTTTCTTTTTCTTAATGTTCAGGTCGTATCCTTTCGACGGCCATCCCATGTATATGTCAAGGATTACGCTGATGATGAGCCACGCTACCATCATCCACGACAGAAAAGACAACAAGATATCCTCGACGATTTCTTTTATCGGGATGTACTCAATCTCCTTGTCATAGAGGTAGAAGTATTCGTACGAGAATATGCCTATGGCCGAGACAAGTATTCCGATGATGTACCAAGTGATAATGCTAGTCATATTATTGTGTTATTAGGGTTAATGAAAGGGGCTTTAGGCCGCGCAGGAAGCCTCTTCGGCTTCCTGCAGCTGCTTGGTGGTCTTTGGGAGAAGGCTCTTGGCGAAGTAAATCACCAGACGCTTGGCTTGGGCCATTTCTCTTTGTGAGCCTACCATAAGGTGGTAGAACACCGTTGTCTTGGTGTTGAAGACAAGGGCCACGACAGGGCCGTTGCCTTGTGCGCGCAGACGGAGCGGCTCAACGCAGGGCTTGGCCTCGAAGGCTTTCCTGGTGAGCAACTCCGAGCCAATGGTGACTTGTTCGTACCACACGTCGTTCTCGAAGGTGGTTTGGTGGGTTTCGTTGCCGGCCGACTTGAGCATTTCGGCGAATTCCGTTTGGTTGACTTGCTGGATCTCCATAGTATGAATTGTTTTTTTGTTGAAAATGGAGGGTGTAGACACCCCTGTGGCGCCCTGCCACATAATACTATAGAACGATCCTATGGGTTTTTCAACCAGGGGGAGTGAAAAAACTTTCCCCCAACTATCAATCAATAGTAACCACTTTCACTTCGCTGCTTGAGAGGTTTCCTTCTTGTATCACCTGAATCTGTACAGGGATCTTACCTTGTAGCTCTTCCACGTGGCTGATAATGCCCACATGGCGGCCCGACTTGGTGTGGAGCGAACGCAGCGTGTTGATGGCATTCTGCAAGGGTTCACCGCTGAGTGTGCCAAAGCCTTCGTCGATGAAAAGCGTATCCACCGCCAATTGTTGTCCAATATCGCTGAGCGCAAGAGCCAACGACAAGGAGACAAGGAAACTCTCTCCGCCTGAGATGGTGCTTGCCGCACGGCTCACATAGCCCTGATAGGCATCTTCGAGCGAAATGACGAACGTTCCTGGCACCACTTTCAGGGTATATCGGTCGGTCAGCGTCCTCATATAATGGTTGGCCGAATGGATGAGGCTGTTCAACACATAACTCTGGGCAATCTTACGGAACTTGTTGCCTGTGGCATCGCCAATGAGTTGGTTCATGCGCGACCATTTTTGATAGTCGGCTTGCTTCTTGTCGGCTTCTTCCTTGAGGTGGCCAAGCTGTTTCTTGTTCTCTTCATCGGCCTTCAGCTCCTGATTGATGGCGCCCTTCTTCTCTGAGATTTCAGACATCGTTTTTTCATTGTCCTTGATGCGGACCTCCAGCAATTCAGTTGTGTCTTCCTCCTTCAGCTCGGGCTTCACTTGTCTGTGCTCTTCCAGTTTCCGGCCAGCCTCGTCTTTCAGGGTTTTCTTGCTGAGCACGCTGTTCTTGCCGGCTTCAAGCGAAGATTGAATCTCGTTGATGTTTTGTGAAGAGTGGGCATTCAAGGCGGTCAGTCGCTCTGTGTCAAGGTCAGGATGCGTGCCAAGGAAGGTCTTTAACTGCTGGTCATTGGCATTGAAGGTGTCCGTTGCTTGTTTCAGCTGCACCTGTTCCGTGTTTTTCTTGACTTCTTCAGCGATGGCGATTCTACCTTTGCAGTCGTTGATGGCTTGTTCGGCCTTCTGTGCTGTCTTCTTCAGCTGATCCAAGTTTTTGTTGGACTTGTCGAGGGCTTCTCTTTGTAGTTTAATGGCCTCTTCTTTTTTGGCTCCATCTGCAATCTTGGTCTCAAGTTCCTGAAGCTTAGCTTCGGTGTTGGTCTTTAATGCGGCCAGTTTTTCGGGTGTACTTTCATCGATGGTTTCAAACCCACAAGCCTTGCAGGATTCAATGACTTTTTGCTTCGCCATCTTGACGGAGTCGTCCCTGTCGAAGGCTTCCTTGGTCGTCTGATACGACCTTTGGGCTGCCTTTATCTCTGCATCCAGTTTGTTTTTGTTGCTCACTTGCTCTTGGTACTCCGATTCGGCTTTGGTGTAAGCCTCTCTCAGTCCACCAACGAGTTGGGCCAATTCTTCCTCATGCGGCAGCTCGCTTTTAATTTCCTGCCGGCAGACGGGGCAAATGTCGCCTGCGTGGAGTTTCTGGCGTAGCGTTTGGGCAAACTTGTCGATGGTGTCGCTTTGTTTGTCGAGCAACGCCTTGCGGTCGTCCATGATTACCTTGGCATCGTGGATCAGCGGTTCCATTGCCGCCGAAGCTTTCTGTTTCTTTTCAATTTCGGCAAGCGAGGTTTCGAGCGATGCGGAGGTATTGGCTCTGCGCTCTTTCTCCTTGTTATACGAATCGATTCTGTCGTATGTAGTGGTGATGTTTCGCTGCAGCTCCTTGGCGTTGTCGCGTTCTTTGCGCAGTTCGGGCAGATGGAGCTCGGCGAGCGCCGTTTCTTGCTCCTTCAGCACTTCTTCCTGTGTTTCATAGGCAACCTGCGCTTCGTTGACAGCTTTTTGTGCCTTTTCGAAATCCGGCTGTAAGGTTTCCGAAAGGTTTTTTCTTTCGTTATTGATGGTGTTGTCGCAGGTTTCTATTTGCTTTTTCCCTTTGGAAATAGATTCCTCGGCTCCCTTCATCGCTCCCAGCCAGTTGCGGGCTTCAATCGTGGCATTCCATTGATGGACCAATGTTTCCTTTTGCTTGAAGTCGTCGCCTTCCACTACGGATTGAGCCTGTTGGTGCTCTTGAGTGGCAGTGGCGACAGCCTTTTCCAAGTCGGCATCCGTCTTGATCCATTGCAGTTTGGCCTTGTCCTCCTCGCCTGCTTTCTTGACTTGGGTCAACTGAGTGTCGTATCTGGCGATCTCCTCCTTTTTGGCGGCGATGTCTTCTTCGTCCATGGTGCTCATGCCTTCGACCTTTTGCTGGGCTGTTTCCCATTCTGTTTTCTTTTGACCAGTCACCTCGAAGACCTTCTTGCCGATCTTCGAATAGATATCCACTCCGGTAATCTTTTCCAAGATGGCAGCCTTTTCGTCGTCCTTACTGTTCAGGAAACGGGTAAACTCACCTTGAGCCAATAATGTTGTACGGCAGAATTGACTGAAATCGAGGCCAATGGCTGCCCGAATCTCAGCACTAATCTCCCTGTCTCTGGAATAAGTGTAATTTATATCGAGGTTGGTCAGTTCCCAGGACTTGGATTGAAGATTCCCGTTCACTTTGTTTCTGGCTCTAGCCACCGACCACTTAGCTTTATAGTGTTTGCCGTTGCTTCCCGTGAAGGTGAGCGACACAAATGCCTCTCCTGTATTCCTTCGCATCAGCTGGCGTGGGTCTTTGATGGTGACGTCCACTTCCCCATCTTTCGTGTCACCTTGCATCTTTGTTCCGTCCAACCTTGGAGTGTCAGCAAAAAGGGCCAGGCAGATGGCGTCCAAGATTGTCGATTTGCCCGAGCCCGTCTTACCCGTAATCAGGAACACTTCGCTGCTGGCCAATGGCTGTGCTTCAAAATCAATCGTGGCATCCTCAATCGATGCAATATTGTGTATGGTCAGTTTTTGTAGTTTCATGGTTTTCGTCCTTCTTTATTTTTCGTTTCGTGCATCGTCGTTCACCAAATTCACGATCTCGTTAAACATGTTGGTCATTTCTTCGTCGAAGCTGATGCCTTCGTAATCGGCATATTGTTTGGCGATTTCAATGGGTTGCTCCGCCTGAAATTCCTGTACGGTCAGCACCTTGGCCTCAGTCTGGCTGCTGGTTTTCCTTTTGGCATTGATGTGGCATACATGGCATTGTTTCCCCTTGACCAGACTTGCCGCTTCGGCTTGGGCTTCAACGGGTAGGTAGTCATCGATTTCCACGTTCAGACGGATATAGGCTGGGTTATCGTCAGGGAACTTTTTCAACAGCTCCTTGGCTATTTCCCACGATGCCAGTCTTTTGGAAGGCAGGTTCACCAAGGGACGAGGATTATTGATTTCAATCTCTGTCAAGTTTGGAGTATCGCCATGCTTACCAATCTCAACCATACTTACGGAATGGCTGAAGGTCTCGTCGAAGCTGATGGACAGCGGGGTGCCCGAGTATCTTACGCTGTGTTTCCCGTTACGGATAGACTGTCCGCGATGAATGTGACCTAATGCCAGATAGTCATAGCCTTCACCCAGTTGTTCCAAATCTATCGAGTCGATGCCACCCACGACATATTCCGTGCCTTGGTCGTGACCCAAGAAATCGCAACCTTTCACCGTGGTGTGGGCGGTCATCACCACCGGCAATCCTTCTGTATTCATGGTAGCTGTCTTGTCGAGCAATTGTTGGAAGAATCCTTCTGGAAGATTTCGCTCGTTGATATATGGGATGGCAATGACGTAGCCTTTTCCAGGCACTTCAATGATATGCTCATCCATGTTCTCCTTCTCCAGCTGTCCGATGGCATATACATTCAGTGCCCGCCAAGGTGTTCTGAATATCTCGTGTTTCGTGCCACTGTCGTGGTTGCCGGCAGTCATCACGATGGCCATCTCGGGATTTGCCTCATGTATGCTTACGAGTGCATCCGACAGCATGGTCTGAATGGCATTCGATGGCTGCGACGTATGGAATACGTCGCCACATAGCAGAAACACATCAGGCTTCTGTTCCTCTACAATCTTGACCATCTGGTCAAGCATATCTTGCTGTTCATCAGTGCGGTCGTGGCCATAGAGCACATGCCCCAAGTGCCAGTCGCTGGTATGTAATATTTTCATGGTTGTTTCTTTTCGTTTGATGTTTTGATTTCTGATAGCAAAGGTAGTATTTATTTCCGGGATTATATGAAGATCCTGGAATTATTCAAATCACCAGGGAAGAAATAGTTCTGTAGTTGATAGATTTCCTTGGCGTTTTCATGCATTTCGCTGAAGTCAATCTGATAGAGGGCACCGTCGCTCTTCAGGTCGTTGGGGTAGTTAGCCATGGCTTGGGCAAAAACCTTTTGGGCTAGAACGGGGTTTTCATGACGCAGGTGACTGAAACGGTAGGTTGTGCCATAGAGCAGTGCCCGGGTAAGCAGATAGACATATTCCTCATCGTTGAGTTCCACCTCCACCTTCTGATGATCGAAAAGTTTGAGCTCTTCTACATCGACTTTGGCACAGGTCATCTCATACAAAGGGTAATACTTTGGCCTTTTCATGGAGTTGGCATACTCTTTGGCGATTTTCTCGCATTGGGCTTTCTCGTCAAGCATCCTTAAAGTGAACTTGGGTGGGAACTCGTTATTCGGTTCAAAGAGCTCGGCAGGGTTCATGTTGGGGTCTTCAAGGAAAATCATAATCTTTATTGTTTTTGTGAATGATCCGTATTAATTATAGAGCAAACATATTGGTTTTTCAAACAACGAAAGGGAAAAAGTGTATTTCATTCAAAGTACCTCATCCCCTCATAGTTATACTTCACGAAGTCCTTCTCCTTGTGGCAGCCGGCTTGCAGGCGCGGTACCCATTCGTTCAGGGGTAGGCCTCCTTTCAGGTAGGTGTTGATGTTCTCACAGAAGAGGTTGACTTCGTTGAGGATGTCCTCGTCGGTGTTATCGGGGAAACCGAAGCCCTCGGCCTCATTGATATTGGAAACAAACATGGAAGTAAAATAGCCTTGCAAGCCATAACGCTCGGCAAAGCTGCTGGCAAAGCACCAGACGCCTATCACCTTCCTGTCTCTCAGGAGGTCGACCATACTGTGGTCAACAACATAGCCAAACCAGTCCCTGTTGAATAGACCGCTACTGGACCCGTGCCCGAGGCACATCACCAAGGGGTCGTCGTCGCGCTTTAGTTGCGCGACGACCTCCTCCTTGGTGGGGTTGTACAATAAGGTTACGTTCTCAAGACCCTCGTAGGTTTTCTTCAACCTAGCGGTGTCTTCCATCGTGTCAATGTGAATCACTATCATAATCTTTATATGTTTATTGTTACTAACTACGGAATCCTATCGGCTTACGGCTATTCGTGTTGCTTCTGGCAATCTGCTCCTTCG
>CACXIM010000099.1 GCA_902767725.1 uncultured Bacteroidia bacterium | reverse complement strand
GATGCCTTCACCATAGAGGATGTCGAATTCGGCCTTACGGAACGGCGGGGCCACCTTGTTCTTGACGACCTTCACCTTCACGCGGCTACCCATGACGTTTTCGCCGTCCTTGATCTGGCTGATCTTACGGATGTCGATACGCACGGAACTATAGAACTTCAAGGCGTTGCCACCCGTGGTAGTCTCGGGGTTGCCGAACATCACGCCGATCTTCTCGCGCAACTGGTTGATGAAGATGCAGACGCAACCTGTCTTGTTGATGGTGGCGGTGAGCTTACGCATGGCTTGGCTCATCAAACGGGCTTGGAGGCCCATCTTGCTGTCGCCCATCTCGCCTTCGATTTCGCTCTTGGGCGTAAGGGCAGCGACGGAGTCGACAACGATGACGTCGATAGCACCGGAGCGGATGAGGTTTTCAGCTATCTCGAGAGCTTGTTCGCCATAGTCGGGTTGTGAAATGAGGAGGTTCTCGACGTCCACGCCAAGTTTGGCGGCATAGAAACGGTCGAAGGCATGCTCAGCGTCGATGAAGGCAGCGATGCCACCCTTCTTCTGGGCCTCGGCCACCACATGGAGTGCCAGCGTGGTCTTACCTGAGCTCTCGGGACCGTAGATCTCGATGATACGGCCTTTGGGCAGACCGCCCACGCCGAGGGCATAGTCAAGGCCGATGGAGCCAGTGGAGATGCTTTCCATCTTTTCGGCCTCGGCACCCAGGCGCATGATGCTTCCCTTGCCAAAGCTCTTCTCGATGTTACCTAATGTGGCTTCCAAAGCCTTCAGTTTCTCCTGCCTCAGTTTTGCAGCTTCTTCTTGTGTTTTTTCTGTAGTCATGATTGTGGGGTTTTTAGATTGTTGATTGTTTATTTGTTGAACTGTTTAATTGTTGATTTCAAGATTTAATTTCGTTGAATACTTCGTATTTCAAATTTCTAATTTCAAGATTATTCTGTTGTGGGACACTTTTCACGCGATTCATTAATAAAGGGACAAAGATAGTAATTTTTGACATGATGACGTAATTAGGGTTGTTTTATTTTTCATGCTGCAAAGTAACAGAGTCTGTCAAGAGTAAGCCGTTGAACAAACGTTTGTAGTCGACAGTAATCGTTTGTTGTCGTTTGCTGTCGGGTATATTATTGGTTTACAACAAATAGAAAAATAAGCGATAATACATTGAAAACGGAGCAACTTACCGCTGTTTTGTAATTTTTTGTATTTTTGACGCAGAAAAACCTCATCCAGAAATGAGAAAGCTCGTTGTTTTGATCACATTGCTGTTGGGCATGGTATTGGTCTCCATAGCACAAAACCAGCAGTTGCACATTATGAGCTACAACGTGCGCCATTGCGCAGGCATGGATTTGGTGGTGGATTATAACCGAACGTCAAGCGTGATTGTCCAACAACAGCCCGATGTGGTAGCCCTTCAGGAGCTGGACAGCATGACGGGGCGAAGCGGTCATCATGACCAGCTGGGCGAGTTGGCTAGCCGTATAGGTTACCATCCGGTCTTTGGAGCAGCTATAGATTTTGATGGCGGCTTGTATGGCGTGGGCATCCTCACTCGCGAGATGCCACTAAGCGCCAAACGCATCCCTTTGCCAGGTGAAGAGCCTCGTGTGCTTTTAGTGGTGGAACTGGAAGATTATGTGATTGCCTGCACTCATCTCGACCTTGAAGAGGCACAACGCATGGCATCGGTCCCACACATCGTGGAGGAGGCTCAACGGTGGCAAAAGCCTTTCCTTCTTATTGGCGACTGGAACGACGGCCCTGACTCGGAGTTGCTCAAGGCGATGACGCAGTATTTCACCGTTCTCTCGGGCAATGAAGCCACCTACCCTGCCAACAATCCGACAGAGTGCATTGACTACGTCGCAGTATTCAACGGCCGCGCCGAAGCCATCGACTCTCATGTCATCGACGAGCCCGAGGCCTCTGACCATCGGCCTTTGATGGTCCGAGTGATGCTACGATGAGCTTTTTTGCGGAGGTTGAAACCATCCGTGGAATTGGGGCGTCCCTTGTCTGCTTACCTGAGACCTTCTTTGGTTGCGGAGGTTGAAACCGTCCGATATATTAGGGTCGTCCTTTCAGGACTCGTTTATTCACTGACAACCGAAAGGATACTTTTTTGCATAATGACGCGCAACATTTAAATAGTTTTCCTACTTTTGTTCTTTGAAGTCGAGGCAGAGTCCTGAAAGGACGACCCGACATCAATGGGAATTTCAATCCCCTTGACTACATAAACTCAACCATCATGGGAAGCTCACTCGCAAGAAACGACATCCACATCGTCTTCCACATCAAGTACTACAGCATGGAGATACGTGACAAGGACCTCGGGCAAGTGTTCGCCTACATCGGTGGTCTCATCCGCAATATGGATGGCATCCCAATAGAAATCGGTGGCGTCGGTAACCATGTCCACATCCTCACCTCGTTGCCCAAGACCATCTCCCTATCCGACTTCGTGAAGCGCATCAAGGCCTACAGCAGCAAGTGGATCAAGACCTTGGACGAACAGTATTACGATGGCTTCTGCTGGCAGGCGGGCTATGGTGCTTTCTCGGTGGATTACAGAGGTTTGGACCGAGTTGCGCAATATATCCGCAACCAAGCGGAGCACCATCACCGCACTGACTGGAGAGACGAATACAAGCAGCTCTTGGACGAGGCTGGGGTTGAATATGACGAGCGGTGGGCGTTTGAGACGGATTGAATTGCAATAGACCAGCAACCAAACAGGAGCATGTATTCCCTCAAAACTATGGCATTCTCAGCTGTAGCTCGTCTATTTCGGCAATCATTTCATCAAACTTTTTCTTGATATAGTTGAGAACTTCTCCTTGAACAATTTCTGCAGTATTATTATAGCCCCAATTGCGAAAGTTATTATGAAGGTACTCGAATCCATACGGCCATCCATCGCATGGGTTTTCTGAGAGACAATTAAGCTTCTGATAATCCTTTTTGTATATATTGTTCCGTTTATTCGGCTCTTCGTACCAACTTACCCCTATATACATATCATTCCAATCATATTTTCTATCAGTCCAAATAAAGAGACCATAATGCTTCCATTCTTTTTTGTACATCCAAGCACCTCCCTCTTTTCCATACCTACATTCTTTTCCAAACAACATATTCCTTTGCTTTGCATAAACCTCTAAAGGCTTCCAAATATATAAGTCAAGAACTTCTCCTAGCCACTCTTCATTAAGCTGAAGCATTTCTCCGACAGCGATGAGATTTTCCGGTGCAAGCATTATCGACATTAAATCCTTTCTGTATTTCGAATCCATATCTATATTGGTAATTTGCTTTATAAGATCACAATATTGCTTTATGACAGATTGAACCGATGGCTTACCATCGGAAATGGAATAACACTTTTCAAGCCATTCTACTATTTCTTTTTCATAGGATATGGTTTTATACTCATAGTCAGCATTCCCCAACGAACAAACATCCGGATCGTGTCCGTCAAGAGTAAGATACACTAGCTTATACCCGTTGGGAAACTCTTTTTTTGCATAATTGTTGTATCTAAGCATTTGATTCCTTTGGTCACCCGCATAGATTTTATTTTCAATAATAATGGCATGGTTCCCATCTTCAATGATGATGTCAATTCTGCCGCCTTCTGTTTCAAAATCGTTCACTGGACCAATCACACGCTCAACAATATCATTTTGCTCACATCGACAATAGTTTATATAACCATCTGATGTTTCTATTATTTCCAAAAATGCCTGAAGGAATCGATACGACAAGCCATGACTCCCTTGGGGATTCAACAAATCAGCGATAAAAGCCGAATGCAATCGCACTTCTTCTGTTCGCAACCCAATTATGTTAAACACATTGAAAAAGTCTCCTTCAGTTCGTTTCCTCTCTTCCACTTTCTTCTCTTGTTCGTATAGTTTTGAGATAGATTTTAGCATTTTTATAGTTGTTTCCATATCATCAGTTTTATAGCAGTAAAACTACACTATTTTTCCAACTCTTCCAACCTCCTCACCAACTCATCCACCCCCTCCACAGCCTTCGCCTTGATGTGCTGGAATCCAGCCGGCAAGCCGCCTTTCAATGCATTCGGGTCGATCAGGAACTTGGGAATCTCACTTGGTGCATAATCGACCAATCCAGCCGCTGGATAGACGACCAATGAGGTTCCTATGACAACAAAAATATCTGCCTGTCGGACAAGGTATTCTGCCAATTCCATGTTGTCGACGTATTCGCCAAACCATACGATATAAGGCCGCAGTTGTGAGCCATCGGCGGCTTTGTCTCCCAACCGAATGGGAACATCAAGCGGATACTCCTGGATGCAATCATAGGCCAATCTGTTTCGCGACGAGGTCACCTTGCTCAACTCGCCGTGAAGATGCAGCACCTTGCTACTGCCTGCCCTTTCGTGAAGATTGTCCACATTTTGCGTGATGATGCTCACATCAAATTGCTTTTCCAAGTCCGCCAAAACACGATGGGCACGTTTCGGCTCCACCTCCAACAGGTTTTTCCGACGTGCATTGTAGAAATCAAGCACAGCCTGAGGGTCTTCCTCAAAACCTTCAACACTGGCCAGTTTCATTGCATCATATTTTCCCCACATGCCATTGGCATCACGAAATGTAGGGATTCCGCTTTCGGCGCTGATGCCTGCGCCAGTGAAGACTACTAGTTTTTGTTGCATAAGTATAATTAGGTCTTATTAGATTTTGCAAAGATACATAAACATGCTTAAAATCGCACCCTTTCACATCAAGCAAAGTCCTGAAAGGACGGCCCTAAAACATCGGAGGTTTCAAGCTCCGTCTACCAAAAGCGTCAGCGCAACCTCATCACATCGGAGGTTTCAACCTCCGTAAAAAGCCAACCTCATATCCTCTTCCTTCCCCAGTCCGCCTTCCAGATGTAGACCAGCGAAATCAACCCGATGAGGATGTTATAGACCCACTCGGCGGTCCAAACACCGGCGATGGTGGAGGTCTTCGACATCAGGAAGACATAGATGATGTAGATGATGAGGATGCCAAACTCCAAGGCCATGGCAGCCGTGGTGTTGCCCGTGCCCGAGACGGCCTCAAAGAAGGTCATGGAGAATGCGCCCAACAAAGTGGCGACACAGATCACATACACCGAAGGAATGGCGGCCTGTGCCAATGCCATGTCGTCCGTGTAAATCTGAAGGACGAGATGCGGGATAGCCGCCACCACTGCGACCAAAACCACGCCACACAAAAAACTGTTTTTCACCACCTTCCAGATGCTTGCCATCACCTCGTTGCTCTTGCCCTCACCGATGATGCGGCTCGTCAAAGTGTTGGCCGTCGACGAGAAAGCGATGCCTGGGATGATGAGGATCATATAGGTACTGCGGACCACCGACGAAACCCCGATGGCAGTCTCCCCCATCTTCTCGATCATGACGAAGAAGATGAACGCTGCCACTTGTGCCAACGGAACATGCCGTATTCCTCATGCGGTATCTTGATGTAGGTGTAAATCCAGAAGAAGAAAAACGCCGTGATTTCAGCCAACAGCGAGGCCAAAGCCGCACCGCTAATGCCCATCTCGGGCAGGCCCAAGTGGCCAAAGATCAAGGCCCAGTCGAAGAAGATATTGACCACGGCCATGATGATGGTCGAGAAGGTGATGACTTGGGTGGTGCTGATGCCGACATAAAACGAGCGGAACAGGAAGTTGAACACCACGAACATGATGCCGAACTGCCTGAACCTCAAGTATTCGTTGGCCGCCACGTAGATATTTTCCGACTCGATGATGACATGCAACAGCCTATGGCTGAAGAAGAACAAGATGCTGAACAGCAAGATGCCCAAACCCAGCACAAACAAGGCCCCATGCTGAAACACCACGCCGATTTTGCTGAAATTGCCCTCACCATACCGCCGCGCGATGAAGATCTGTATGCCCACGGCAAAGCCCATCGCCAAGGTGGTAAAGACAAAGTAATACAGTCCCGCCATCATGGAGGCGCTCAGCTCGATGGTGCCAAGGTGACCCAAGAAAGCGGTATCGGTGAAGGTGATGATGGTCTGCGCTAGGTTACCCAGCATAATTGGATATGCGATGCGCCAAATCTCGCGGTTGGAAACGGTGGTTTTAATCATGCTGCAAAATTAGGCAATTTATGGATTTGCATCGCAAAGAAACTAAGAAGTATTGATTAACATCGGTTTTTCGATTTGACTTGAATCAAATCTTTGATTTCAATGGAATTAAATCCGACAAAAAAATTTCTGTTTTTCAAGCCTTTTTCTTCCTTCAATCTCAAAAAACATGTATTTTTGCCCCTGACTCAAAAAACAAATACATGAAAAGAAAGAATATACTACTCCTTATCACTCTGTTTCTGAGCATGATAGGCATTGGAAAACTACACGCTCAGCTTATTGTGACAGAAGCTATTGATTTGAATGGTTGGAATGCCGACTCTTTGGTCAGAAACATTCTTTTGGATGATGGCGTTACCATTTCCAATGCCAGATTCAACGGCTCCTCTGCTGTCATCAACTGCAACAATATCGGTATATTTGATACTGGTAGCACACCGACCAACATCGGCATGAGGTCAGGTCTCATCCTTGCCTCAGGAGGTGCGAGTGTCGCCGTTGGCCCCAACGATGTTGAAGAAGCCCGTGTCGTCACTTCGTGTGGAAACCATTATGATAGCGACCTGGCTTCCATTGCCTCCGGTTCCACAAACGATGTCGCAGTGCTTGAGTTTGACTTTGTCCCATGGGATGAGACGGTGTCTTTCAGTTTCGTGTTCGGCTCTGAAGAATACATGGAATATGTCGGTATGGATTACAACGACGTATTTGGCTTTTTCGTGGATGGCGCCAACCCTGCGGGAGGAAATTACAATCATCAGAACATGGCATTGATTCCTGGAACGACGGAGGCCGTCAGCATCAACAATGTGAACCAGTACCACAACTCGACTTATTACATTGACAACACAGGAGGCACCACCATACAATTTGATGGGTTTACGACTTTGCTGGAAGTGAGTTTCAATGTCGTCCCGATGTCGAATTACCATATCAAAATGGCCATTGGTGACGTAGGCGATGAATTGGTGGATTCAGGTGTATTCCTGGAGGCTCATAGCTTTTCCACCAACTTCACTTATAGTATGACTATCGATGATTGGGATTACATGGAAATTCCCGACAACCATTATTTCTGCGCCAATCAAGAGCTTGAATTCAACACGGTGACCAATTGGCATTTTGATGATGTGACATGGCATTTCGGCGATGGCACTTCGGCACATGGCGAGCATGTCACACACGACTATAACGCCGACGGTTTTTACACCGTGACCAATGTACTTCACAATCCACATAGAGATATGGATTCGCTGTTTATTACCAAAGTAATCGAAGTCAGGTCACCCTCTTCCGAAGGATACGCCACTGCGTGTGGGAGCTATGATTGGTATGGAAACCATTACACGGAGAGCGGCACATACACCCACTCCATCCCGACCTCTGGGGCCTGCGACAGCACGTTGTATCTTCATCTGACCATCAACCCCGTTGACACGACTTATCTCACCCTCACAGCTTGTGATGGATACGAATGGTATGGTGAAACTTATACAGAATCTGGAGTTTACACCCATCTGGAACATAACGTTAACGGTTGCGACAGCCTGTTGATATTGGACCTTGCCCTCAGTGGAAGCTTTAGTTCTGAGAAAAATGTGACAGAATGCAACAGCTACCGTTGGCGTGGAACCACCTATACGGAAAGCGGAACCTACACCGATTTCGTCCAGATTCCTGGAGCTTGCGACAGCACCTTTGTGCTGAATCTGACCCTTGGTCATGATGTAGAAAACGACACAACGGCAGTAGCCTGCCACGAGTTCACCTGGCATGGCACCACTTATTTAGAGTCGGGCGACTATCCTTATATGAGCGAGACAGCTCTTGGCTGCGACAGCATCGTCACCCTGCATCTTACGGTAGGCCAAGAGCAAATCCATCCAGCGGAAATAGAGACGACATGCGAGAATTCGTTTGCATGGCATGGCCATACCTATACGGATAGTGACATCTATTACGATACAATACCAGGCGTAGGAGGATGCAATGACATTTATGTCCTTGACCTTTCATTTGTGGAGGAATACAGCGAGGTCCGCTATGAAACGGCATGTGACAGCTTCCCTTGGCAGCCAGCCGAAAGCGGCTTTGTGACCGAATCTGACCATTATAAATATGAAGGCCAAACACTGAATGGATGCGACAGCATCGTTGACTTGTATCTAACAGTGAATTACACTCCTGCGCCACGCATTGCCTACACAGAGGACGATTACTTCCAAGACGGCGACACCCTTGCCGTCATCAACAACACGGAGTTCTTCTCGTTCCAGTATGACTTCTTCATGGAAGATTTGCGCGGCCATATAGACAATTGGGACTCATGCGTATGGCACATCAGCAAGGAGTCATGGCTGATAGACACCATTCTTCCTGAATACCAGAACGAAACTGAAAGGCGTTATTGCAGGGTTTATGTTGCGGATCACGATGATACGCCTACGAAGCTGGAATGCACTGTCTACAACCACCACTGCGAGCCAACCAGCATTACGAAATGTTTCTATCTCAAGTCGTCGTTCTTCGGCATCGACGATCAGGATGCCGCAAAGTGCACCTTCGACATCGTCCCAAACCCCAACAATGGCACCATGGAACTGCATTTCGAGAACATGGAAGGCAAAGTGGATGTCAAGGTGTATGATATGATGGGCGTTTTGGTGGACAGCTTTGTGATTTACAACGACAAGGAGCCCCAGACCATACAGTACAACCTAAGTAGCCGCCAAGGCATGTATTTCTTTGTAGCCAACGGAAAGGAAGGCACTCTGACCAAAAAGGTGGTAGTCGAATAGTTATCCCATCCAAATAATAATTGTTTGCGTAAAACGATGTGTAATTCCGCACGCAGAATTCGCTGAATCTAAGGAAGCGCAAAGCGACGACAAGTTTGCGTCCGAAAAGTTCAACGGATTCTGCGCATTCTGCGTGAGACAATCTAGTCCGGCATGTTCAACGGATACTGCGCATTCTGCGTGAAAAAAGCTACTTCGTGTGAAGCGAAAAGAAAGCCTTTCCCAGATGCTCCGTGATGTCGGAAGCAATCAAAGCCTCCTGCCCTATCTCGTCAGCGGCGAGGTCACCAGCAAGGCCGTGGAGATAGACACCCAACACAGCGGCTTCCTCAGGCGAATAGCGTTGCGCCAAAAGCGAAAGGATGATGCCCGTCAGCACGTCGCCACTGCCCGCCGTGGCCATGCCAGGATTGCCCGTGGTGTTAAAGAAGATGGTACCGTTGGGCATCGCGACGTTGGTGTGCGCGCCTTTCACGATGACGATGAGGTTGTATTTGGTGGCCAGTTCCCTTTGTTTCTCAAGCCGCTCGAACGAGGTCGAAGACTTCCCTATCAAGCGCTCAAACTCCTTCGGATGCGGCGTCAGTATCGTTTTGGCGGGCAGGAACGGCAGCCAAGTCGGATTGTTGGAGAGGATGTTCAAGGCGTCGGCATCCATGACGAGCGGCACTTGCACTTCTTGGATCAGGCGTTTCAAGGCGCGAATGGTGTCGTCTGCCTTACCCAAGCCCGGACCTACGCCCACAGCGGTATAGGCATCCAGATGGCCAAATGACGAGAAACAGGTTTCAGAGTCATCACCGTCAATCATCGCCTCGGGGATGGCGGTCTGCAAAGGTAATTGAGCCAACTTGGACAAATGTACGCTCAAAAGTCCAACACCCGTGCGCAGACAGGCTTTCGCGCCAAGTAAAGCCGCGCCTGTCTTGCCTTCGGAGCCAGCAATCAGCAAGGCATGACCGTATGTGCCTTTATGGGAGTATTTCGTGCGGTTGTGCAGTATCGGCTTCGCGCGGGTGCAGGCCGATGTCCAAGACCTCGAAGCGACCCACATACGGGTCATTCTCGGGCAGCAGGAAAGCCAACTTGGGGTTTTGGAAGGTCAGCGTATAGTCGGCCTTGAAAATGAAGCCCAAGGCGCTGGGCTGGTCGGCGAAAAGACCCGAAGGAATGTCGATGGCCACGCGAATGGCCTTGCTTTGGTTGAGGTAGGCAATAAGGTCGGCGGTCATGCCCTGCGGCGGACGGTTGAGGCCCGAGCCGAAGATGGCGTCGACCACCACATCGCTGGCATCAACTTTCGGGAAGTCGTCCTCGGTGAGGATGTCGAACATCGGCACCTTGGTCTCGTTCACGAGGCGGTAGTAGTTCACCTCGCAGTCGTGACTCATGCGGTCGGAGTAGCGCACCATAAACACTTGCGGGACAATCTCCTGCTCGTTGAGCAGTCGGGCCACCACGAGGCCGTCGCCGCCGTTGTTGCCCATGCCGCAGAAGATCTTGATGGTCTTGTCGCGCGGCGTACGGCGGTAGAGCCACTCAAAGACTTTCGTTGCCGCCCGCTCCATCAAGTCGACGGACTCAATAGGTTCGTTCTCTATCGTGTATTTGTCCGCTTCGCGGATTTGATTGACTGAGAGGATTTTCATTGTGTCTTTATTTTTTGTATTGCCTTCGGCAAGAAATCTTCCAAAAATCTTTCAAAATCAACAATCTTCATTAACACTTACTCGTAATACTCATACCTATACACATTGAAATAATACTCCGAACTATTGCCGGGCATCCACTGAATATGTGCTATGCAGTTGCCTCTTTCATCGTAGAAAAACAGGCTTTCATGGTCAAACTCATGATTCTCGCCTAAATAAACAGCATAATATGACCATAATTCAGTAT
>CACXIM010000098.1 GCA_902767725.1 uncultured Bacteroidia bacterium | reverse complement strand
GTTGGTATTCACGACATCGGCTGGCGTATTGAAGAGCATGTTCAAGCCAGCTTCAAAACCGTTCCAACTGGCATCAAAAAGGAGGTTCTTCTTCTCAGGACGTCTGTTTTTGGATTTGCCTTCCTTTGACGATGATTTCTCCACTACATTCGATTTCACAACAGTCAAACCGTCGACATTCAAGTCACCGCTTCCAAGCAGTATGGTTTCCAACACATTGCATCTACCCTGAAGAACGATATCTCCCGAACCATTCAGGACAACATGGACGGTATCGTAATCCAACTTCATAATCATGTCGCCCGATCCACCATTATAGACATTGATATAGTCGCCTTTTATGGTGTTCTTGCAGACAACATCGCCCGACGAAAGCAATTGGATGTTCTCAAGTTGTGAGACTTCAACTTCATAGTCGTCTGAACTGGAAAGAAGGAGCATTCCCGACTCCGTACGGTTGTCGGAGACTATCTTGCCTTCTTTCTTCAACGAAAATTGTCCTGGAGTCTGGCTGATAACGACATCGCCCGAACCCGTTACCCGAATAACGCGAACTTGGGAATCATCTTTTTTTGCAGGACGATAGTTGTCCGGCATATCATATTTTTTCTCAAACTCCTCTCCCCACTTCTCCATTTTGCGGCCCCATTCTTCCATTTCTGCGCCCCATTTCTCCATATCCTCCTCAAAGCTCCTCCAATCGACCGAGTCGGTCAGCATTTGAAGGTTCACTCCCAATTCACGCAACAACTCGGGGAGTTGCGACATGTCAGGCATATTCCTCATTATAATTGCCGGATCTTGCTGTTTTGGTGCAGCAGTCACGGTGTCTTGCGCCTTCACTGTTCCGAAGGCCAGCAGCAGCATGGCTGCGAAAAATAATCTTGTTTTCATTTTATTGGTGTTTTAATGTTTGTTGTTTCTCTTTTTGACTCGAGACTTCGGGACTTCGAGACTTCGGGACTATACCCATCACGTGTCTCGCGTCTCATAGTCTCGCGTCAACAACCGTAATACGGAGAAACAACAAAAAAGTTACAGCCCTCACTCAAAAAAAGCAGAAAAATAGCATTTGCGCTCTGCGGTGAGGGTGTCGCCTTCGGTTAGTTCAAGTTTCACGTAAACCTTTTGCAAGTCATGGTTGCGCAAGTATTCGTTTAAGCCTTCAACAGTGTATTTACGATTCTCGTTGGCATCCAACTTCACCTTCACTTTTTGTTCAAACTTTGGGAGGTCTTCGAGCTCGTCATATTTAAGGTCTTCAAAATCGCATACCGTGACCGTCAGAGTGCCATCAATGTTGCGCAGTAAGTCGGACGTGACGAAAACGCCATAGTCTTTCTTGTCGAGACTTAAAAGCACGGGCGCGTAAAGGGTCTTTAGTCTTTCGTGGAACACCTTGGGGTTGCCGTAGTAGTCGATGGACGACCACGAAGTCACGGGCCAAGCATCGTTGAGTTGCCAATAGAGCGTGCCCATGTTGTAAGGCTTCGCCGTGCGGTGCGCCTCGATGGCAATTTCCATTCCGTAGGCTTGCGAAAGTTGGCTCAGATGCACATATTCCTCAAAGTCCTTCGGCTGGACATTGGGGTAATATCGTTTGATAAAGTCATCGATTTGGCGTGTTCCACGGGCGTGTTTTTGGTGCGCCGCAATCACCTCGGCATCCTTGCTCAGCTCCTCGCCTTCCGCGATTTTCAGCAAAGTTTGGTAATCGGGATAGCTTTGGTAGCCGTACTCGCTGTTGAAGCGGCCCACCTTCTCGCGATAGACCTCGTAAGGCAACTCACCCCACCAAACGCCCCAATAATGCACGTCGCCTTCGGTCAGGCTTTCGGGACGGCCCCAGCCTTTCGAAGGCGAGCTGGGCCAATAGGGACGCGTGCCGTCGTACAAGGCCACCGCTTCTGGTAATATGGTTTCAAAGAGTTGGTCGTATCCTGCCTTAATGGCTTTGTCGTCTTCTTCGCTCCAACCCAAAGACTGCTGCCAGCCCCAGTTGTAGTAGCCCTCCGAAATTTCGTTGCCGCCGCACCACAAGGCCAACGACGGATGCGAAGCCAAGCGCTTCACCTGCTCCTCCGCCTCAATTCGGGCGTTTTCGAGGAAAGCCTCGTCATAGGGATACATCGTGCCGGCATACATAAAGTCTTCCCAAACCAAGATGCCGAGTTTGTCACACAGTGTGAAAAAGTCGTCGGAAGGATAAATGCCGCCACCCCACACACGTAGCATATTGAAATGGGCATCTTTGGCTTGCTCCAAGAGTTGAATCGTATGGTCAACATCAATCCAGGTCTCAATCATCTCCTCGGGGACGTAGTTGGCGCCTTTGGCATACATCGGTACACCGTTCACCTTGAAATAAAACGCCCGCCCGATGCTGTCGGGCTCATCGACCATCTCGAAGGTGCGAATACCAGACCGTATTTTCCTGGAATCCAATACCTTATCTCCTTCTTTCAGTAGCACATCAAAGACATAAAGCGGTTGTTCGCCCATCTCATTGGGCCACCACAACTCAGGATTAACGATTTCAAAGCCCAGGATTTCGTTTTGGGAACCGCCACTAAGGTGTATGGTTTTCTGGTTGTTTTTCTCACCATTGACATAAACTTCCACCACGTAATTTCCTTCAGCCTCACTTTCCACATCAAGGCACAAACGCATCGTAGCCATCTTGTTATCAACATTTTCCGTGACAACATAAGCGTTCTGCAATTTCGCATCAGACCAACCCAACAATTCCACCCGTTTCCAGATGCCCACGTTCTTGTATTTCGGTGCCCAGTCCCAGCCGTGCTGGTAAGGAGCCTTGCGCGAAACAGCGTATTTTTCAGGCAGTTGAGGTTTATGTTGCTCATACAAAGCCAATTGTATGCTATCGTAACGAGGGAAATGCACTTCCAAAAGGTTGTCTCTCTTTTTCAGCAAGTCTTTCACATCGTGTTTCCAAATGCGGAATTGGTTGTCGGCGAAAAATAGGTTTTCACCGTTCAATTTCACTTCGGCGTATGTATCGATGCCTTCAAATTCCAGCTCAACCACCTGTTTTTCAAGCAATTCCTTATCCACATCGAAACACAAGGTATAGTCCCACGGATGGTCGGAAATCCACAGCAGGTCGTTTTCCACCGTGCCAAGGTAAGGATGCGGGATCAGGCCTTTTTCATAAAGGCTCTGCTGCACCACCGAGGGCACATCGACCTTCATAATAATATCTAAGGTGTCGCCCGTGAGCGTCCAGCCTTGGTTGAGGAGTTGCGCAACGACGTTGGGCCTTTCGACCTGCTGGCAGCCAACCAAAACCGCCAATGCCAAGAAATAAAACAACACTTTTTTCATTGCTTGTCTTTTTTTGTCACAAAACCAGCAAAGCCCATACAACCTTTTTCAATTGGATGGAAAGCAGCCAACCGGCCTGCTTTCCAGCGGCGACGCGGTTGCGCGCCGCTAACACAACAATAGAAGTTTTGCTTGTTTTGTGGGTTTTGTGATGAATTAAAACGGGTTCAGCATCTTTTCCATCTCGTAAATCAAATCGCGGTTCGACTCGGTCCAGACCATCGTGGCGCCCGTGTTGTCCTTTTGGTTGGGATAGAGTTTCTCGTTGAAACGCGGCACCCAATGGCCTAACGAGGCGTGACAATGCACGGCACCCGTCATGTCAAGAATCTCCTTCACATTGCCAAGGTTGATGCCGCCGCCAGGCATGATGCCGATTTTGTCGCCATAGCGTAGCTGCATCTCCGCAATCATCGGGACGCCTTCCAAGGCTGTGGGCTTGCCGCCCGAAGTCAGGATTTTGTCGAAACCGAGTTCTATCAGTTGTTCAACCGCCTCGAAAGGCTTCACGCAGGCATCGATGGCGCGGTGGAAGGTAAATTTCAGTCCTTCGCCAGCGCCCATCAAGGCCTTAATCGTCTCAACGTCAAGCTCTCCCTTGTCATTCAAGGCACCTATGACCACACCCTCGAAGCCGAGTTTCTTGCAGAGCATGATGTCGGTTTTCATCATCTCGACTTCTTCCTCGTCGTAGATGTAGTTGCCCGGTCGCGGACGAATGAGCACGCGCATAGGGATAAACGAAATATCGATGGCCTTCGCCAAAGTGCCGAACGAAGGCGTCACACCGCCCACTTCGAGGCACTCGCACAACTCCACGCACTGGGCGCAGCCGTCCATCGCGTTCTGCAACGACTTGATGCCGTTGGCACAGATTTCCAATCTAATCATAGTCCTAGAAATTTCCAATTCAACGTAGTTAATTTTGTGGCAAATATAGCAGTTTTGTTCTTATCTTTGCAGAAATTTTCCAACTATGAGAGCCCGATTCTTAATCATCCTTTGCCTTTTCAGTCTATGCGCCTTCGCGCAAAACACCCATATCCTCCCTACCCCGCAACAAGTTGAATTCACAGAGGGATATTTCACATGGGACGACAACGTCGTCCTCACCTACGATGCCTCCGATGCCGAAATCAACCAGATTGTCACGATGTTTCGCAACGATTTGGACCAAATCAGTGGCAAGAAGGTGCAGTTTTCGCGCGGTGTCATCAAGGGCATGCGTTTCATCGAGCTTATCAAGACCGATCACCTCGGCGTGAGCGAAAACGAGGACCAAGCCTACCGCCTGACGGTCAACAACAATTTCATCCGCCTTGAGGCCACCACCAACACCGGACTCTTTTATGCCACACAGAGCTTGAAACAACTCTACCGCTACGCCTATCTGAAAAGCCCCAGCGGCACCATCGTCATCCCATGCATGACGGTCTCCGACTGGCCCAACTTCAAGGTCCGTGCTTGGCAAGACGACATCAGCCGTGGCCCCATCGTCAGTATGGAGTATTTGAAACGCCTCATCCCACAAATGGCTGAATGCAAAATGAATGCATTCTCGCTCTATACCGAGCACACCTTCAAGACCAAATGTCATCCCGACATCGCGCCCTCTGACGCCTTTACCGCTGAAGAAATCAAAGAATTGGAAGATTTTTGTCGGCCTTATCATATCCAAATCATTGGAAACCAGCAATGTTTTGGACATTTCGAGGAGATTTTGTGCAACCCGTTCTACAGCCATTTGGCCGACACGAAATGGAACCTCAATCCCGCCAAGGAGGAAACCTACAAATTTCTTGAAGACCATCTCCGTGAAGTTGCAAAAGCCTATAAATCGCCCTATTTCAACATCAATTGTGACGAGACCGAGAGCCTCGGTCAAGGTTATGCCAAGGCATACGTCGATTCCATTGGAGCGGAAAAGGTTTATTACCAGCACATTAATCGCGTCAATCGGATGCTTCGCCCCTACCGCAAGCGTGTGATGATGTGGGGCGACATTGCCGACCAGCACCCTGAAATCCTTGACAATCTGGACAAAGACATCTTCCTCATCGCGTGGAGTTATGTGGGCAAAAACGATTTCGACGACTTCCTGAAACCTTACAAAGAATCGGGGCGGAGTTTTTTCGTCGCGCCTGGCGTGAGCCTTTCGGAACGGGTTTGGCCCAAGCATTACGAGTTCAGAAAGAACATCAGCAACCTTTGCCGCGACGGTTACAAAAACGGTGCTTTGGGCGTTATCAACACCTGCTGGG
>CACXIM010000097.1 GCA_902767725.1 uncultured Bacteroidia bacterium | reverse complement strand
AGGTCTTTGTAGTGTTCCATGACTGGACCAAACACGACTTTTGTTCCGTCTTTCATTTCATATACACCGTCGTAGAGGTCGTGCATCGACAAGTTCTGCACATTCCTGTAGTTCGTTACATCGTCCCAAGTGGTGCCAATATAGCAGTCCTTGACCGCGCCTGTTCCATCTCGGAACACCAGCACGCGCCATGGTCCTACCTGCTGCATGGCTACTTTCCAGCCAGCATGATCCTTAAACGTCACCGTCGTGCCGTTCTTGCCTTTTTTACAGATGAGAGTGTAGAGTGGCTGTGGGTCGGGAAGTGTCGAGAAAGGAACAAACGGACGAATGTTATCAGTTTCACCATATCCCAAGACATAGAGTTGCTGACCGCTCCACCAATACTGTGCATCTTCAATAAGCTCGCTGAGGGGCAACGTGCGAAGGTTTTCCTTTCGCGCATCCATTAGGTTCTGCATACGCTGCTTTATGAGATCGACATTTTTGCTTTCGTCGTGAAATCCTTCCCACCAGATTTTCATTTCTTCTTGTTGAGCACTCAGGTTCATCGGAATTGTGGCAAGGATGATAACGGTCACCATGCTTGCCAGTGTACGTTTTTTATTCATAATTATGGGTATTCGAGAATTCTTTGTGGCAAAGTTAAGAATAAAATCTGAAATTTTGTAATTTTGCACCTTCAAATATTGCAGCAATTTTTACTAAAATGCAGAATATCAGAAATATAGCAATTATTGCCCACGTTGACCATGGTAAGACCACCCTCGTGGACCGTATCCTTTACCAATCCCAACTCTTCAAGGAATCGGACGAAGCCCCTGGCCAACTCATTTTGGACAACAACGACCTTGAACGCGAGCGCGGCATCACCATTCTTTCAAAGAATGTGTCAGTTCGCTATAAAGACGTCAAAATCAATATCATCGACACTCCTGGCCACGCTGATTTTGGTGGTGAGGTGGAGCGCGTGCTCAACATGGCCGACGGCGTTTTGCTTTTGGTCGACGCTTTCGAAGGCCCCATGCCGCAGACCCGCTTCGTGCTGCAGAAGGCCATCGAGTTGGGACTGAAGCCCATCGTGGTCATCAACAAAGTGGATAAACCTAACTGCCGTCCCGACGAGGTGCAAGAGGCTGTCTTCGACCTGATGTTCAACCTCGGCGCCACCGAAGATCAGCTGGACTTCCCCACCGTCTACGGCTCGTCGAAGCAAGGCTGGATGTCGGACCACTGGGAGCATGTCACCGACAATGTTTCCTACCTTCTAGACGTCATCATCGACACCATCCCGCCTGCGAAGTTCGAGGAAGGCACGCCGCAGATGCTCATCACCTCGTTGGACTACAGTTCCTACGTGGGCCGTATCGCTGTGGGTCGTCTGAAGCGTGGCACCCTGCAGGCTGGACAGAACGTCTCGTTGGTGAAACGCGACGGCTCCGTCACCCGCTCCACCATCAAGGAACTCTACACTTTTGAAGGTCTGGGCAAGGAACGCACCAAGAAACCCGTCGAGGCTGGCGACATCATCGCGCTGATGGGCATCGACGACTTCGAGATTGGCGACACCGTGGCCGACTACGAGAACCCCGAGCCGCTGCCGCCCATCCACGTGGACGAGCCCACGATGAGCATGCTGTTCACCATCAACAACTCGCCGTTCTTCGGCAAGGAAGGCAAATACGTCACCTCGCGTCACCTGCGCGAACGCCTCTACAAGGAGACCGAGAAGAATCTCGCCCTTAAGGTGGAAGACACCGATTCGCCTGATTCATTGATGGTTTATGGTCGTGGCATCTTGCACCTCAGCATCCTCGTCGAGACCATGCGCCGCGAGGGCTATGAATTCCAACTCGGTCAACCCAAGGTCATCGTGAAATACATCGACGACGTGAAATGCGAGCCTATCGAATGCCTCACTGTCCTCGTTCCTGAAGACTTTTCTGGTCGTGTCATCGAGCAGGTCAGCGCCCGCAAGGGTGAGATGACCCAGATGGAGCCCAAGGGCGACCGCATGTGCCTCGATTTCGACATCCCGTCGCGCGGTCTCATCGGTTTGAGAAACACGCTGTTGACCGTCACCGAGGGTGAAGCCATCGTATCGCACCGCTTCAAGGACTACGAGCCTTGGAAGGGCGAGATGCCCAGCCGCAACACCGGCGCCTTAATCTCGATGGAGACGGGCCAAGCCATTCCCTACGCCATCTGGAAGCTGCAAGACCGTGGCATCTTCTTCGTCAATCCCAACGAAGACGTTTATGCCGGCGAGGTCATCGGCGAGAACACGCGTTCGAACGACATCGTCATCAACGTGTGCAAGACCAAGCACCTCACCAACGTGCGTGCATCGGGTAGCGACGAGGCCATCCGTCTCATCCCGCCGGTGCGTTTTTCGTTGGAGGAATACATGGAGTACATCCGCGACGACGAATACCTTGAGGTGACGCCCAAGAGCCTGCGTCTGCGCAAGATCATCCTCGACGAGCTGGAGCGCAAACGTGCCTCACGCCGCGGAGAGGAATAATGCGTGAAAATTAATTCCTAAAAGTCGGGCAACATGTCCGACTTTTTTTGTATTATTGCACCTTTGTAGAGCCAATAACGAGCAGACTCGACAAAACCTTTTGTTTCTATTTCCAAAATATTGAAAATCAAAACTATAAGCAATATGTCAACATTTAAGAAAACCCTTATTATCCTATTTGTCACGATGGGATTAGCCTCATGTGATGTGCTCACCCAAGTGGCACAAATGGCCAACTTCGCCAACTGCAAATTCAACTTCGATAGCGTCAATAATATTCAGATGCTTGGCGTCAACCTGAGCAAAGGCATGTCGAAGAGTGACCTCAATGCCGCACAACTCCTCAGCCTCACCAATGCCATCATGAGCAAAAAGCTCCCCGTTACCTTCGACGTCAATGTGGGGGTCAACAACCCCAATACTATCCCTGCCTCAATGTCTAAGATGGATTATGTCGTCAGCCTTAATGGCAAGGAAGTCATCAGTACCACTTTAAACAAAAGCGTCAGCGTTGGGGCCAATTCGAACAGCGTGGTTTCTATTCCCATCACTACCGACCTATTCCAACTGTTCAGCGGCGAGTCTGCCGATGCCATCCTTAACCTAGCCTTCAAACTTGCCGGCGCCAGCAGCGACCCTGTCAATGTGGGACTGAAGGTGAAGCCTTACGTCAGCATCAATGGACAACAGCTCGCCTACCCCGACTTCATTTCAATGAACAAAGTGTTGAACTAATCCGAAAATAACCAAGAAATGGCAGAGTTTTTTAAGGAGAGACGCTTTAGTATCGATCCAGGAAGAGGGAAGAAGATGGATGGCTGTCCCTACTCGATTTACGAGGACGGACGCGACGTTAAGGACTATATCATTCCACCGAAAGGCTACACCTTTAAAGGTTTTCGGTTCGACCCAGACGCAAATAACCAGATTTACGACGGCAAGCTCATCGCAGAGTATGAGAAAGAGCCCTTTAACGATATTCTGAGATCTAACCTTTGGAAGTTTTTACTCGCCTTGGGCATCATCGCCATACTTACTGTAGTGGCCATTCTGGCGTTCAATGTATTCAACAAGCCCAAGCCCGTCAAGACGCAGGAACCCACCGCTGTCATGAATGGGTCAAAGAAGGACAACGAGCAACCCCAAGCTGCTAAAATTAATGACACATTAGCCTCGGCCAGCGACACTGCAAAGCCTGCAGAAAAAGACGAAAATGTCATCCTTGACACGACTGCAAAGAAAGACACCGTGAAGGAAGTGCCACAACCCGCTGCCGACGATCCCAATGCACAATTCAAGCAAGCATTCTGGACCTTGATTCACGAACGCACCATCAAGATGGATCCCTACGACAACCTTTACAAGGAAAACAAAAACAAGGTGGAAGGTGAAGAATATGAATACCTGCGACTAACCATTTTGAAAGACTTCAGTTCGTTCAAGGAATGGTCAGGCAAGCTGCATAAGATTCCTGCCTCCGACTTGGAGTCCATCAACACCGTCAACGACTTGAAGAGCAAACTAAAAGAGATACCATAATAATTTGGCTATCAGCATTCAGCCATCAGCCATCAGCAAAATGCTGACCGCTGAAAGCTGACGGCTGTAAGCTTTAATTAATAGAAAAACAACAACTTAAACATTTTAAATATGATCAGAAACAACTTCATCAAACGCCACAACGGCCCCACCGCATCGGATGCTGAAAAGATGCTCAAGGTCATCGGCGTCGCATCGCAAGAACAACTTGTCGACGAAATCATCGCTCCCGAGATCCGTCTGCCGAAAGACCTCAACATCGGCGAAGGCATGAGCGAGTACGAAGTCATCAGCCACCTCAAGGCCTTGGGTGCCAAGAACAAGCAGTTCCGTAGCTACATCGGCTTGGGCTACTACAACACCATCACCCCTGGCGTCATTATGCGCAACATCCTTGAGAACCCGGGTTGGTACACCTCTTATACTCCCTACCAAGCTGAGATCTCACAAGGCCGTCTCGAAGCCCTTGTGAACTTCCAGACCGTCATCAGCGACCTCACCGCCCTGCCGTTGGCCAACGCCAGCCTGCTCGACGAAGGCACCGCCGCCGCCGAGGCCATGCTGATGTTCTGGCACGCCCGCAGCCGCGCCCAGGTGAAGGCTGGCGTGAAGAAGTTCTTCGTCGCCAACGACGTGTTCCCGCAGACCATCGAAGTCATTAAGACCCGCGCCCACTTCCAAGGCATCGAGGTCGTGGTGGACGAAGTTGACAAGTTTGATTGCAGTGAAGCATATTTCGGCATCCTGCTCCAATGCCCCAACCAATTTGGTGAGATTGTCGACAACCGCGCCAAGGTTGCCGCTTGGAAAGAGAAAGGTATGCAAGTGGCTGTCGCCGCCGACCTACTCAGCCTCACCCTCATCACGCCTCCCGGCGAATGGGGTGCCGATGTGGTCTTGGGCTCCAACCAGCGTTTCGGTCTGCCGATGGGATTCGGCGGTCCTCATGCCGGTTACTTCGCCACCACCGAAGCCTACAAGCGTGAGATGCCTGGCCGTATCATCGGTATCTCCGTCGATGCTCTTGGCAATCCTGCTTTCCGTCTGGCTCTGCAGACCCGCGAGCAGCACATCAAGCGCGAAAAAGCCACGTCCAACATCTGCACGGCTCAGGCTTTGCTCGCCATCATGTCGGGCTTCTACGCCTTGTATCATGGTCCCGAGGGCTTGATTGAAATCGCACATCATATCAACTGCCTCGCCGGCAAGCTGACCTCTGAGTTGGCCAAGCTCGGCGTGAAGCAGCTCAACAAATACTTCTTCGACACGCTGTTGTTCGAACTGCCCGAAGGCGCTTGCACCTGCAAGGTGAAGGAAGCCGCCGAGAAACACGGCATGAACTTCCGCATCATCGACAAGCAGCACTTCGGCATCAGCCTCGATGAGACCACGGCTCGTGAGGACATCAACGAGATTGGCCAAGTCGTCGCCGAAGCCCTTGGCAAGCAACACGAGGAACTCGTCTGCGACCCGAACTGCCAGAAGTTCAGCGGCATCCCCGCCGAGATGCAGCGTACCTCCAAGTTCATGCAAGCCCCGATGTTCTTCAAGTACCGCAGCGAGACCGACATGATGCGTTACATGAAGAAACTCGAGAACCGCGACCTCAGCCTCAACCGCTGCATGATCCCG
>CACXIM010000096.1 GCA_902767725.1 uncultured Bacteroidia bacterium | reverse complement strand
CTGTTGTCGGCTGATGACAGCGCTTTCCCCTTGTTGGCTTATTCCTTTGAAAATCCTTTCTCATTGGATGTTTCAGAGAACACCTTGGACTGGATCCGTTCCTATGATCAGGAGATTCGGTTGTTGAAGGAACATGGGATTGAGGTGACGGAAGAGGTGCGACGGGCATGGTCGGATCTCGAACAGGGAACTGTGGGCCCGGAATTGAACCGTTCAGAAGTGAAACCTTTGATTTTCAGTCAGTGGGGGCAGCGTGAACCTTACAATCTCTATTGTCCTAACGGTTGCGTTACGGGATGTGTGGCGACAGCTATGGCTCAAATCATGAGGTATTGGGAGTATCCCAATCATGGAACGGGTTATCATTCTTATTCTCATCCCACATACGGATTGCTTTCCGCCAATTTTGGAAGCGAGACGTATGACTGGGATAATATGCCCAATGGGGCGACATCAGATAGTCCATCGGCAGTGCAACAGGCGCTTGGGACCTTGCTCTATCATTGTGGAGTGGCTGTCGATATGAATTATGGAACTGACGGTAGCAGTGCTCCGGCCAGTAAAGTTCTTGACGCCATGACCAGTTACTTTGGCTATTCGTCTGCGATTTCAATAATCCACAAAAACAATGGCTATACGGATGCAACATGGAAGTCGATGTTGAAAGAAGAGCTTGATGCATCAAGACCTATGTTTTATGCGGGCCAAGACCGAGCTTCAGCCCATGCCTTCATCTGTGATGGTTATGACAGCAGGGACTTTTTCCATTTTAATTGGGGATGGAATGGCCAAAATAATGGCTATTATGCGATTGGTGGTCTTAATCCTTATCAAGGGGAGAGTTATAACGTGAATAACTATGTTATTAAAGGTATAGAGCCATTGCAGGTGTCGGTGAGTGCTCCGTTCAACTTATTGGCCATTGTCAGCGGTAGTGATGTTCAACTGCGTTGGAATGCCGCTTCAGGTGCATCGTATTATAAGGTTTATCGTGATGGCGAGCTGATTGCCGGTCACGTCACGGGATTGACCTATACAGATCCATCCGTAGTCTTTGGACGTCATCGTTATTTTGTGAGGGGAGTCTCTAATTCGGGCGATCGCTCACGAAGGTCCAATGTGGCTGAAGCCTTGGTAACGATACAGGTATCGACTCCTACGGGATTAATGGCTTTTGTTGAAGATAATGCACTTGATCTGTATTGGAACAATCCGACATCGGTGATGGGTAGCCTTTATTATAAAAATACTGGCTATGAAAATGATAGCTATGGCTATGGCGGTGAATCGACCACTTATTGGGCACAGCGTTATCCAACTGGCATGATTGCCCAACATGAGGGTTTGGGTGTTGATTTGGTGGAAGGATATTTTAGATATCCAGGAATATACACGGCGTATCTTTGTAAAGGTAATCATTTTGGTGTGACGGAGATAATAACCCAACAGTCCTTCACCATTACGGAAGGAGGGACCCAGTCGTTTTATTTGGATGAGCCCTTTTTGTTGGACTGCACCAAAGATTTGTGGGTGGTGATGTCTGCCCCTGCCTCCATTCCATACCCCGTGACCTATTGTAGTTATGACGGACCTGGTTTGGAAGATGCTTGCTATATCAGTTCGGATTTTTCTTCGTGGGAGTCTATGGCGAGTGACCATGTCTGTTGGAGGCTGGCAGTTGATCTTTCGGATTGTCCTTTTGTTTATAAAGTGTTGAGAAACGGAACGGTCATTGCTGATGGTATTCATGAGTGTCCGTATATTGACAGAAATCTTTCTGCCGGTACTCAACGCTATCAGTTGAAGGCCTGTTTCAATGGAGTGGAATCCTCTCTTTCTGAAGTGTGTACGATTTCGTTGGTGAATATGAGTGTGCGGATCTCTGGAGCGGGCACTGTGGAAGGTGACGGATTTTACGAGGAGGGAAAATATGTTTTATTAAAGGCCATTCCAAATCCAGGTGAATCTTTTTTGGGATGGAGAGAAAACGGGGTGACTGTGAGCAACAATCTTGAATATGGGTTTTATGCATACGAATCCCGTCAGTTGGAGGCCTGTTTCTCTGGTGTCGGGGTAGAGGAGAACGCTGAAATTGGTCTTGAAGTTTATCCCAATCCGGCCACTGACGTTGTCCGTATAGAGGCATCACAACCTATCCAGCAGGTGACACTGCTGGGCATCAAAGGAGAGATGCTGGAGGATAGGAAAATCAATTCGAATAAGGTGGAACTGAACTTGGAAGGCTATCCCAAAGGCATTTATGTCGTCCGCATCGTTACCGAAGACGGCGTGGCGACACAAAAAATCAACTTGATTGACTAGGGGAGAGACACATAGGAAACGCGTACCACTCTATGCCAAGATCTTGTTGGGCATGGGCTTGGGTCTGGGCTTCGGCTTCCTGGCCTTGGCCTTGCATTGGGAAGGCTTTGTGCACGACTGGGTTGCGCCTTGGGGCACCATCTTCATGCGCCTGCTCAAGCTGATTGCCGTGCCGTTGGTGTTGGTGTCGCTCATCTTGGGTGTCGTCAACTTGAAGGACATCCGCAACCTGTCGCGCATCGGATTGAAAACCATTCTGATCTATGTCTGTACTACCATATTGGCTGTGAGCATAGGCTTAGGTATGGTCAGCGTCATCAAGCCGGGAAAGGTCTTCCCGAAAGACCGGCAGACGGAGTTCATGGAGCGTTACCAGCAGACCGTAGTGGAGCGCGAGGTGCAGATGCAGCAGGTGAAGGATGAGTCGCCTTTGCAGTTTGTAGTCGACATGGTGCCCGAAAACCTCTTCAAGGCTTTGGGTGATAACTCCAAGATGTTGCAAATCATCTTCTTCGCCTTGCTCTTTGGCGTGGCGTTGATTGTCGTGGGCCCATCAAAAGTGCCCTCACTGGTGCGCTTCTTCCAGCAGCTGAATCTCGTCTTGCTTAAAATCATCGACTTTATCATGGCCTTTGCACCAGTTGGTGTCTTTGCTTTAATGGCTGCCTTAATCGTGGACTATGCGGGCGATGTAGGCATCTTCTCCGCTTTGGGTTTGTATGCCCTGACGGTGGTGCTTGCTTTGGCTGTCATCATCTTGCTGGTGTATCCCATCATCATGCGGGTTTTCGGCAAGCGGACGATGAAGCAGTTCTTTAAGGCAGCAGCACCCGTACAGATGCTGGCCTTTACCACCAGTTCGAGTGCTGCAACGCTGCCCTTAACGATGGAACGCACTCAAAAGCATTTAGGCGTCTCTGAGGAGGTGTCGTCGTTTGTGTTGCCCGTGGGTGTGACCATCAACATGGACGGCACGAGTTGCTATCAAGCGGTGGCAGCGGTGTTCTTGGCGCAGGTCTTGGGCTTGGACTTGACCTTCGGGCAGATGTTGCTCATTTTGGCCACGGCTACCATCTCGTCGATAGGCACGCCAGGCATCCCTGGAGGCTCTATCGTCATGTTGATGATTGTGCTTGATTCGGTCGGTATTCCGATTGAAGGTTTGGCGCTCATCTTGGGCATCGATAGGCCCTTGGATATGTTGCGCACCGTTGTGAATGTGACGGGCGACATGACGGTGTCGTGCGTTGTCGATGAAGGCAACAAAACAAAGACGGCTGGCCACGAGGTGTGACCAGCCGCGTTTTGGGCTGCTTGATGCTTTACTCGTCTAGGCTAAGGTCGCATCCAAGTTGTTCGGCTTTCTTTTGCGTTTTATCGCTGAGGTCCTCGATGATCTTGTTGAATTGTTCCTTTTCTTTTTCGGTCATCTTATCTTCAGCGGTGTATTCGTCGCCACTCAGTTCGATGGCAAGGGCTCCAAGCGCCACAGCAAAGGCCGCTTCTTTCAGCTCTTCGCAGTCCTTGGTGTCATTGATCATCTTCTCAATCTCGTCATAAGCTTCCTTCATTTCCGTGAATTGCTTGGATGCTTTTGCGGATTTTGTTTCGGTTTTCGCTTTGTCTTCTTTGTTTTCATTTTTGCCGCCGCCGCACTGTGTGAAAGCGAACAGCATCATGCCCGCGAGGGCGATAATCAGAGTTTTTTTCATGATGTTGATGTTTTGTTGGAGTTTTTTAATCGCAACAAAAATAGAAAAAATCCGAAAAAGGCAACTTCTTTTTGAATAGAAGTCCACTTTACACTGTAAAGTTTTGTTACACCACTGTAAAAAAATGTTACACTTTGTATTGAATCATAAATTTTAAATATTTGATTTTCAAATAGTTAGATTTTTGGCATGAGATATGTTTTCTATTGGCACGTAGAAAACTACGTGTAATATGATAGCAAAACATACCTTTCTCATTTTGATGATGTCCGTTGGAGCCTTGACCAGTGCCAAGGCCCAGGACACCGTCGCCATGGACCTCAAAGCCTGCATGCGCTATGCCGTGGAGCATTCCACCAAGATGCGCATTGCCCAAGCCGACAACCGTGATGCACAGATCGACCGCCGCGATGCCATTCTTGCTGCCTTCACGCCTACGATTGAGGGAGGCACATACGCCTATTCCAACTTTGGCCGCAGCATCGACCCCGAGACCAACACCTACATCAGGACAACCTCGTTCCACAATGGTTACAGTCTCTCGGCGGGCATCAACCTCTTCAATGGATTCCAGGCGGTCAACAACCTGAAAATCACCAAGACGGCGCAAATGATGGGCTTGACGAAGGAACAACAAACCGAAGACCAGATTTGTCTCGCCACCATGGAGGCCTACTGCAATGTGCTTTACTACACCGAGTTGGAGAAAGCCCTGGAAGGACAACTGGCCACAGCGGAAAAATCCGTGCAACTGGTCACAAGGCAGGAACAACTGGGGCAGAAATCCCATGCCGATGTGGTGCAGATGCAGAGCGACCTCGCCGAGCGGCAATACCTGCTGACCACCTGTCGGAACAATCTCAACAATGCCATCATCTCCCTGAAGGATGTGATGTTTTGGCCGATTGAAAAACCGTTGAAAATTGTAGGGCTGCCACAAATCCCCCTTCCAAAGGGGGCAGGGGGATTAGATAGCCCTACAACGGGGACTGAAAACATTTCCCAAATGGTAGAATTTGCCAAAACCAACATGCCTTCCGTCCTTTTGGCTGAAGGCACGATGAAAAACGCCCGCCTTGCCCTCAAGACAGCCCGTTGGCAGTTGCTGCCCCGCCTCTCGCTCTATAGCGGCTGGTCGTCGAGTTACTTCACCTATCCAGGCATGGAGGGCTATGTGCCCACGCCCTATTTCGAGCAGTTGAAGAACAACGGCGGCGAGTATGTGCAGCTCTCGTTGAGCATCCCCATCTTCGACCGCCTCTCCAGCCATTCCAACATAGCAAAGCGGAAGAATGCCTATGACCGTGCCCAGGCCGACTACGAGCAGGCGCTCCAAACGGTGGAGGCCGAGGTGTGCCGCGCCATCGCCGACCGCGACGGCAGTGCCGACGCCCTGCGCCAAGCCGCCACCCGCGCTGAATTGCAGCAAGAGGCCTTCGCGCTGAACACCAAGCGTTTCGAGCAAGGCTTGATTTCGTCCATCGAGTATCAGACGGCCTCAAACAACTACCTCAATGCCCTTGCGGAACAATTAAATGCTAGGCTTCAATACTTTATCAAGTGCAGCGTTGTAACTTATTATAGCGGTACACCGTATAGATAAAGTCCAAAGAAAAGCGTGTGGCGGCACGCAACCGCGTTGCCGCCGGAAAGCGGGCCGTTCCGAATCAAGTTCGGAATGAGGGGCCGCTTTCCCCTGCCGAGAAAAAAGGTTTTGAGGGTTTTGCAGGTTTTGTGACCAACGATTAAACAAACAACAATCAACAATGAATTGCATCTCCGACAAATTAATCAAAATCCTATCGTTAGGCATAGGTCTCGCCATTGGCATCGTGCTGATTGCCAAGGTGTGCTTCGAACTGTCGTACGACAGTTTCTACAAGGATGTGGACCGCATCTATATGATTACGGAAAACATCATCTTCCAAGAAGGTGGCGACCCCAATGATTTTTGGGGCACTTCGGGAGGCATTGCGCCGGGTTTCAAGGCGGAGGTGCCTGGAGTGGAAGCCGCTACACGCTATTCCAACCTGCACAACGGTAACCTTTATGACGAAAACGACAACCTTGTCACTGGCCTATGCATAGGTGCCGACACCTGCTTTTTCGACTTTTTTGACCGCGAATTCCTTGCAGGCAATCCGATGCAGGCTTTGCAACAATACAATGGCGACATTGCCGTCAGCCGTAGTTTTGCGGAGAAGTTGGGTGGCGTGAATGAGGCCATAGGCAAACAAATCTATAGTGAAGTTTGGGGACCGAAAACAAGACTGACCGTGGTGGGTGTTTTTGAAGATTTCCCAGAGAATGGCAGCGTACAATGCGACATTGTGACGACCATCGCTGCCTTCGGTGAGTGGAGCATCAACAATTGGCTAGGCAACGACCGCTATCGCGGCTTTGTCAAACTGGCACCCAATGTGGATCCCAATAGTCTGAAGGATGCCATCCGCAAGATGCAGGAGGCTCACCAGCCTTTGGAGGAATTGGAACGCGACGGCTCCACGATTTGGTACACGCTGACCCCTCTTGCCACCATGCACCGCCACGAGCCTACTATCAGAAACTATGTGCTGATTCTTACGGTGGTGGCTTCCTTGCTGCTTTTGGTCTCGGTGCTCAACTACCTGCTGATGGCCGTTTCGGATGTGGTGCGCCGTTCCAAGGAAATGGGTGTCAGGAAGTGCTATGGTGCCAGCGCAGGCAGCATCTACGGAATGCTCATCAAAGAAACGGCTTTGAATTTGCTGGCTTCGTTGGCGGTTGCAGCCTTGGTGATATGGGCTTTCAACGGGGTCATCGAGTCGCTGTTGGGCGTGCCAGTTGCCAGCCTTATGGTGCCGCAAACCCGTTGGGTGCTTGTCGGCATCATCGCTTTCATCTTCCTGGTCTCTGCTCTCATCCCCGCGATGATGTTCGTCAGGATTCCCGTTTCAACGGCCTTCAGCGGTTACAAGGAAAACAAGCGCCGTTGGAAACTCTCGTTGCTGATGTTGCAGATTGGCATCAATGCCATCCTGCTACCTATGGTTCTCGTGGCCGACGGACAATATGACAGGGCGTTGAATGCTGACTTGGGCTACGAATATGAGCATTTGTTGTATTCCCCGTTGGGAGGCGCAGATAAGGACAAATTGATACTGATTACGGAGAAACTGCGGCAATATCCCGAGGTGGAAGCCGCCGAACTGACCTATTGCATCCCTTTGTACAAGTCGTCGGGGAATAACATTATGCTGCCCGACAACCCAACAAAGTATCTGATGGGCGTGTGTGACCAATACATGGCGACGGAGGGCTTCTTCGACCTGATGGGCTTCCGCTTGACAGAGGGCAAAGCGCCTTCAAAGCCGAAGGATGTGGCCGTGAGCCAAAGTTTCGTGAAGGAGATGAACCTTTATGCCGACTGGAGCGACGGAGCAGTGGGCAAGGACATCCTGATTTCGGAGCACAGCGATGGCGACGATGATGTTTACACCATTTGTGGCGTTTATGAAGATTATGTCATCGGCTCGATGTTGGGCAACGACGACCGCGCGAGCATCCGCTTCTGTTGGAACATGGATTGGAACTATGGCTCCGAAGACTGGTCGAGGGCGATGAACACCTTGGTGGTAAAAGTGCGCGAGGTGAATCCCGAAGCCATCGCCAAGGTGAAGGCGGTCATCGAGGAATGTCTGCCCGAGCGGAACAATGTCGAGGTGACGCCTTACACCGAATTGGTCAAGAAGGAGTACACCCACCTATATCAGATGCGGCGCACATTCATTATAGGTGCCTTGTTTGCTTTGGCGATTGCCTTGTTTGGTCTGATAGGTTTTGTGCGCGATGAGGCCAACCGCCGCAGCAAGGAAGTGGCCATTCGCAAGGTGAACGGTGCGGTGGCGGGCGAAATCATCAAGATGTTCGTAGCGGATGTGCTGAAACTGGCGGTGATTGCTGCCTTAATCGGTGTGGCGATAGCCTATTTCCTCGCCGACAAATGGTTAGAGTTATTCGCCATGCGCATAGGTCTCTCGCCGCTTTATTTCATCATCGGCGCGGTGACGGTCTTGCTTATCGTGACCGCCGTGGTCGTCATGAGCAGCAACCGCGTTGCCCGAATGAATCCTGTTAAATCTTTGAAGAACAATTGATTATTATCACAAAACCGACAAAACATACAGATAAAGTCCAAAGAAAAGCGTGTGGCGGCACGCAACCGCGTTGCCGCCGGAAAGCGGGCCGTTCCGAATCAAGTTCGGAATGAGGGGCCGCTTTCCCCAGCCAAGAAAAAAGGTTTTGAGGGTTTTGCAGGTTTTGTGACCAAAGAAATAAACAATTAAATAACTCTACGAATATGGAACACTCAATGGATCGTAAAATCGAACAGAAAAAAGGCATTCGCCGCGCATTCACCAAGAAGGCGCTACCGTTCTGGGGCGGGGCGTTGCTCCTCGTCTTCATCCTCTGGCTTATCTTCAGGGACGACTCGAAGAAACTCCGCATCGACGCGGACAACATCACCGTGAGCACCGTCACCTCGGGCGAGTTCAACGACTACATCCGCATCAGCGGACAAGTCGCGCCCATGACGACCATCCAAATCAGCCCGTTGGAGGGTGGCGTGGTGCAGCAGATCGTCACCGAGGAAGGCAGCCGCGTCAAGGCCGGCGATGTTATCCTCATTTTGAGCAACGAAAACCTCGACATGCAAATCCTTTCTTCCGAGGCCGACCTTGCCGAAAAGGAGAACATCCTGCGCAACACCATGATTCAGATGGAACAGCAGAAGTTGAGCTTGGAGCAGGAGAAACTGCAGCTGCAGATGGAGGTGCAGCGCAACCGCCGCACCTACGAGGCGCAGAAGTCGCTCTACGACGATGGCCTCATCGCCCGCGAGGACTACCTAAAGGCCGAGGAGGACTTCACGCTCTCGAACAGCCGTCTGAAGCTGGTGGAGAATCGCGCCAAGCAGGACAGCCTCCACCGCTCGGTGGAAATCGACCGTATGCGCGAAAGCCTCGAGAACATGCGCGTCAACATGATGATGATCCGCAAGCGCAAGGAAAACCTGACCATCAAGGCACCCATCGACGGCGAGTTGGGCCTCTTGGATGTGGTGTTGGGCCAGTCGGTGGGCGCAGGCTCCAAGATTGGGCAAATCAACAACCTCGACAGTTACAAGATTGAGGCCCAGATCGATGAGCATTACATCGATCGCATCACGCCTGGCTTGGAGGCCACCTTTGAACGGCAGAGTGAGCGGTATCAGGCGCAGATCCGCAAGGTGTATCCCGAGGTGCGCGATGGCAAGTTCAAGGCCGACTTCAAGTTTATGGAGCAGCAGCCCGAGAACATCCGCAGCGGCCAGACCTATTACCTCAACCTGCAACTCGGTCAGCCCGTGGAGGCGGTGCTCATCCCGCGTGGCGCCTTCTACCAAAAGACGGGCGGTAAGTGGATTTATGTCCTCTCTTCCGACGGCAGCAAGGCCACCAAGCGCGACATCAAGATTGGGCGGCAAAACCCGCAGTATTACGAGGTTGTCGAAGGCCTGGAAGCTGGCGAGAAGGTGATTACTTCTTCTTACGACAACTTTGGAGAATCGGAGGTGCTGGTGTTTTGATTTAGGAGATTCCCCTGCGGGGAATGGAGGTCGGGAGTTGTTGCTAACCGCGGCGGCCTTTGGCGCTACAAATAGACAACTTGTTCTTGCCGCCGCTGTATAACGGACAAATGAAACTCCATTCCCGAAGGGAATCTCAAAACGACAAACAACAAATCAACAAAATAAAAGTTTAACCATTAAAGCGAAATCAACGACGGCGAGTTTGTCGCCATCATGGGGCCTTCGGGCTGCGGCAAGTCCACCTTGCTCAACATCCTCGGCCTCTTGGACAACCCCACCGAAGGCCGTTACGAGCTCCTCGGCCATCAGGTCGGCGACCTCAAGGAGAAGGACCGCACCCAGTTCCGCAAGGGCAACATCGGCTTCGTGTTCCAGAGCTTCAACCTCATCGACGAACTCAATGTGTTTGAAAACATCGAGCTGCCATTGCGCTACATGAACATCCCCGCCGCCGAGCGCAAGCAGCGCGTCGAGGACATCATGACGCGCATGGCCATCAAGCACCGCGCCTCGCACTTCCCGCAGCAGCTGTCGGGCGGTCAGCAGCAAAGG